>DIWD01000074.1:0-2891 GCA_002428405.1 bacterium UBA6115
GCCGAATACCTTGATGAGCTGGTTGGCGACATCCACTTCAAGGTAGTAGGGAATGGGGGTGGGTTCAGGCGAAGGTTTCGGCGCTCCGCCGGACCGCACAACGTCCAGGGAGAAAAGAACATTCCAGGTCTGTTCTCCGACAACGCCGTCGGAAACCAGGCCGTTCAGGCGCTGGAACTCCTTGACGGCCTTGCTGGTGTGCTCATAAAATCCGCCTGTCAATTTTCGGTCAAAATAACCCAGCGAAGTCAGACGCTCCTGGATCAGTTTGACCTGGCTGTTCTTGGCGCCGTATCCGATGACGCCGGTATACTTTATTTCTTTTGGCGGGGTGGGGACAGGTATGGGCGTCGCGGCGGGATCCGGCGACGGCATCACGATGTCATCAGAATATAGTCGGATGAGGGTTTTTACATCTGCGCTGCCGGTTTTCGCAAGGCTGTTCTCCTCCTGGAAATGGCCGACCGCGGCAGTGGTGCCGTCCAGATAATTGCCGGACACCTTACCCCAATAGTAGCCCAGCTCGCTCAGCCTTGTTTGAAGCCGGCTGACGTCCTTCCCGGTATCCCCTTTTTTCAGCGGGCGATGTGCATCGCCATATATCAGTTCCTGCAAGCCAAGGTCCGCGATCCCGGTCACTTCCAGCCCATATGCTTCCTGTACAGCGCGGATGGCCTTTCGGGTAGCATCCAGGTAGTTGCCTGTAACAGGACCGTTATAATAGCGGAGGTCTTTCAGCCGGGTCTGCAGCAGCCTGACTTCTTCTCCCTTGTCACCGTATTTGAGCTCGCGGCCTTCGGAAGTAACAATGACAACTTCCTCCTCCCCCATCGCAGTTGTTTCTTCCGCGGACGCAAGGGGCAGGAACAGCATCAGGGCCAAAAGGAGTGCCAGTGTGCGTTTCATTCAACAACCTCGTTCCAAAGACTTAGAATTGGATTGTAAAAGGTTCGTCATGGATTTGCAAGACTTCGGATGCATTGTTTCATGATTCGTCACAAATAAAAGGCTGTCAGTCATGACGGCCCCGCCATTGCCTGTCATGAAGGATTATGTTGCGGCCATCTCCGCGTCTGCCAGCCTGTCCCCCAGTATCACCCCCATGACCGAGGCCATCATCAGCCCGCGGGTCCAGCCGCTGGAATCACCCAGGGAGTAAAAGCCTTTGATGTTGGTGTTCAGGCGCTCATCCATCCGGACACGGTTGGAGTAGAACTTCAGTTCAGGTGAGTACAGCAGCGTCTCCGGCGCGGCAAAGCCTGGAACGACCAGCTCCATCGCCTGGATAAAGGCGACGATGTTGGTCATGGCCCGGTAAGGCATGGCGGCTGTGATATCTCCCGCGACGGCGTCTTTTAAGGTGGGCTTTACGTTGGCGCGCAGCAGCTCCTTCTCCCAGGTTCTCTTGCCGTCGAGGATGTCCCCAAAGCGCTGCACCAGGATGTGTCCGTTGGCCAGCATGTTGGTAAGCTCGCCAATCTTCTGCGCGTAGGCGATGGGCTGGTTGAAGGGGGTATTGAAGTTGTGCGAGGACAGAATGGACAGGTTGGTGTTTTCACTTTTGATGTCTTTGTAACTGTGCCCGTTGACCACGGCAAGGTCGTTATCATAATTCTCCTGGCTGACAAAGCCGCCCGGGTTCTGGCAGAAAGTGCGGACCTTGTCCTTGAACGGGCGCGGATAGCCCACAAACTTGCCTTCATACAGCACGTCGTTGACTTCTTCCATCACTTCACTGCGCACTTCAACGCGCACACCGATATCCACCGTGCCCGGCTGGTGAGCGATACCATGCTCCTGGCAGGTTTTCTCAAGCCAGTCAGCGCCGCGCCGGCCAGTGGCGATGACGGTGTCCTTCGCGCGGATTTCCTCGCGATTCGTGCCGTCAGGTTTTTCCGCGATGATCCCCACACAATGGCTGTTGGTCAGAAGCAGGTCAACACAGTTGACCCCGAATCTGATTTCCACGCCGTTGGCAATGAGATACTCCTGAATCGCGCCATAAATCCCCTGTGTTTTTTCTGTCCCCATATGGCGGATCGGACAATCCACCAGCCTGAGCCCTGCCTGAATGGCTCGGCGGCGGATGTTCTTGATCCTCTCGTCCTCCACCAATCCTTCCACCCGGGGCTGAGCGCCAAACTCAAGATAGATGCTGTCCGTATAGTCGATCATATCCTGGCAGAAGGCAACTCCGACCAGATCGGGCAGCTGGCCCCCAACCTCATGGGAGAGGGACAGTTTACCGTCGGAGAAGGCCCCCGCGCCGGAAAAGCCAGTGGTAATATGGCAGTAGGGGCGGCAGGAAACACAGCGGCCCTCCGTGCCCTTGGGGCAGCGGCGTTTTCCGATCGGCTGCCCCTTTTCAACGATCAGTATTTTCTTTTTGCTGCCGCGCCGCAACAGCTCAATGGCGGTGAAAATCCCTGCCGGACCCGCGCCAACTATCAATAAATCATAGCACATCAGGTTTCCCTCATTCTTTATTCCAACCGTATTATTCTATTCAAACCTGCCGGGTATGTCAACTTTACAGAACTGTTGCATACAAAGACAATTGGCGGTTGACGGCAAGTACGCAGGCAGTTATAATGAGTCATCGGTCGCCATCCGCCGTGCAAACGGCGTCAGCCAGGCGAGATGTGCGAAGGGGGGGAAACAGGTGTCTGAAGTACGGGTCAAGGAAAACGAAACGCTGGAAAGCGCTCTGAAGCGTTTTAAGCGTCAATGCGCCCGCTCCGGCGTTATCGCCGAAGTCCGCAAGCGCGAGCATTATGAAAAGCCCAGCGTCAAGCGCAAGAAGAAGGCGGAAGCCGCGCGCAAACGGAAGTATTGATTATCTTATGAAGAAGCCCGCAGGCAAGCGGGCTTTTCCATGCCCGGGTGTCTTC
>DIWD01000074.1:2912-8576 GCA_002428405.1 bacterium UBA6115
AGGAGGAAAACACATGATTAAAATCGGCATCAACGGATTTGGACGTATTGGCGGACTGGTCTTCAGCGCGTCGCTTCAGTATCCCAAGGAGGTGCAGGTGGTCGCCGTCAACGATCCCTTCATTGATGTGGAATACATGGCCTATATGATCAAGTATGATACAGTACACGGCGGCTTTAAGGGTGAAGTCAGCGCGGACAAGGATAAGAGCCTCCTGTATGTCAATGGCAAGGCCATCAAGGTATATGCCTTCATGAAGCCGGAAGAAATCCCCTGGAGCGAAACAGGTGCTGAATACATCGCGGACGCTACCGGCGTGTTCACTGACACCCCCAAGGCCAGCGCGCACCTTGTTGGCGGCGCCAAGAAGGTCATCATCACCGCACCGGCCAAGGACAAGGAAACCCCCATGTTCGTCATGGGCGTCAANNTCCTGCACCACCAACTGCCTGGCCCCCCTGGCCAAGGTCATCAATGACAAATACGGCATCAAGGAAGGCCTGATGACCACGGTGCACTCCACCACCGCCACCCAGAAGACAGTTGACGGCCCTTCCAAGAAAGACTGGCGGGGCGGCCGCGCGGCAAGCGCGAACATCATCCCCTCCTCAACCGGCGCCGCCAAGGCCGTGGGCGTGGTCATCCCTGAACTCAAAGGCAAGCTCACCGGCATGTCTTTCCGCGTTCCCACCATTGACGTGTCCGTGGTTGATATGACCTGTACGCTCAATACCCCTACCACCTACGAGGACATCAAGGCCACCATGAAAGCTGCCTCTGAAAGCAAGGAGTGGAAGGGCATTGTCGGCTACACTGAGGACGCGGTCGTGTCCAGCGATTTTATCCATGATGCGCGCACCTCCATTTTCGACGCCGACGCCGGCATCATGCTCAATGAGACCTTCGTCAAGCTGATTGCCTGGTATGACAATGAGTGGGGCTATTCCTGCAAGGTGGTCGACCTCATCCGCCACATGGCAAAGGTCGACGCAGAGTAAAATCAATTCCATCCATCAACAAAAGGCCCCGGAAATCCGGGGCCTTGATCAATAGAAAATGGTTTATTTCCCAACACAGAAAGCGGAGAACACTTCGTCCAGCAGGGCTTCGGATACATTTTCGCCGGTGATGGCCCCCAGCGAAAGCAAGGCCTGGTTCAAATCCACCATACAGAGATCCAGCGGCAGTCCATCTTTCATCGCCTGCGCGGCATTGCGGAGGGATTGGGCCGTTTCCCGTGCCAGACGCGTATGGCGCGCCAGGGTGAGCGCGTTTTCTCCCGGATTACCGGCATGCGCGCGGATCTCGCGCCGAAGGGTATCCAGCCCTTCCCCGGTCCTGGCCGACAGCAAAATGGTGTCCTCAGCTTTGACGCCTTTCCCCTCCAGCCATTTGCCGATATCCGGATCAAGGGGCAGATCGCATTTATTCAAAACGGACAGGCTGGCATAACCGCTGATGGTATCCAGAATCATCTCATCCCGTCCGTCCGGCTTGCCGCTGGCGTCCAGAACCATCACCCGGAGGTCCGCGCTTTTGATCGCGTCCAGCGCGCGTTGCACACCGATCATCTCAACAGTCTCCCCGTCCTCCCTGATGCCTGCCGTGTCCTTGAGCAGTACCCGGATGCCATCCAGTTCGACAGCGCCGGTCACCAGGTCCCGGGTGGTGCCGGGGATGTCTGTCACAATGGCGCGCTCCTCCATCAGCAGGGCATTGAGCAGGGAAGACTTTCCCACATTGGGCTTGCCGCAGATCACCACATGCAGCCCTTCTTCAAGTACCCTCGCCGCGCGCTCGTCGCAGGCTTCCTGCAGGCAAGCCACAAGGCAGGTGATCCCTGGCAGGATTCCAGCCACTGCCTCCGCTTCATCGATTTCCTCAGGATAATCAATCGCCGCTGTGATCCCGGCCATCAGTTTCAGCAATTCCGCCTGCGCATCCTGGATGAAACGCAGCGCGCCGCCCTGCAGCTGCCTGAGCGCAGCGTCGGATGCCATGGAACCGGTGGAAGCGATGAGCTGCATCACTGCCTCAGCCTGGCTGAGGTCGATCTTTCCGTTCAGGAAGGCGCGGCGTGTGAACTCCCCTGGCTGCGCCGGTACAGCGCCCAGGGCGAACAGGGACTTCAGGATGGATGAAACAACCTGTTCCCCTCCGTGTACCTGGATTTCCGCGACATCCTCACGGGTGTAGCTGCGTGGCGCGCGCATGATCAGCGCCATGCACTCGTCCAGCAGCCGCCCATGAAAGACAGCGCTGCCGTACATCATCACGCGGTCAGAAAAGGCAGCCTCAGGATTCGCGGGAATAAAAATCTCCCGCAGGATCCTTTCCGCACAGGGTCCTGAAATGCGGATAACAGCCAGGCCAGAGCGGCCCGGCGGCGTCGCAAGCGCCGCAATGGTTGTGTCCTGCATGCCCCCTCCTTTTTTCGGAGTATAAGTCAAGGATGCCCGTACCGCAAGGCGCTTGATTGAACGGGGTCCCCAAATCCGGTATAATGGCCCGCATAGGGAGGAAGAAAATGTCTTTTACGCACCTGCATCTGCATACGGAATACAGTCTGCTTGACGGGGCCTGCAGGATCATTCCCCTGATGGAACGGCTCAGGGAGCTGGGCATGGACGCCTGCGCTGTGACCGACCATGGCGTTTTATATGGCGCTGTTGATTTCTATAAGGCATGCAAATTGAACAACATTCACCCCGTCATCGGCTGCGAGGTCTATTTATGCGCCGATATGGACGAGAAGACCTCCGTCACCCGTGAATACAGCCACCTGATCCTGCTATGTGAAAATATGGAAGGCTACCGCAACCTGATGAAACTGAGCAGCGAAGGTTTTACGAGAGGTTTCTACTATAAGCCCAGGATCGACCTGAAACTGCTGGAAAAACATGCCGCCGGCCTGATCGCCCTCTCCGCCTGCCTGTCCGGCGAGGTGCCAAAACTGCTGCTGGAGGGGCGGAACGAGGATGCGAAAAATCACGCCCTGCTGATGCAGCGGATCATGGGCAAGGGCAACTATTTCATTGAATTGATGGATCACGCCATCCGCGAGGAAAAACAAGTGCTCCCCCAGCTGGTGAAGCTGTCCGAAGACACCGGCATCCCGCTGGTTGTTACCAATGACTGTCATTACTTGAGGCGTGGGGACGCGCACGCGCAGGAAGTTTTGATGTGCATCCAGACCGGCAAGACGCTGGAGGACGAGCAGCGGATGCGCATGGAAACGGAGGAACTGTACGTCAAGAGCGAAGAGGAAATGCGCAGGCTGTTCCCGCACCTGGGGGATGCTGTGGAGCGCACAGCGCAAATCGCGAAGCGCTGCAATGTTGATTTTGACTTCAGCCAACACCACCTTCCGCACTATCTTTCTGACACCTCCGAAAGCAACCGGGAACTGCTTGTCCGCCTGTGCCGGGAAGGGCTGAAAGCCCGGTATCCGCAGGAGCCGCCGGAGGCGAAAGAACGGCTGGAGTACGAGCTTGGCGTCATTATTTCCATGGGTTTTGTGGACTATTTCCTCATCGTATGGGACTTTATCCGATATGCCCGTGAAAAGGGCATCATGGTCGGCCCCGGTCGCGGCAGCGGCGCCGGCTCCATCGTGGCCTACTCCCTGAACATCACGCAGCTGGACCCGTTGAAGTACAATCTCCTGTTTGAACGCTTCCTCAATCCCGAGCGGGTCTCCATGCCGGACCTTGACATCGACCTGTGCTATGAGCGCAGGGGCGAGGTCATCGATTATGTTGCGGGCAAATACGGATATGATCATGTGGCGCAGATCATCACCTTCGGCACCATGGCCGCGCGGGGCGTCATCCGCGACGTGGGCCGCGTGCTTGGCTACACATATCAGGAAACGGATCAGGTGGCCAAGATGGTGCCGATGGAACTGAACATCACATTGGAAAAAGCGCTGGAGACAAATCCCCAGCTGCGCGAGGCAAGGGAGCTGAACGAAAGGGTCAGACGGCTGCTGGACACAGCCTCCCTGCTGGAAGGCATGCCCCGGCACGCGGCGACACACGCGGCCGGGGTGCTGATCACTGAAAAACCGCTGACGGAATATGTGCCGCTTCAAACCAACGATGAGGTAATCACTACCCAGTATGCCATGGGGAACATCGCGGAACTTGGATTGCTCAAGACTGACTTCCTGGGCCTGCGCACGCTGACCGTTATCCGCGATACCCTGGCGATGATGTCGGAATCCGGCGTCCATATCAGGGATGAGGACATCCCCATCGATGACCCGGAGGTGTACCGGATGCTGTCCCTGGGAGACACAGACGGAGTGTTCCAGCTGGAAAGCGGAGGTATGCGCAGCTTTATCGCGGAGCTCAAGCCAGAGCGTTTCGAAGACATTATCGCGGCCATTTCGCTCTACCGTCCCGGACCTATGGCATCCATCCCGCGTTTTATCAAGGGCAAGCACCAGCCTGACAGCATCCGATACATCGTCCCGGAATTGGCGCCAATTCTGGGAGTCACTTATGGCTGCATGGTCTACCAGGAGCAGGTAATGCAGATCGTGCGGGATCTGGCCGGCTTCAGCTATGGCCGCAGCGATGAGATCCGCCGCGCGATGAGTAAAAAGAAGAAGGATGTCATGCAGCGCGAGCGTGAGATTTTTATCCATGGCTCCCCGGACGAGGGCGTTCCCGGCTGTCTGGCCAGGGGGATCCCCCAGGAGGCTGCGGAAAGGATCTATGATGAAATGACCGCTTTTGCGAGTTACGCTTTCAATAAATCCCACGCCGCGCCCTACGCCTTGCTGTGTGTGAAGACCGCATGGCTGAAATATCATTATCCGGCGGAGTTCATGGCGGCGCTCATCAATTCCTACCTGGGGGCTGCCAGCAGGGTTTCCGCCTATGTGCAGTTCTGCCGAAAGCAGAAAATCCACGTTTTGCCGCCCAAGATCAACCAATCCAGGGTCAAGTTCCATGTGGATGAAGAGAAGGGCAAAAAGGGCATCCGTTTCGGGCTCAACGCAATCAAGAGCCTGGGCGAGAAAGCGGCCTGGAGCATTGTCCAGGAGCGGGAACAGCGGGGCGACTTCCTGGACATCTTCGACTTCTGTCACCGGGTGGACAGCAGTATGGTGAACAAACGCGCCTGCGAGGCCCTCATCAAGGCGGGATGCTTTGACGGCATGGGCGGCAGCCGGGTCCAGTGCATGCAGGTTTATGAGGGCGTCCTGGACGCTGACCAGCGCAGCCGGCGCAGCAACCATAAAAACCAGCTCTCGCTGTTCGACACCGCAAGGGAAGACGGGCGTGACGGCGTGATCAGGAAATACCCTGACCTGAAGGAGTATCCATTGCACGCGATCCTTGCGATGGAAAAGGAAGTGACCGGGGTCTACATCTCAGGCCATCCCCTTGACGCCTACGCGGGTGAGCTGGACAACCTCATCTGGTCAGCGCTGGCACTTGATGAGTTGGCAGAGCGGGAGGACAGGGGCATCAGCGAAGACGGGCGGTATATCCAGCTGGGCGGCCTGGTCGTCAACATCAAGCAGAAGGCAACGCGCAGCGGGGGCCTGATGGCCTTTATCACACTGGAGGACCTTACCGGGCAGGTGGAATGCCTTTTCTTTCCGCGAATATGGGAGCAGAACGCAGACCTTGTCCGCGAGGATGGCGTTTT
>DIWD01000011.1 GCA_002428405.1 bacterium UBA6115
CGCCCGCCATGCCGAAGCTTTCCGGGTGCGACGCGATGGAAATCATATAAACGTCTGTGACAGGAAGGAACTCTCATGCAAAAACAGATTGAACAGCTCCAGCAGAAGACACAGGGACAACCCTGGGCGCAGAGGATCCTTAGCGAATTGGCCTACCTGAACAGCCTGCTGAAAAACCCGGCGGCGCTGGAGCCTTCGGTGCGCCGGCTGGAAAACCTCCTTGAATCAGACGGCGCTGTAACCCGGCAGGCGGCGCTTCTGGAAGAAGAAGCGCTGGCCGGATACAGCGCGCAGGCAAAAAGCCTGTGCCTGATCTGCGCCGCGCACGCGCACATCGACATGAACTGGCTGTGGAGCATGCCTGAAACCACCAGCATCGTGATCGACACCTTCCAGACCATGCTGGACATGATGGAGGAATATCCGCTTTTCACCTTCACCCAGTCGCAGGCGGCCACCTATGAGATCATTGAGAAATGCGCGCCGTCGATGCTGCCCGCGATCAAAAAGAGGGTCCGTGAGGGGAGATGGGAAGTCGCGGCGACGCACTGGGTGGAGCCTGACAAGAACATGATCAACACAGAATCCATGATGCGCCACCTGCTTTATACAAAACGCTATCTTTCCAGGCTTTTGGATCTTGACCCCGACACGCTGCAGCTGGACTTTGAGCCTGACACGTTCGGGCACGCGATCGGCGTCCCGGAAGCGCTTGCGCATGGCGGCGTCAAATACATGTACCATTGCCGCGGCAACGAGAACGAGGAGATCTACCGCTGGCGCTCGCCGTCGGGCAGCGAAGTGCTGGTGCACCGCGAGCCCAACTGGTATGACAACCCGATCGAATACGGGGTGGCCTCTTTCCTTCCGGGTTTCTGCGACCGCAACGGCGTTAAAACCGGATTGAAGGTATACGGCGTGGGCGACCACGGCGGCGGCCCGACGCGCCGGGATATTGAGCGGCTGCTGGAAATGCAGTCATGGCCGCTTTTCCCCGAAATACGTTTCGGCCGCATCGATGAGTATTTCCACAGGATCGAGGGGGACCGCCAGCACTTTCCGGTGGTGGAGCACGAACTGAACTTCCTCTTAACCGGCTGCTACACCTCCCAGTCGCGCATCAAGCAGGCCAACCGTTTCGGCGAGGACCACCTGTATGACAGCGAGGCGCTGGTCAGCATGGCAAGGCTGGCCGGCTGTGAGCCCCAGCCGGCTGCGGATTTCACGCGCGCATGGAAAAATGTGCTGTTCAATCATTTCCATGATATCCTGCCGGGCAGCGGCGTCAGGGACACCCGCGAACACGCGCTTGGGCTGTTTCAGGAGGCTGACAGCTTCGCGGTGGGCAATTCAAGCCGCGCCATGTATATGCTGGGCGGGCAGATCGACACCTCCGCCTTTGGCGTCCCCGCCCGTCCGCACCCGGAATCAACCGCCGAGGGCGCGGGCGCCGGCAGGAGCGCGTTCAAAGGCGCTTTATTGGAGCAAAGCGGCTTTACCACAACCTGCAATGTGTCGGACGTGTCCCGGGGAAGCGGGGAAGTGCGCGCGTATACCCTTTTCAATACAACCTGCTATGACCGGGAGGAAAAAATCGGGATTACCCTATGGGACTGGGATCTGCCGCTGCTGTCAACATCCATATACAGCGCCTCAAAGGAGGAGATCCCGTTTGAGGTTATTGCTGACAAGCAAAAGTATTGGTCTCATACCTTCATCAGGATCGCCTTCATCGCCAAGGTCCCGGCATTCGGTTATACCACCTGTTATGTGGCGCGCGCAAAGGCGCTGAAACCTACCCCCTACCGTGAAAACACCCGCGTACAGCACTGGAGAAGCGGCAATCCGGCCCTGGAAAACGACGTTGTGCGCGCGGAGTTTGACTCCTGTTCGCTGGCGTTGATATCCCTGACAGACAAGAGGACAGGGGAAGAACTCCTCAGCAGGCCTGTCTGTTTCCGTCTTGCCCAGGAGCAGGACATCGGCTATTTCTCCGCGTGGATGCTTGGCCGGTACGGCAAAATCGAAAACCTGAATCAGGAATGCTTTGTGTCCCTCCAGGAGATCAGGACAGGCGGCGTGTCCGAGCGCCTCTCCTATGAGCTCTCCTTTGGGTCCTCCAAGCTCAGCGTGAATGTTTCGCTCAGCGGGGAAATGCTCCGCTTCTCCGTGGAGGTGGACTGGCAGGAAAAAGGCGCGGAAGGGAAGCCTGTTCCGCAGCTGCAGTTCCACATGCCCTATGCGTATGACGCCGGCAGCGTCCGGTACGATATTGCCGGCGGCTTCATCGACCGTGCCCAGGCGGACCAGGATGTCCCCGCGCATCTCTACGCGGCGCCGATCCGTCAGGGAGGCGGGCTGATGCTGACCACTGACTGCAAATATGGGTACCGCGCCTTTGCCGGCGCGCTGCAGGTGAGCCTGCTGCGTTCATCGCATTCTCCGGACAAGCTTCCCGAAGCCGGCGTGCACCACATGGAGATCGGCTTGGCAGCGGTGCCCGATTTTGACTGGGCAGCGCTCACCCGTCGGGCCTTCTGTTTTTCACATCCGATCTTCGCGCATTCCAACAGCCTTCACGTCGGCAGGCTTCCGCAGGAGGGCAGCCTGCTGCGCCTGACAGGCGACGCGCGCGTTACGGCGCTCCTGCCCCTGCAGGACGGTGAAAGCGTCCTGCTTCGGCTGTATCAAAACAGCGTAAAGCCGCATTCCATCACCTGCGCGCCTGTCGCCGGGGCCGATCTGACCGATGCCCTGGAGCGGGGCACCCAGCCGCTGGACGTCACAGATGACACGGTTGAAATCACTCCCCAGCCGTGGGCGCTGCAGAGCATCCGCATAAAGCCCAGGCGCCCCGTCATCACCGGGGGCAATCCTTCCGGCGGCGCCTGAGCCCAAGGGATCAGCAAATTGGAGAAAACAAATGAACACACTGGGTTTTGATTTCAAGGACACCTGGCTGACGCTCAACGGCCTTTCCTTTGCCTTAAGGCTTGCCACGGCGCAAAACCTGTACGCCCCCGACCCGGCGTCTGTCCACATCACTTCAGGGACGAATCAGTCCAGGCTGGACGCCGCACGGCTTTGTTGGGCAGGCGGTCAGCAGACCGCGCCCGGGAGCATGTCATTGCGGATCTCATATGATGAGAAAGGCATTTTCAGCATCAGCGGCCACGCAGGGCATGAGGCGGAAATTGGCCGGAGCCTTGTGCTGCTGGTCCGGGGCCTTGCGGTGAAGCATTTGGTCGGGGAGTCCGAAAACATGCCCGTGACGTCCGTAGCGCCCGGGAAACACGCAGAGGTCCTGTCCTGGCCGGGGCGCACAGCCACCATGCCGCTTGTGATGATCCCCTGCGAAGGGCAGCCCGAGGCCTTCGCGCTCTCGCGCGACACAAAAGTGCGCAGAAAGTGCTTTTCCGCGTACTATGACCATCTGCTCTGCGAGACGATCCTGGTCCTGTCGCACCAGGAGGATGCCCACGTATCCGTAAAGAGGCTGGAGCTTCCCCTGTGGGAGGTCGGCCGGGGCGTCAAGAGGAGCGAAGTTGTCGGCAGGCGCATCGGGGACCTTGAGAACGTATTCGGCATGAAACCCTTTGAGCGTCATCCCGAGAGGCAGTGGGTCAATGACCTGAAGGCCGTCATCAACCTTCACGGCGTTCACTGGACGGGTCATGTGTACCTGACCTACGCGCAGCAGGAAGAAGCGCTGCGCGAGGCCTGCAGGATCATTCCCGGAAAACACGTCCTCGCGTTCCTGCCCGCGTGGGAAGGCCGCTATTACAGCCGCTCCCCGGTGATGACCCCCGCGCCGGAACTGGGCGGCGCGGAAGGCCTCAAAGCGCTCGTCAGGACCGCGCACAGCCTGGGCGCGCACATCATCCCCATGCTGTGCGGGCCGAACCTGGCTGACGAATCCTTCCTGAGGAAGCATGGCCTGATGGGCGCGCGGCTGAAATCGGAATACGGCGACGGAAAGGTGCAGAACTGGATCGACTGGAACAGCGACCTGTTCTATGAAAAGATGGGTTGGCTGGTCAATTTCGGACATCCGGGTTTCAGGGACAGGCATGTCCGGATGTGCTGCCAGCTGATGAAGGAATACGGGTTTGACGGGGTCTTCCTCGACGGCGCGATCCGCTGGGAAAACTGCCCTGATTTCTCCCCCTATGAGGGCATGAAAGCCTGGGGCGAAATGATCCACAAAAAGTTCCCCGGCGCGCTGCTCATGGGAGAGGACGGTTATGACCTGCTGTGGGACATCTTCGGGCTGTTCGCCACCTTCATGCAGCCCCTGGGGCTGGAGCAGGCCATGCTTCGCTACACGCGGCAGAGCTGGTACCTGGCTTACCCCGCGCCGGGCGGAAGCGGCGGCATCCACGAGCAGGCCTGGTTCTCGCCCACCGCGAACGGACTGCTGGAACAGTACATCATCCCGACCTTCTCCGTGGTGGGGGATACGCTTGAAAAGCACGGCGCGGAGATGAAAAAAGCCCTGCAGAAAGCGGCGGCATGGAAACCGGGAAACAATCCGGGGTGACAGCATCAAGCAAAAGGCGCCGGTGATGACCGGCGCCTTTTTTGTAGATGGTGCTTGCCCGCTTTCACAGCGGAAGCGGCGGATCACTTGCCAAACAGCAACAACAGGCCCGAAACGATCGCCAGGATGGACATGGCGATCTCTTTCCCTTCAATCTGGATATTGAAGATCGCCAGCACACCGGTCAGGATGAGCCAGATGCCCAGAAGGATCATGCCGAGGTTCTTGGATAATTTCATGTTATTCCCTTTCTTTTGGTCGTTTGGAACGGATAGATCAAGGTCAGCTACTCCAGCAGCGCGAAGGGTGAGAACCTGTAAAAGTCCAGGGCTCCCTTGGCCATGCACAGCGTTACAAGATTCGTATAGTTTTCGATGTCATACTGCGCTTTTTCGCTCAGGGTGCCATGGGTCCCCCCCAGGGGAATGTTCCTGGTCTTCAGGTTTTCTTCCCTGACTGCAGTTGAGACGGCGGTTTCGAACTTGCCGGCCATATAAACGATGATCTCACACAATGTTCCGAACGCGGCGTCAAGTCCGATTTGAGTGATGATCGGATTGAGAATCTGGGCGAAGAGGACTTTCACTTTGCCAAGCGGCAAAATGGGCTTGAACATGTCAATGAGGATAAAATAGATGACCTGTTCCCTGGTATAGTAGGAGTAATTGCTGTTTTTTACTTCATGCCCGTCGGGAAGCAGTTCTTCCTTCAGGTAGGACATGAACATTCTTCTGGTGATTTCGACATTGATGGAACGCAGGTATTTTTCCACTTTGGAATAATTGACGTGATCGGGGACTTTTGCCAGGTCGATCACCCCATACTTGAGCTTGACCCGGGCTGTTATCCCTGAAGCAACGTTTTTGACGATATCCTCAACCCCGCCGATCAATCCGCCTGCGTTTTCAATGCCTGGGTCATATTGCATAAATGTCCGCTCCCACCTGTTTTTTTGACCGGCGGTCATTTCCGGTTCTTCTTGTCAGCCTTCCTGGTAATCTGCTGTATGTCCTTCTTCATTTCCTGCAGGCCGGCCTTCATTTCATTCCCGGCCTTGCCTGCTTTCCTGTCTGTTTCACTGACTGCCGCGGAGGCCTTGCGATCCAGCCGGACCGCGTCTTTCTTCACTTCATCGATTTTTGCGGATACCGCTTTCTTCAAGTCATCCGATTTTTCTTTTATCTTTTTTTCAGGGTTTTTCTTCATGGTGTTTTCTCCTTTTGGGGGTTCTATCTAGAAATTTGATCAGCTGCGGGGCAGGTTATCCGGCTTTCCCTGCCCCGGCGGATCTCGGCGAATTGGGCTTGTTCTTTTCAGACGGTTCATCTGATGGTGTTTTCTCGGGCATCCCGCTCAAGATATCCGGTTTGTTTGAATCTGTCAATCATGCCCGCAATGGGTTGGAGTTTAGTTGCCCTTGTTCGGCTTGTCTTTTTTCACATGCCGGTTCTGCGGCTCATAGATGCTGTCAAGGTAATCGTACACTTCCTGGATGGAGTTGAAAGCCCTGTATTCCACCTGGGTCTTGTACCAGTTCAGTGACCTGTAGACACCAGGGCCGCCCGGCAGAAAGGTTTTGTTGCCTTTTGTCTGTTTCCAGTGCGCCCAGGCGGAAACGATCTGTCCGCGATTGAGCAGGCCTTCCTGCGCCTGCGTGTCATCAATCACTTCAGCATCCGCTGTGCCTTCCAGCACATCAATCGTGATGATCATGGATGTCATAACGGTTTTATAGGTCCTCATCCCGGAGAAGTCGTGCTGGAGCGTGATGGTGTAGGTAACGTATACGTCATACTGGCCGGGCTCATCGCTGACGAATAAGGACGCGCGGGCGGTGAACACCTGCAGGCGTTCATTGGAATCGGCCGCCGGAACCGCCTCAAAAGCCAGCGAGGTTTCCTCAGCGGGGACGGAGGCGTCCACACCGGTCCACGCATCGGAAACGAAGTGCAGCAGCTGGTTGTCGGTCTTGTTGGATGTATAGGTCGTGACCGCCGTAAAGTCAACCGGCTCCCCCTGATAGACTGTCAGCGAGCCAGGGAAAAGGATGGTTGAAACATTGAAGTCAGGCGCGCCGGCCGTTTCCGGCACCGAGGCGAATGCGCCTGCGCTGACGCTGAGCGCCAGTATGAGCGACAGAATCAATGATATGATTTTTTTCATGTGATGGATCCCCTTTCATTTCAGCTGCCTTTGTGTGATTCTCCCTGGCAGGCAGCTGCATCCCAGGGCTTTTGTTCTTGTTGTGCCATGGCCGCACGATTGCAGCCCTTTTAGATCAGATTCTCCTGCCGCGGATCACTTTGACCAGGACGACGATGACCGCGATGACCAGGAGCACATGGATGAACCCGCCCAGAGTTGTGGCTGTGACAAGGCCCAGAAGCCATAACGCGACCAGGATGACCGCAAGTATCCAAAGCATATTTCTTTTCCTTTCCTGTCCCGTTCATACGGGAACATCTTTTTCCGGTGATAGGGCGAAAGCCCGCGGCTTTCCTTACGATTTGTCCGGATTATCGCCTTCATACAGGGTAAGAAGCACAGCGGGGCTTGCCTCGCCATCCTGCGACAGGCCATTGTCCAGCTGGAAGCTGATGACGGCTTCTTTGGTTTCCTCGCCAAATATTCCGTCAACCTCGCCCTTGTAATAGCCCTTCGCCTTGAGCTGCTGCTGGAGCATGATCACCAGGGCGCCGATATTCCCCTGGCGGAGCGTGACATAGTCTCCATTTGGCGCTGCGGTGACATTCGCGGTAAACGGGACAGGCGTGACAGCGGGCGGATTCCCGGCCTGGCCAAGTTCGGCATACAGCGCGCTTTGCGTATCAATGCCTGCCATGCCGTCTTCAACCAGATGGCGCGCATGCTGAAAGCTGATGACGGATTCCCTGGTTTCACTGCCGTAGAACCCGTCCGTCTGCCCCTTGTAGTAACCCTGGTCTGTCAGCGCCTGCTGAAGATTTTTGACCAGTATTCCTTCATCTCCCTCCTTGAGTGTGATCATTCCGCCATCCGGCGGGGCTGTTACGGTCACAAAGGTCGTGATGGGCGTTGCCTCAGGTGTCGGGGAAGCCACTTTTGTTCCGGAGGGAACCACGCCCTCATACAGCAGGCGCTGTGTATCCTCGCCCGCGTCCCCGTCCTGAACCAGTCCGTAGGCAAGCTGGAAGGCTTTCACGGCATCCCGCAAACCGGCCCCATACAAGCCGTCAATGCTGCCTTTGTAAAAGGCCCGGGCTTTCAGGGCCAGCTGGAGTTGCACCACCAGGGCGCCTATGCTGCCTTCACGCAGCAGGGCATATCCGCCTCCGGGCGGGGGTGTCACGCTGATGAACCCGGCGGCAGGCTCCATTTGGATGGCCGTCAGATCAGAAGAAAACGGCCAAACGGATACGATTTCATCCTGGATATAGATGACGCTGAAGAGTTCTGTACCGTTCAGAGCTATTTGCGCCTTGAAGTCGTCCGCGTTTTTCGCCATGACAGGATTGTCTGTCCCGCCATAATAGAATACACATTCAGCGGCCGCGGGGTACCTGTAGCGGTCGGGGACATTGTCGTTGGTGAAGCTGGAAACATGATCACCCTGATAGGTCACCGTCACCAAATCCATGACCAGGTAGGTTATTCCGTCCTCCTGCTCAACCGCGGTGAGAAATCCCGCGGCGACGCCTGTCCGGGCGCTGCTGGGCCGGCGCTGCAGGTAGACGGTATAAACGGAGCTGCTCCCATCGGATGATACAACAGAGATGGTTACGGTTTGCGGCTCATCATTCATCTCAAAGATCTGGGACGGTGTGCCCGAAAGGCCCGCCAGTCCGTTGATCGCAATGACGGCGTTGGGGTCAGCGCTCACGGGGGTCAGCGTCACCCGGCTGACCCAGCTGGCCACGGTGAGCAGGTAGGTGTCTTCCAGCGGACTGAAAGCTTCAGGGCGCATGATGGCGGTGTTGGGGCAGTTGTGCGTCAGGGAGGTGAGCGCGCTGGAAGGCAGCGCTGTTTCCGCCGAGGCAGTTGATGAAATGCCGCATGAGGCAGCGAGGCATACCGCCAGCAGCAGGGACAGGAAGCTTCTCATCATGTTTTCTCCGATCTGTGATCCGTTTGTTTGGTTTCATTTGGGTGCTGCGCTGCTGGAACTGTGGCTGCGTCATCCTGTCACGGATGCCATGATTGCGGAGTCATTTGTTGTACTCTTTTGTTCCACTTGCTTGTGATACCATCATGTTATACTTGTTTGGTGGATTTGTCAAGCCGTCCTATTTCAGTACGCCGGCAACATCAGATTGACCGCGGAGGGATGCCTTTCCTTTTTCGGAAATCATCCTGTGCGTCCAGTACGAAAGAAAAACTTGACAAGGTTTTCTCCAGACGCTAATATTTGCGTGTTCATGGGGCAAGGGTGCTGATGAATCATCGGCATGACCAGCTCCTTTTTATGTGAGGAGGAAAGAGTATGGGAAAATTGACAAGGGAAGAGATCGTCAGCCGGGTCCGTGACGAAGACATCCACTTTATCCGCCTGCAGTTCACCGATATCTTCGGGCAGCTTAAAAATGTCGCCATCACCGCGTCGCAGCTTGAAAAGGCGCTGGACAATCAGGTCGCCATCGACGGCAGCTCCATCGAAGGGTTCATGCGCATCGAGGAGTCTGACATGCGCCTGTTCCCCGACCTGGACACCTTCACCCTGCTGCCCTGGCAACCGGAAGATGACCGGGTGGCCCGCCTGATCTGCGACGTGCACACCCCCAACGGAAAACCCTTTGAGGGCGACCCGCGCCGTGTGCTCAAACGCGCGCTGAAGAAGGCGGAGGACATTGGCTGCTCTTTCATGGTGGGCCCTGAATGCGAGTTTTTCCTGTTCCAGACGGATGAGAAGGGCAACCCTTCCACCGTCACGGGCGACGAGGCGAGCTACTTTGACCTGGGCCCGCTGGATCACGGCGAGGAGGTCCGCCGCGATATCTGCCTGGCGCTGGAGCAGATGGGTTTTGAGATCGAAGCCTCCCACCATGAGGTCGCGCCCGGCCAGCATGAGATCGACTTCAAATACGCCGACGCGCTGAAGACCGCCGACAACATCATGAGCTTCAGGCTGGCCGTCAAAACACTGGCCAGGAAAAGCGGGCTGCACGCGACCTTCATGCCCAAGCCCATCTTCGGCATCAACGGCTCCGGGATGCATACGAACATGTCCCTGTTCAAGAACGGAAAGAATATTTTCTTTGACGAGAAGGATGCCAAGGGGCTTTCCCGCGAGGCCTACAGCTTCATCGCCGGCATCCTGGAGCATGTCAGGGGAATGGCCGCGGTGGCAAACCCGCTGGTCAACTCCTACAAGCGCCTGGTTCCGGGTTATGAGGCGCCCTGCTACCTAGCCTGGTCCTCCGTCAACCGCAGCGTGCTCATCCGCGTCCCCGCCGGGAGGGGCAGCAGCACACGGCTGGAGCTTCGCAGCCCGGACCCCTCCTGCAATCCCTACCTGACGCTGGCGCTGTGCCTGACAGCCGGGTTGGAGGGCATTGAAAAAGGCCTGGAACCCCCGAAGGAAACGCCAGAAAACATTTTCGCCATGAGCGCCTCACAGCGCGCCGCAAAAGGCATCCTGAGCCTGCCGGGTTCCCTGAAAGATGCCCTTGACGCGCTACGGGGGGACAGGCTTATGATGGAGGCGCTGGGGCTGTCCGTGGCAGAACGCTATATCCAGGGCAAGGAAAAAGAGTGGGATGAGTACCGTACCCAGGTCAGTGATTGGGAAATCAGGAAGTATCTTGGCTTGTATTGATCACATGGATGCGGTTTGACCGCCGCGGGAGGGGATGATGCTGAGCGTTCAACTGGCATTCATCAGCGAGCAGACGCGCCAGACCCTCTCCCGCGTTCTTGTGTCATTTGGGCTGCCGCTGGGTGAAGCGCACGGAGCCGGAGCACCTGTCATCCGCGCGGTCAGGAGGCGGGG
>DIWD01000058.1 GCA_002428405.1 bacterium UBA6115
AGGGCCAGCAGCAGGATGATGCCCATGCCCGCCAGCATGGAAGGGAGATTCTCCGTTATCCAGCCCATTCAGTCACATCCTTTCCCCATCAGTTTTCAACATCATATCATATCCGCCGGTTTCCGGCACGGTGGTTCGGCGGATGACCCTGTCTCTCCTTTTATCCCTGATGCGGGGCATCCCGCGCAGGACTCGCAACCCATACCACAGCCCTTTGATTTTCTCCGGCCACGCATCTGGGCGATGGCGGCAGAAGCAATCAGAACAAGAAGGACGAGGCCGACCAGGATGGAGGGCAGGCTGTCCGTGATGAAGCGCAGAAACATGCCCTTAACCCAGGCTGAGCGCGCCACGCGCTGTTTTTGTGCTGCCTGCCTTTGGTTTGGGGCGGAACAGCAGGAAAAGGGTCAACGCCAGGATCAAAAGCGCCAGCACACTCCAAACGGTCACGGCACCGCCCTGCAGCAGCAGGCCGAGCTGGTATACGACCAGGGAAATACACCAGGCGAGGACAGTCTGGTAGGACAGCGCGAACGCGGTCCAGCGGGCGCTGCCCATCTCGCGCCTGATGGCGCCGACCGCCGCGAAACAGGGAACGCAGAGGAGATTGAAGAGGATGAAGGAAGCGGCGGACAGCGCGGTGAAGCTCGCCGCTACGCGCGGCCAGATCTCAAGCCCGTCCTCAGCCACCTCCGCGAAACCGAGCAGCACGCCATAGGTGCTGACGATGTTCTCCTTGGCGATGAGCCCGGTGAAGGTGGCGGTTGCCGCTTTCCAGTCACCGAAGCCCAGCGGCGCGAACAGCGGGGCGAAAAACCCGCCCATGAGGGCCAGAAGGCTGCCCGCGTTGTCCCTGACCATCACCAAGCGCCCATCCTGAAAGCCGAAGGCTTGCAGAAACCACAGCACCACGGATGACAGCAGGATGACGGTTCCCGCCCGCTTGATGAAGGACCAGACGCGTTCCCAGGCGACGCGCAGCACATTGCCGGGCACTGGCAGGTGATAGGCCGGCAGCTCCATCACAAAGGGGGCCGGATCGCCCGCGAACAGCCGGGTCTTCTTGAGCAACAAACCGGAGAGGACGACCGCGAAGATCCCCGCGAAATATGCGCCGGCCGCGGCCCAGCCGGAGTTGCCGTAGACCGCCCCCGCGAACAGCGCGATGACGGGCATCTTGGCGCTGCAGGGGATGAAAGGGGTGGTAATGACGGTCAGGCGACGGTCCTGCAGGTTCTCGATCGTGCGGCTGGCCATGATGCCGGGCACCGAACACCCCGTGCCGATGAGCATGGGGATGAAGCTCTTCCCGGACAGACCGAAACGGCGGAAGATGCGGTCCATGATGAAAGCCGCGCGCGCCAGATAGCCCACGTCCTCCAGGATGCTCAGCAGAATAAACAGGATCAGCATCTGCGGCACAAAACCCAGCACCGCGCCCACGCCGCCGATGACGCCGTCCAGGGCAAGCCCGGTCAGCCAGGGCGCGACCTCAAAGGATTCCATCGCCCCGCGCAGCGGCACGATCAGCCATTCGCCCAGCAGGACCTCGCCGACAAAGCCGGAGAGGAGACCCCCCACGGCGGTGACGGAAAGGTAGTAGAGCAGAAACATCACCAGAGCGAAAATCGGCAGGGCCAGGACGCGGTTGGTAACGATGCGGTCAACCCGGTCCGAAGGGCTCATCTTCCGCCCTGCGCGCTTCCTGACGACAGCCCTGTCCGCGAGCGCGCTGACCCATTCGTAGCGCTGTGCCACGATCAGGCTCTCGGCGTCATCGCCCGATTTCTCCTCGCACCGGGCGATCAACTCCTCGGCTTTCTCCCTGCCTTTTGGGTCAAGTGGGAATCCGCTCAGGGCCTTTTCGTCGCGTTTAAAGAGCTTGACGGCGGCATACCTGAGCAGATGGGGCGGCACGGTGCCGATCAGGAGGTCCTGGAGTTCCAGCAGCGTTGTCCGGACCATCCCCGTGTACAGGTCCAGCGGCTCCGGGGCCCTGCCAAGTCTGGCCAGTCGCACAGCTTCCCCGGCCAGCGCCTGCGCGCCCTCTCCCTTCAGGGAGGACAGCGGCAGCACCGGGCAGCCCATTTTATGGGACAGCGCTTCCAAATCGATCCTGTCGCCGGTCTTTGCCGCCAGGTCCATCATGTTCAAGGCCAGCACCACCGGGATCCCCAGGTCCATCAGCTGGGTACTCAGGTACAGGCTGCGCTCCAGGCTGCAGGCATCCACAACGTTGATGATGGCGCCCGGATGCCCCGCGACGAGATAATCCCTGGAGACGACCTCTTCGGGCGTGTAGGGCGAAAGGGAGTAGATCCCCGGCAGGTCCTGCAGCAAAGCGCCCTCCGGCTCCCTGATCCTTCCCTCTTTTTTCTCAATCGTAACACCCGGCCAGTTGCCGACATACTGGCTGGATCCCGTGAGCAGGTTGAACAGGGTCGTCTTGCCGCTGTTGGGATTGCCGGCAAGGGCGATGACGGTGTCCATGGGGGCGCTCCTTCCTGATGGCAGGACGCAGTTGATGATGTTAAGGTCAGGTGACCTCGATGGATTCGGCGTCCTGCCGGCGCAGGGTCAGCTCATATCCGCGCAGGCTGATCTGGATGGGGTCACCCAGCGGAGCGACCTTTCGCACAAACACGCCCGCGTCCCGGGTGAGGCCCATCTCCATCAGGCGCCGCTTCACAGCGCCATGCCCGTGCAGGCGCAGGACCCTGACCTCCTGCCCGGGTCTGATCTGGCTTAAGGTTCTCACAGGATGTCCTCCTTTTGTTTTCCGATGCCGCGACCGGATATATCCGGCCGATGACGGGCCGGTTAGTGCCATCTAACTACGGGTGCTTTTTTTCGCCGGTCACCCGGCGCCGCTTTAAAGTTTACAGCGTCTAACTGCGCCTGTCAATCCCCGGCGCGGCATTTTCCGCGGCTTGTGCCGGCAGGTGATATGGGATAAAATGGAAGGGAAAAGGGGAAGAAAGATGATCAATGAATCGCAGGAAAACTACCTGGAGCGCATCCTGCTGCTGCAGCGGGGGAAGGGCTATGCCCGCTCCGTGGACATCGCGCAGGCGCTTCAGGTCACCAAGCCCAGCGTCAGCCACGCCATGCGCCTGCTGAAGGAAAAGGGCTACATCACCATAGACGGCGACAACCTGATTTCCCTGACGCCTGAGGGGATGAAGATCGCCAGCCGGATGGCGGAGCGGCACAATGGCATCGCGCGGGTCCTGATGCGGCTGGGGGTGGATGAGCAGACCGCCTATTCTGACGCCTGCCGGATCGAGCACGATATCAGCCAGCAGAGCTTTGAAGCCCTGCTGCGCCTGGAATGTGAGGGACTGCTGCCCCGGGAGGGAGGATCATGAACCGATTTGAACTCGTCGCGCCTTTCACGCCCAAAGGGGACCAGCCCCAGGCCATCAAGGCGCTGGCGGAGGGCGTTGTTTCCGGCATCAAGGGGCAGACCCTGCTGGGCGTGACCGGCTCGGGGAAGACCTTTACCATGGCCTCCGTGATCCAGCAGGTGCAGAAGCCCACCCTGGTCATCGCGCACAACAAGACGCTGGCCGCGCAGCTGTGCGCGGAGTTCCGCGCCTTCTTCCCCGGCAGCGCGGTGGAGTACTTTGTCAGCTATTACGATTATTACCAGCCGGAGGCGTACATCGCTTCCAGCGATACCTATATCGAGAAGGATTCCTCCATCAACGATGAGATCGACCGCCTGCGCCA
>DIWD01000067.1 GCA_002428405.1 bacterium UBA6115
GCGCTGGGCGGAACCGCGCTGATGGCCGGATTGATAAATCGTTCGCTCACGGGGACACCGTCAGCCTCTTGTCCTGGTCCGGCGCATCAAATATCACGCCATCCTGCTTATAACGTTTGAGCACAAAGCTGGTGCTGGTCCCGGTCACTGTTTCAAGGGGACTTAGGCGTTCAGACACAAACTGCGCCAGTTCCTTCAAGGTAGGCGCCGCCACCTGGATCAACAGGTCGTACGCGCCGCTCATCAGGTAAAGGCTGCGCACCTCCTCAAAGCTGTTGATGCGCTTTGCCACCGCGTCAAAGCCAAAATCCCGCTGAGGAGTGACCTTGACCTCGATCATGGCTTCCACCAGGTTGCGCTCCGCCTTGTCCCAGTTGATGACCGGCCGGTAGCACAGTATGACGCGCTGCTTCTCCAGAGAGTCAATGATTTCCGCTGTCTCTTCCATTCCCATGCCCATCATGACTGCCATTTTCTCCAGCGGGATCCGGCAATCCTCATTGAGCATGTCCAGGACTTTCTTCTCTTTTCCGTTCATTTCTTCTCCTTAGAATATGCCGCTGATCACGCCGGAGTCATCCACGTCGATGGAAAGCGCAGCGGGCTGTTTGGGAAGGCCGGGCATCGCGATGATATCCCCAGCATAGGCAACGATGAAGCCTGCGCCACCGGAAAGCCGCACGTCTCGGATGGTCAGTTCAAATCCATCCGGCGCGCCCAGCAGCTTTGGATCGTCGCTGAAGGAATACTGCGTCTTGGCGATGCACACAGGCGCCTGGGCATAGCCGTCCGCGCTCAGCTGATCCAGCAGGCTTTTCGCCTTCGCGGTAAAAGTCACGCTGCCCGCGTGGTATACGCGCTTGGCGATGGTTTCGATTTTTTCCTTCAGCGGCATCTCGTCAGAATAGGTGAAGCGCATGGCGGATACCCCAGCCTTGTCAACGATACCCGATACAGTGTCAGCCAGTTCGCGCGTTCCCTCCCCGCCCTTGGCCCAGCCGTCGCAGAAACTGCAGGGAACCCCCTCCTCATCCATCATCCCCTGCAGCGTGCTGATCTCCCCTTCACTGTCGCTGACAAAGTGATTGATGGCGACAACAGCGGGCAAGTTCCATATTTCAAGTACATTGCGCACATGCCGCAGAAGGTTCGCGGCGCCTTTTTTCAGCGCCGGGATGTTTTCCGCGCCCAGGTCGGCCTTCAGGACGCCGCCGTGATGCTTCAGGGCCCTGATGGTTGCGACGATGACGACACAGTCCGGACGGAGCCCGCTGGCGCGGCACTTGATGTCAATGAACTTTTCCGCACCCAGGTCAGCCCCGAATCCGGCCTCGGTCACCACATAGTCGGCCAGCTGCAGGGCCAGTTTTGTTGCGGTAATGGAGTTGCAGCCGTGCGCAATATTGGCGAAGGGGCCTCCGTGGATCAGACAGGGCGTATGGTCAATAGTCTGCACCAAGTTGGGCATCATGGCGTCGCGCAGGAGGGCCGTCATCGCGCCCTGCGCGCCGATCTGGGAACAGGTGATATTCTTCCCTTCATAACTGCGGGCCACCGCGATTTTCCCCAGGCGATTCTTCAAATCTTTCAGGCTGTTGGCCATGCAGAATACTGCCATGACCTCGCTGGCCGCGGTGATGTCAAATCCGTCTTCGCGCGGAACGCCGTTCTTATCGCCGCCCAGGCCGCTGACAATGCTGCGCAGCTGGCGGTCGTTCATATCCATGCACCGGCGCACCCTCACCTGCCGAGGGTCGATTTGAAGCTGGTTCCCCTGCTGGATGTGGTTGTCCACCATGGCGCACAGCAGGTTGTTTGCGGTGGTCACGGCATGGAAATCCCCGGTAAAGTGGAGGTTGATGCTTTCCATTGGCAACACCTGGGCGTATCCGCCGCCCGTTGCGCCGCCTTTCATCCCGAATACAGGTCCAAGCGAAGGTTCCCGCAGGACGAGCATGGATTCTTTCCCGATCGCGCGCAGGCCGTCAGACAGGCTGATGGAAACTGTGGTTTTCCCTTCGCCCGCTGCCGTAGGGGTGATCGCGGTCACCAGAATCAGTTTGCCCTTTATGGGCAGATCCCGCAGTTTGATAGGATCCACCTTGGCAATGCTGCGCCCGTACTGAACAAGGGCATCCCCGGGAATGCCGATCTCCTGTGCGATTTGGCTGATTGGATACATCTCCGCTGCCTGTGCGATCTGGATGTCGTTCATGCTGCCTCCCGTGTCAATTGATCAATCCAATGGACTCTGCTTGCCGTGCCCGGAACGCTATATGGGCGAAAAGCCTTTTTTAGCTCAGTCCCGGGGCAGGCCCGCTGGTAAACTGGTCACTTCCGGATATTTCAGGCCCCGGCAGGCTTACTGCCGCGCCTTAAGGATATTGCGGACAGGCAAGTCATTTTGCTTTCATGAAGGTGCTTGCGCATCAGTTCGCTGAAGGCCGCCTCATCCCGCTGTTCCAGCAGTTTCAGGAGCAGGTGGTGTTCCTTGTTCGCATCAGAACGCCGCACAATGCTTGCAATGGTCAGCTGCGAAAAACGGGTGACATATTCCTGCTGGCTCTCAATCACGCGAAGGATACGTTTCTTATCAGAAATCTGCTCGATTTTCCTGTGGAATTGACGGTTGAGCACAGCCAGCTCTGCCGCGTCCTCAGCTTCCTGGCTGATATCCATCATTTGGAGGATGGTTGCCAGTTCCCCGATGTCTTTCCCGGTCACATTGTTGATGATCGAGGGGATAATCAGCATCATCAGGGCATCCCTGATCATGAAGGTCTCCTCAATATCCTCCATCGTAAAGGCACGGACGACCACGCCCCGCCGCTCCTCATAGGCGACCAGCCCGTCCAACTCCAGTTTGCGGAAAGCTTCCCTCAGCGGGGTTCTTGAGATGTGCAGGCTCTCCGCGTACACCGTCTCAATCAGCCTGGATCCAGCAGGAATTTCTCCCATGATAATGGCTTGCTTGAGCGCTTCATAGGTTGTTTCCCTGATGGGCTTGTTCAGCTCGACATTTTCCAACTGCTTTTTATCCAAACTAATATCCCCCCTCTATTTCGTATCATAGTAGCGTTTGGTCTGGAAACTGTCAAGAACGCAAGGCAAATGCGTGGTTTTCAGCCAAACGGGACGCATGCGCATGATGCGATGCGGGTATCCGGTGTTCATCCTTCCCTGAGCATCGCGGCGACCTTCAGATGATCCCCGTGAACCAGGTACATTCCAAGCAGTTCCCCCTGCAGGAAAAGACAGACTTTGGTCTGTTCTGTCATGGTTCCGCTCTGAACGATGGCCTCGATCGGAAGCGCAGCGCCGTTCACCGCCTGGCGGGCCATCCGGGCGGGTACTTCATAGCGAGACAAAGCGGACAGCGCGTCGGCCATCCCCGTAAACCAACGCTGGGGAATCGGCATTCCCTCCCCGCACCATTCCTTCACTTCCTCCGGCGTGACAGCGTCAGCCAGGCTGAACCTTCCGCTTTTCTCCCTTAACAGAAAGCGAAGATGGGCAGGGCAATCCAGGGCCAAACCGATATCATTGCAGAGCGTGCGGATGTAGGTTCCCTTGCCGCACAGTATGCGCATCAGGAAGCCGTGCCGCTCTGTTTCCCGCAGCAGATCGATGCGCTTGATCTCAATCCGCCTCTCTTCCAGTTCGGCCTTCAGTCCCTTCCGGGCCAATTTGTAGGCAGTCTCCCCGCCGGTCTTCAGCGCGGAATACTGCGGGGGCATCTGCCATATCTCTCCTGTAAATCCACACAGGATGCCCTGAAGATCTTTATATTCGGGGTAGTTTGTGCCAGTACCGGTCACTTTCCCCTGCGCATCCTGAGTATCTGTCGCTTCGCCAAATGCGATCTCCGCCAGGTACTGCTTCTCCCCTTCCATGATGCAATCGCAGATCCGTGTCGCCAGGCCGGACAGAATGAGCAGAACGCCGGCGGCCTCAGGATCCAGGGTGCCCGCGTGACCGGTTTTGACTCCGGTCAGCCTCTTGATGAAAGCAACCGCCTGAGCGGATGTCATCCCAGGCGGTTTGTAAAAGTTGATCACGCCGTTCATGGCATCAGCGCCCGCTCCATGCGCGCACGCATCATCTCCGCAGCCTGCTCAAGGGGCATCTGAACGGTGCAGCCCGCCGCCAGGAGATGGCCGCCGCCGCCGAACTCAAGCGCGATGATGGATACGTCATACGGCTTAATTGCGCGCAGGTTGAAGCGAGTCGTGTCGCCTTCCTCCGTTGCCAGGAAGCACATTTCTACGCCCAGGATGTTCAGGCCATGGTTGACTATGCCTTCCCCATTCTCCCGGGAGGCTCCTGTTTCATCGAAATCAGC
>DIWD01000060.1 GCA_002428405.1 bacterium UBA6115
TTGCGCCATGGCGTTTTCCCCATCAAAGTCCGCGCTTGTGCGCAAACCGCGTATGATAAGCCGGATGCCGGTTTCCCGGGCGAGGTCCGCTAAAAGTCCAGCGCGGCTGATGAACCTGACATTGGGCAAATTCCCGCATGCTTCACTGAGCAGCTCCAGCCGATCAGGGATGCTGAACAAGCCCGGCTTCTCCGGATTGATCAGAAGGGCGACAACCAATTCATCGCACAGCATGGAGGCCCGGGTGATCAAATCCAAATGCCCCAGGGTAACAGGATCAAAACTGCCCGGGAAAATCGCTCTCATGCGTCCTCATCTCCTTTGACTAAGATACTCAGCGCTGCCTCTCCATAGGCACGGTAGCGGAAAAGTGAGAACATCTCAGGGATATCAGGATGAATGGCGGAAGAATGCTCCAGAATGATGCGGCCGTCCAAGTTCAGCAGGTTCAATCCAGCAATCCTATGAAGTACTTCATCTGTTCTCATCTCATAGGGCGGATCCAGGAAAATCAGGTCAAACTGCCTGCCCGCATCAGCCTGACAATCAAGCGCAGCCCGCCAGTCCATGGCAAGAATCAGAGAGCGGGACATGGCATTCAGCAGAACGGCATTTCCCCTGATCGTCTCCGAAGCGTCCCTTGCCGCGTCGCAGAAAACAACGAATTCAGCGCCGCGGCTGAGCGCTTCAAATCCCATCGCGCCGCTGCCGGAGAACAAGTCCAGCACCCGAGCATCCAGGCATTGCCCCTGAAGCATGTTGAAGACCGCTTCGCGCACCATGGCGCGCGTGGGCCGCGTGTTCCTTCCTGCAGGGGTTTTTAGCTGGCGGGAACGGAACTCGCCCCCAATGATGCGCAGCGCCATCAGACCAGCTGCCGCGGCTCCCGGCGCTGCGGCCTTTCTTTCTTCTTTCGCCTGGCGGCCTTGCGCTGGTTGGTAAGAATGCCCCCATGAACCATCGCGCGGTAACGCTCACCCTGCATATAACCCAAGCCGTAAAACGCAGGCGCAATGAAGACAAGAAGGGGCGAGAGGCGTTCCACCCATAAAATACCAATGCTGCTGCCTGCGCCAACCAGATTGACATAAGGGAAAACCAGCAGCCGTACTGCCAGACGCAGGATATCTGCCGCCTGCAGTCCTGCCCTGTCCTGATAATAGGAGAAGGCCAGGGCGATATCGGCCCGGGATTCATATGCGCTCAGCCATGAGGGCAGCGTGCCCAGGGTGTAGTGATCCTCCCGCGCCATAAAGGCATATACCAGACACAGCAGCATCACCGGCAGGGTGCCGATGAAAGCGGTGAAAAAGCCTTTGGCCGGATGGAAACAACGGCTGAGGTCTCCCGGGGCAAGGATCCTGCCGTCAGTCTTGCGGTTCAGCGCGATTTCAGCGAAGGACACGTCGCCCTCTCCGACGTGCGCGCCTTCGGTAAACATAAGCGCAGAAAAGGCCATGATGACAATCAGGTTGAGTGCCATTCGCAGCCAAGTGGTCTCCAGCGCAAGCATCTGTCCCAAAAAGAAGAACAAGACAGCCGAAACGATGAGATAGCCAAAAACGCGAAGGCCGCGCCTGGCCGACAATGAACTGACGGCACGCCCCATCAAGTAGGGCTTCCTGACCAGCGTTGCCTTTGCCTTTTTCCCCTTTGCCGTACCCTTGTTCTGCATCTGATTCCCCTTAACGGTTATTCGTACCGCCGCGGCACGCGTTTTGAGATGTTGAGGAGCACTTCATAGGATATCGTACCCATCTGCGCGGCAAGCTCATCAGCGTTTATCCGCTCATCCCCCTGCCCGCCAATGAGGACGGCCTCATCGCCTGGCTTCACCCCGCCCGCTTCCGTCACATCGGCCATGATCTGATCCATGCATACCCTGCCAAGCACACGGCACCGGCATCCGTTGATCAGCACAGAGCCGCGGTTTGACAGCAGGCGGCTGAACCCGTCGCCGTATCCCACTGAGACAGTCGCGATCCGCATGGGCTTGTCCGCGGTAAAGGTTGCGCCGTAACTGACCGAATCGCCCTTCGCAATGAACTTGACATGGCTGATCTCAGCAGACCAGCTCATCACCGGTAAAAGTTTAAGGGATGTTTTTACCGGCGAATACCCATACAGCGCGATCCCTGCCCGCACCATGTCAAAATGCGTATCGGGCCTTGTCAGCAAGGCTGACGATCCGGCGGCGTGAAGGAGGATACCCTGTGGCAGAAGCCGGGTCAGCTGATGAAAACGGGCCAGCTGGCGGTTGGTATAGGCAGGGTCAGGGTCATCCGCGCAGGCGAAATGGGTAAACGCTCCTGTCAGACGAATACCTGGAGACCTGTGAATGCTCTCCAGCAAGGCGTTCAGTTCGGACTCGTCCCTGGCGCCGATGCGGTTCATGCCGGTATCCAGTTTCACATGCACATCGGCAGCGCGGCCGGTTTTGTCTGCTGCCGCCTGTATAGATCCCAGGTGTTCCGGGGAGTATGCGCACAAGGTGAGACCGTGCTCCAAAGCACTGAAAGCATCCTGTTGCTTTAGGGCTGTAAAGATCAGAATGGGCAGCTTGATGCCGGCTTTTCTGAGGGCGATCCCTTCTTCAGCCATCGCGACCCCCAGCCAGTCGGCGCCCGCCTGCTCCGCTGAGCCTGCGATTTTCTCCTGTCCGTGCCCATAGGCATCCGCTTTCACCACAGCCATCAGCCTGACGCCGCTGCCCAGCAGGGAACGCACGGCAAGAATGTTCTTCTGGTAATTGTCAAGGCTGATGCGGGCGTAAGTCTGTCTCATGCTCAGGATGGCTCCCTTTTCTGCTTTCCGGTCTCCGCCTGTCATGCGGATGGGGTAAAGCGCTGGCGACTGCTGATTCGATGATGTGGAGAATTATACCACAGGTTGAACCGGGTCGCCATATTCAGGGCCGTCAGGCCCTTCCGGGGTTCCACCGGGGGAGAAAATAGGGTATACTTGCCTTGATCCCAAACGCTCGGTTTGTTTGGGTTTCTGTTCGGAAGGACAGAAAATGAAAATGGAAAGGTGTGTTCCTTATCTCTTCAATAACATCGACCCTGACATTCTCTCCCATTGCATTGGAAGACAGGATCTGGATGGACAAAGCGCTGAAGGCAGGCCATCGCAGCGCGCTTGAGTACAGCTTTACCTCCAACTTCATCTGGCGCAAGGTTTACAATCTCAGTGCCGCGCGCTTTGAGGACAGGCTGATCATCATGTCTGACCCGGAAAACCCCAGCTTCATCTTTCCCTCCGGCGCGGGACCTGTTGACCAGGTGGTCAGGGCGCTGTATGGATATTGCCATGAGCGCGGCAAACCATTGATCTTTAATACTCTGGTCAATGAGGACAGGGACAAGCTGGAAAGTGCCTTCCCGGGAAAGTTCAGGATCATTCCTGACCGCAATGTTTTTGACTATTATTATGAGGCGGAGCGCATGATCACCCTCAGCGGCAAGAAACTCAGCGCAAAGCGCAACCACATCAACCGCTTTATGATGAACAATCCTGACTGGTCCTACGAAGCCATAACCCGTGAGAACATCATGGACGCACGGAAGATGAGCCTTGAGTGGTGCAAAAGCGCTGGCTGCCGTGAGGATGAAAGCCTGTTTTTAGAATCCTGCGCGGTGGAGCAGGCATTTGGGCATTTCTTTGATCTTGGGTTGACTGGCGGACTTCTGAAGGCAGGAGGACGCGTGATCGCCTTCGCAATGGGCGAGCCGCTCAATGAAGACACCTATCTCATTCACATAGAGAAAGCGTTTTATGAGATTCAAGGCGCTTACCAAATGATCAACCAGCTTTTCGCCCAGGAAAACTGCCGGGGACATAAATACATCAACCGCGAGGATGACGCCGGCGATGAGGGCCTGAGGAAAGCAAAACTGTCCTATGACCCGGTTTTCCTTATGGAAAAAAGCTCCGCGGAGCTGATTGCGCCGCTATGATCCGCCAGCCGCGGGACAGCGACCTGCCTGAACTGATTTCTCTTTGGCAAGAAGCGTTCGGGGATGCGGAGGAGGAGGCCGCGTTCTATTTTCGCCTCCGGCATCGCCACGGGAACATGCTGGTGATGGAAAAGGAGGGCAGGATAGCCGGAATGCTCAGCATGCTCCCTGTGACGCTCACCGCAAAATCCTTTTGTATACCTGGCCGTTATGTCTTTGCCGTGGCGACAAAAAAGGAAAATCGGGGGCAGGGGATCAGCACCGCGCTGCTTGACGCTGCACATGAGGCGATGCGCCGGGAAGGCACAGCCGTCTCGCTACTGGTGCCGGCGGATGACGGGCTTTATGCCTTTTACCGCAAGCGCGGGTATCAGACAGCATTTTATCTCCATGAAATCATTTTATCAGCGGAAGAGATTTCCCCCTCGCCAGCGACTGGTGAAGTGAGCCTCTGCGGGGCTGACGAATACTTCAGAATTCGCTCTGCCGCTTTTACATCCAGCAAGTTGTTTGCCCAGTGGGACCGGGATGCGCTGGAGTTCGTCAGGCGCAGCGCTGAGGCCTCCGGAGGCGCTTTGCTGCGTTTGCGCGCAGGAAATGCCGAAGCCGCTGCGGTGTGCGAGNNCATTTTAAAGCGGAACGATATATCCTGCGGCTGCCTGAGGGGATGCTCGGCCGCGACAGCCTCAGGCCCTTTGGCATGATCCGCTGGCTCAGGGAACCGCCTCAGATGGAGGGCAGCCCGCCCTGGCTGGCGCTGGCGAAGGATTAACGCAGAAAAGCAATACAAAACCCGGAACCTGACTGCTGATGAGGTTCCGGGTTTTTGGTGGAGCATAAGAGATTCGAACTCTTGACCCCCACAATGCCATATAAATTAGGACGTTTTTCGGCTTGTTTCCGAGTGTTGTCTATTCATTAAATCTGTCGAATTTTCTTCAAGTCTTACAAGATGCTCTTCCATGTTGCTCGCCCTTCAGAACTTATCAATCAAAATTCCATCTTCTGCTTTCAGTCATAGGCTTTCATTACAGATTCATCATCCTCAAAAAGGCCGCTCGCAACCTTCCGCATATTCATCCTGTCCCAAAAAGGCAGTTTCCTGTGTTCATTCAAATATTTCATTGGGATGGGATGGGTGCCGACAATCACAGGGATCTTGTACCGGCTTTCGATAAAGGCTTTAAAATCATTGATGCGCGGGCAGGGCGGATACCCAACGACCAGGCCTGTTGCCAAATGGATTGCCTCAGCGCCGTTTTTGATCATCTCCTCCGGCACATATTCGATATTCCCACCCGGGCAGCCCCCGCAGTTTGAGTAACCGACCAGTTCCACTTCCTCCTCAGGGCCATAGATGGAGAACGCGCCTACACGCTCCCTGAGCGCCCTGAGGCATTTCCCGCCTCCGCATTTCTGATAACGCGAGCAGATGATGATGCCGATCTTTTTCATTGAATTTGTATCTCCTTTAGGCATTCACTACTATCAGCAGCTTCTGCTTAATGATGATCTCCGTGTGTATGTTCGTGGCAGACAGAACCTGTTGTTTTCAACTCGCCTCGGCTGCAAGCCTTCGCAGCGATTAGGGCGTCCCCCTGGGCCCCTGTCACCACATCAATGTTCCTTGCCTGAAAAATTTCGATCGCCCCTACGCCCATGCCGCCCGCGATGATGACATTCACACCCATATCCCCCAGGAAGTTCGGAAGGAAACCTGGCTTATGCCCGGGATTGGGGACGACAGATGCCTCTTCGCTGAGTGAATCGTAGATCAAAAAGGTTTCACAATGCCCGAAGTGTTCCGAAACATTTCTCCCAGTTGC
>DIWD01000020.1:0-14492 GCA_002428405.1 bacterium UBA6115
CGACGTGGAGCGGTAGACGAGACTCGGACTCGCGACCTCAACCTTGGCAAGGTTGCGCTCTACCAACTGAGCTACTACCGCAGAAATGGTGCCTTGGGGCGGAATTGAACCACCGACACGTAGATTTTCAGTCTACTGCTCTACCGACTGAGCTACCAAGGCGTGTTGGCGACCCGGAAGGGGCTCGAACCCTCGACCTCCAGCGTGACAGGCTGGCATTCTAACCAACTGAACTACCGGGCCACAATTTTTGGTGGGAACAACAGGGCTCGAACCTGTGACCCTCTGCTTGTAAGGCAGATGCTCTCCCAGCTGAGCTATGCTCCCCCGCGCCCCGAGGCGCTTGCCTATCTTATCCAAAGGAAGTCCCTTTGTCAAGCGTTCAAACAGTGAATATCCGCCTATTTCACCTCATTCCGAGCCTCTTTATGGCTCGTGCGGAACGCCCCCGTTTCCCAATTCGTGCCGCAGGGCAGAAAGCAATTGGAATGCGATAAAAAAGAACCCCGCTGATCGCGGGGTTCCTGGTGGATGGGGGTGGATTCGAACCACCGAAAGCTGCGCTGGCAGATTTACAGTCTGCTCCCNNTTACAAATCAGCTGCTCTGCCAATTGAGCTACACCAGCACGGACCCAACCAGCAGGAAATTGGCGACCCGGAAGGGGCTCGAACCCTCGACCTCCAGCGTGACAGGCTGGCATTCTAACCAACTGAACTACCGGGCCAAATTGGTGGGCCTTCAGGGACTTGAACCCCGGACCAACCGGTTATGAGCCGGCCGCTCTGACCAACTGAGCTAAAGGCCCTTACCCGTTGGTGAAACCTGATCTGGAAAAAGTGGTGACCCCGAGGGGACTCGAACCCCTGATACCGCCGTGAAAGGGCGATGTCTTAACCGCTTGACCACGGGGCCACGCTGGCTCCATCCCGAATTGGTCGGGGTGAAGGGATTTGAACCCCCGGCCCCATGCTCCCAAAGCATGTGCGCTACCAGACTGCGCTACACCCCGAAGGTCGCCGCCCAGACAGCGGCAAGGGTTATATTACTAAAGCACTGCCGCCTTGTCAAGCGCGGAAAACGGAAATCGTCCAAAGTCGCCCTGTCATGCGGGGCATTCCACCTATCCCTTGTACGGATATGCGGTTTCATTGACAAACAATGGCCCGCGGGGCTATCATCGGCCATGGAAAACAATCTTTTTGGAGGGTTTCATGTCAGACAATCAGCAGCCTGCATTCACCATCACGCTGGAGAACGGGCAAACCCTTACCGGCGTACTGTATCCCGAACACGCCCCGGAGAGCGTGGGCAATTTCATCGCGCTGGCCAACCAGCGCTTCTATGACGGCCTGGTTTTTCACCGCGTCATCCCCGGCTTCATGATCCAGGGCGGCTGCCCTTCCGGCACAGGCATGGGCGGGCCGGGTTACGGGATCAAGGGTGAGTTTCAGGCAAACGGTGTGAAGAACCCGCTGAAACACAGCCGCGGGATCCTGAGCATGGCGCGCAGCATGCGCAATGACTCCGCCGGGAGCCAGTTCTTTATCATGGTGGCCGATTCGCCGCACCTTGACGGGTCCTATGCCGCCTTCGGGATGGTCAAAAGCGGTATGGAAGCCGCCGACAGCATCGTTTCCGCCAAGCGTGACAGGGCCGACAAGCCGCTCTCGCCGCAGGTGATCCGAAGCATCCGGGTGGAAACCTTCGGCATTGAGTATCCATTCACCAGGATGCCCTCCCGATGAACGTCCATCACATCACCGTGCTGGTCGCGGGGAAAAGCTATCAGTTGAGCGGGGCGGAGGAGCCTTCCTATTTCTCCCACGTCGCGCAATTGGCCGACAGGCGCATCCGGGAAACGTCCCAGCAGAATCCGTCGCTGAACCCGGAAGGCGCGGCGGTGGCCGCCGCCTTGTCACTGGCCGATGAGCTCATCAAATCCCAGGAGGTCGCCGCCCGGCTTCGCAGGCAGCTTGAAGAAATGAAAAAGGATGCCTGAAAAGGCAGAGCTCCTCTCCCCCGCGGGAAGCCTTGAGGCGCTGAAGGCCGCCGTTTCCGCCGGTGCCGATGCCGTATACCTGGGCGCTTCGTCCCACGGGGCCCGCGCTTCGGCCGGTTTTGACGATGCGTCGCTTGCCGCCGCCATCCGCCTGGCCCACCTGTATGGCAGGCGCGTGTATGTTACGGTCAACACCTTGATCAAAGAGCTTGAACTGGGCTTGATTCGCGGGCTGATGGAAAAACTCACCGACCTGCGCGCGGACGCGGTGATCGTTCAGGACCTGGGCATACTGAGCATTGTCAGGGACGAGTTCCCCGGCATGGCCGTTCATTCCAGCACGCAGATGAGCGTGCACAACGCCCTTGGCGCGAGACTTTTACTTGATCTGGGCGTGTCCCGGGTGGTCGTTGCCCGTGAATGCCGCTTGCCCGCCATTGAGGCCATCTCGGAAACCGGCATTGAAACAGAGGTCTTTGTCCATGGCGCGATGTGCGTGAGCGTCTCCGGGCAGTGCCTCTTCTCCTCCCTCATCGGCGGCCGCAGCGGCAACCGGGGGCGCTGCGCCCAGCCATGCCGGCTGCAGTACGCCTACCGGGACATGTCCGGCTCGCTGCTGTCCATGCGGGACCTGAATACGCTGGAGCATTTTCCAGCCTTGCTCAAAGCCGGGGCGCGTTGCTTCAAGATCGAGGGCCGGCTGAAACGGCCGGAGTATGTGCAGATCGTCACAAGCATTTACCGCAGGGCCCTGGACGCGGCCCTTTCCGGCAAAACGCTACCGGACGAAAAAGACAGCCAGGCCGCGCTCACGCAAATCTTCAGCCGGGGCTTTACCAAGGGCCCTGCGCTGGGCGCGGAAGACGCGGAACTGATCAGTGCGGACGGAGTCGCACACCAGGGCATCCGGATCGGCCGGATCCTGTCGGTTCAGGCACGCGGGGACGTTTTCCTGGCGGCAGCGGAGCTCACTCTCGCCCTCAACAATGGCGACGGCCTGGCCATCCGGGGCAGAGCCGTACAGGAAATCATCTATTCCGGCCCGGCAGTTCCCGCAGGGCAGCAGGCGGTGCTGAGGCTCAGGGAGAAGGCGGACCCGGGCGCGGAAGTCTTCCGGCTGCAGGACGAGACCCAGCTCTGTATGGCGCGGGAGAAAACCGCGCGACTGCCCCTTATCCCCTTTGACGCGGATTTGAAGGCATATCCCGATGAACCCGCCTCCCTGATCCTCAAAAGCAGGAACCAGACCGTTGAGGTCTCTGGCGCAATCCCACACCGGGCTGTCAGCCAGCCGCTGGATGAAGCATCCGCCCGCCGCTTTATTTTCAAGTCCGGCGGCACGCCGTTCACGCCGGGGGACTTCCGGCTCTTCAGCGATGATAATGCCTTCATGACCGCCGCGTCCCTCAACGCGATGCGGCGGGAGGGATTGGAAAAACTTCAGGAAGCGCTCATCGGGGCGCACAAGGTGTCTGCATCTCGGCCCAGCGGCCAAAACCGCCTTCCCCATGCGATTAGGCCGCCCAAATCGCCCCGGCTGTATGCCGTTCTTGCTCCGGGCCAGGATCGCCAGGGGATCCTCAAGTCTGGTGCGGACCAGATCATCCTGGCACCTGATGATTACCGGGAAGGCAGATTGACGGCGCAGCTGAGCGGAGTGATGCCCGGGGACATCCTGATGCTTCCCCGGCAGATCAGCGACGCAGCATTGAGCAGAGCGCTCCCCCTTATGAAGGAAACCGGCTGCCGGCTGATGGCGGATAATGTAGGCCAGCTTCGCCTCTCGCAAGGCTCGCCCTTCCTCACCGGGGAAGGCATTCCGGTATGGAACGGGACCGCTCTAAAGCTGTTGCAGGAGTTGGGCGCGGAGGCGGCGGTGCTGTCAAGGGAACTGGCCCGAGAGGAAATCGCGGAATTACTGGCGGACATCGTCGAGCTCATCCTGCCGGTGTATGGCAGGGCCGCGCTGATGCAGCTCAACCACTGCCCGGAACGTGTCAGGCAGGGCCTGAGCCGGATGAGGGCGGGCTGCGCCTTGTGCGACAAGGGCAAGGGTGTCAGGGGCCAGGCGCTGAAAGACCGCTACGCCTGCGCATACCCCCTGATGCCGACCCATTTTGACGAAGGCTGCCTCATCGGGCTGTACCATCATCAGGCGCTGCACCTGTCCCGCCTTGCTCCTCCGATGAGCTGGCTGATGGATCTCAGGCAGGAGACCCCTGATGACGCGCAAAAAATGACCGGGCATTACGCGGCGCTGCTGAGGGGCGAAGCAGTCAGCCTGTCCCTTATGACACAACCCGGCCGGTTCCTTTCGGGCGTTGAATAAATGACCATGGAGACATGAGATGAACGAGAAATCCTTAAGAACGCTGGAGTTTACCAAAATCATCAGCCAGCTCGCCTCCCTCGCCCTGACCGCGCCGGGGCAAGCGCGGTGTGAGTCGCTTGTCCCCCACGATTCCCTTGAGAGGGCGGAGAGGGCACAGAATGAGACTGACGAAGCGCTGCTGGTTCTTCTGCGCAGGGGAGACAGCCCGCTGATCCCATTCAAGGATGTCAGCGCCTGGCTGGGATTGGCGGCCAAAGGCTCTGTCCTGTCTCCCAGGGCCCTTCTAGACATCGCGGAGCTGCTGCGCGCGGCGAACGCCGCCAAAAACGCCCTTGAGGACGGCGGGGAGAGCCGCACGCCGGGTATCAGCGCGCTGGCGGCCCGTCTGACCCCGCTGCGCCAGCTGGAGCGGACGATCTCCGACGCCCTCATCAGCGAGGAAGAGGTCGTCGACACAGCCAGCCCCCAGCTGGCCGACATCCGCCGGCACATACGCCAGTGCAATGACCGCATCAGGGACAAGCTGCAGTCCATCGCCCATGGCCCGCAGAGCAGCAAATACCTTCAGGACAGCCTGGTGACCATGCGGAACGGCCGCTATGTTTTACCCGTGCGCCAGGAATACCGCGCCCAGGTACCCGGCATCGTCCATGACCAGTCCTCCACCGGGGCGACCCTTTTCATTGAGCCGATGGCCGTGGTGGAGGCCGGAAATGAGATGAAGGGCTGGCAGGTGAAGGAGCGGCAGGAGATAGAGCGCATCCTGGCGGAGCTGTCCGATAAAGTCGGTGAAAAAGCGGATGAAATCGATGAGAACCTGGATATCCTGATCGAATTGGACTTCCGCTTCGCCAAGGCGGCGCTGGCGCGGGGGATGCGCGCGGTGCGCCCGAAAATCAACCAGCGGGGCTTTATCCGCCTGGTCAAGGTGCGCCATCCGCTCATACCGGATGATCAGGTCGTCCCCTGTGACCTGTGGCTGGGCGATGATTTCACCACACTGATCATTACCGGCCCCAACACCGGCGGCAAGACCGTGACGCTGAAAACCGTCGGCCTGATGACCCTGATGGGGCTTGCCGGGCTGCAGGTGCCCGGACAGCTGGGCACGGAGCTGTCGGTGTTCCAAAACGTATTCGCGGACATTGGGGATGAACAGAGCATTGAGCAGTCCCTCTCCACTTTTTCCTCCCATATGAGCAACATCGTCTCCATCCTTCAGGAGGCGGACCGGGGAGACCTGGCCCTGTTTGACGAACTGGGCGCGGGGACCGATCCAACCGAAGGCGCTGCCCTGGCCCAGGCCATCCTCAAGCGGATGCTGAAACTGGGCGTCCGCACGGTTGCCACAACGCATTACAGCGAACTGAAGGCCTTTGGGTTGGGGACACCGGGGGCAAAGAACGCCAGCGTGGAGTTTGACGTGCAGACGCTCAGCCCCACTTACCGCCTGTCCATCGGGGTGCCGGGCAAGTCAAACGCTTTTGAGATTTCACGCCGCCTGGGCCTGTCGGATTCGCTTATCAGCGACGCGCAGGACCTCTTGAGCCGGGAGACGCTGCTGTTTGAGGATGTCCTGGCCAAGGCGGAAGTGCAGCGGCAGGCCGCCCACAGGGAGCGCGAGCAGGCGGAAATCGCAAGGCTGGAAAGCGAACGGCTCAGGCGCGAGGCGGAAGAGCTTCACAGGGAGATGACGGAGATGCGCATGGGCGCCCGTGAAAAGGCCCGCGACGAGGCCAGGCGCATCGTGGAAAAAGCCAAACGGGAGAGCGCCGCGGTGCTGGACGAGCTGAAGAACATGAAGCTTTCGGATCCCAACGCGGTCAACCAGCTGCGCAGGCGGCTGACCAGCCTTCAGGATGAGCTCTCCGGCGGTCAGGACGCCGGGGAAGTGACGGACGCGCTGAAAACGGAGGAGCTTGTGCCCGGCATGAGGGTCCTTCTCGCCGTGAACAACAGCGAGGCGACCCTGCTCACCGCGCCGGACGCCAAAGGCGAAGTGCAGGTACAGGCAGGCATCATCAAACTGCGCGTGCCCGCTGACGGGCTCCGCAGAGCTCAGGGAGACCGGAAAGCAAAACAGACCACGGTCCATTCCATGACACAGGCCGCGGAGCGCAGCGTGAAGATGGAATGCGATGTGCGCGGCATGGCACTTGACGAAGCGACATCCACGGTGGACAATTACCTGGACAGCGCGACGATGGCGGGGTTGAGTGAAGTATTCATCATCCATGGAAAGGGCACCGGAGCGCTCAGAAGCGGCCTGCGCACATACCTGAGCAGGCACCCACACGTCAAAGGCCAGCGGCCCGGGCGCTACGGCGAGGGCGAAGCCGGCGTGACCGTGGTCACGCTGGAATAAGGAGAATAAGATGAGCGGAAAACAATTGATTTACGTTGTCGACGACGACCCCAACATCGCAAGGCTCATCCGCCTGTACCTGGAAGGGGAGGGCTTTGAGGTGAAGCAGTATCCCCGCGGGGATGAGGCGCTCGCGGCTTTCCGCCACGCGGAGCCGTCGCTGATGCTGCTGGACATCATGCTGCCCGGCATCGACGGATGGGATGTGTGCCGGGAGATCCGCAAGGTAAGCCGGGTGCCCATCATCATGCTCAGCGCGAAGGAAGACACTTTTGACAAGGTAAAGAGCCTTGAGCTTGGCGCTGACGACTATATCACCAAACCCTTTGAGCCAAAGGAAATGACCGCCAGGGTCAAGGCGGTGCTGCGGCGGAGTTCGGCTTTAGGCGAACAGGAGGAAACCTTGCGCTTCCCTGGACTCATCATCAGCCTGAAGAGCTTTGAGGTGACCTATGACGACCATCCGGTGCAGATGCCGCCTAAAGAACTGGAGCTGCTGCACTTCCTGGCATCCCACCAAAACCAGGTTTTCACACGGGAACAGCTGCTGGAAAAGGTCTGGGGCTTTGATTATTTTGGAGACAGCCGGACGGTGGATGTGCACGTGAAGCGGCTGCGGGAAAAGCTGCAGGGCAGCGAACGGTTCAACTGGACCATCAAGACGGTGTGGTCCATCGGCTACAAGTTTGAGGTAAAATAGCGTGCGAAGAGGCATGTTGTTCAAGCTCATGGCGATGTTCACGGCGGTCATCCTGCTGTGCGTGCTGCTGATGCTCTTTGTTTTTGCCTTCAGTTCAAGGGAAGCGCAGATCGAAAACCGGATGAAAGCGCTCAAGTCCCAGGCTTACGACATCGCTTATCTTGCCGGAGCGCCGACGCGCCTGCCCCTGGATACGATCCTGGGAACAGGGGCCAACGCCATGCGCCAGATGATGGAGCGTAAGCTTCGCGCTGTTTATCAAGAATACAGCGCCTTCTGCCTGGTGGTGGACCGTTCCGGGCGTATGACCAGCTATTTCTCCTCAGTTTTACAGGAGCAGAAAGAGTTGGCCAGCGGGTTTGACCCAAGGGACATTATGAACACATTGTACCGCGTGCTGGACGGTGAGGAGGTCGTGGCGCAGACGGAGGGCAGGGATGGGCCAATGTTCACCGTGGCCGTCCCCTGGATACAAAACGACACAGTGCTTGGCGCTGTCTATATCCAGACAGCCGCGCAGGTCGTCCAGGCTGCCTACGCCAACGTCTGGAAGAAGGCTGCCATAGCCGCGCTGGCCGCCTTCGTCGCGGCTGCGGCCATTGCGATTTTCTATACCCGCAGGATGGTCAAACCGCTGGAAAACATTGCCCGCTCCGCGGGATTGATGGCAAAGGGCATGACCGCGCCGCCGGTGAGCGAGGTCGGAGCCCAGGAATTGAGGGAACTGTCATCCTCCTTCAACCGCATGTCCAAACAGATCCAGGAAACCGAGGAAACCCGGCGCGCTTTCATCGCGAACCTTTCCCACGAGCTGCGCTCCCCCATGACCAGCATCCAGGGCTTTATCCAGGGGATGCTCGACGGCACAGTAAAGCCGGAGGACAACAGGCAGAGCCTGATCATCGTAATGGAGGAGACCCGGCGGCTCAACCGCCTCATCAGCGGCCTGATGAGCCTCTCCCGCGCGGAAGCACCGGAGGAGGAACTGAAAAAAGCCGTGTTCAACCTCTGCGAACTGGCCCGCCTGGTCCTGATCACCAAGATCACCGGGATCGAGGAAAAGGAAATCGATATGCGCACGGAGTTTGATCAGGAGGATATGTATGCGTTTGCCGCGCGGGATGGGATTGAGCAGGTCCTGATCAACCTGCTGGACAACGCCATCCGCTTCACCCCCACCGGCGGGCAGATCACCCTGAGCGTCAGGGAACAGGACCGGAAAACCTTGGCCGTTATCGTGCGCGACAACGGCATTGGGGTCCTGCCCGGGGACGAGGAGAAGATCTTTGAGCGCTTCTATACGGGAAAGCAGGCGCACAGTTCCGGGGAGGGCGTCGGTCTGGGTCTTGCCATCTGCAAAACCATCCTTCAAAAGCACGGCCATGGCATCAGGCTATTGCAGGACGGGCCCGGCGCGGCGTTTGAGTTTACCCTGGACCGCGCGGATAAGCCGGGGGGCAAGGCGCATGCGGATTGACGCCCCCGCTAAAATCAACTGGGCGCTGAATATCCTGGGGAAAAGGCCAGACGGCTATCACACGCTGGATATGCTCATCCAGCGGATCAGCGTCATGGACAGCCTCACCCTTCTTCCTCATCCTGACATCCTCCTGAGCGTCACAGGCCATGAAGATCTGCCGGCAAGAGAGGACAACCTGGCTTTCAGGGCGGCGAAAGCAATGAAGGAATATGCCGGTTATCGGGGCGGGGTCCATATCACCCTTGAGAAGAATATCCCGGCGCAGGCAGGCCTGGGCGGGGGCAGCGCGGACGCCGCGGCGGTGCTGCTTGGGCTCAACCAGCTGTGGGAACTTGGATTATCCATGGCTGTTCTTGAGAAAATCGGCATCGGGCTGGGCGCGGACGTACCCTGCTGCCTTTACCCGAGCTTGACCCGTGTCGGCGGCATCGGAGAGCGGGTCGTCCCTCTGCCTGCAGCGGCAACCTGCCATTTGCTGATATTGAAGCCCGCCACAGGGCTTTCCACCAGGGAGGTGTTTTCCCGCTTTGACCAGGCACCTGACAGTGATCCCGGGGACATTGACCAGGCAGTCAGAGCCCTGATGCAGGGGGACTATTCGGCTTTTGGGCATTTTTGCAGAAACCAGCTGCAGCAGACAGCTGCCGCCATGCTGCCTGAGGTTCAGGATGCCATTGACGCGCTGACGAAGCATGGCGCGCTGTTTGCCCGGATGAGCGGTTCAGGCAGCGCGGTATTTGGCCTTTTTAAGAGCGAGCAGGCCGCGAAAAAGGCGATGGGAGCGCTGAAGGCTGCCTGGCAGGTGTGCCTGTACGCGCGGACAATCGGCTGAAAGGAAAAAACGGAGGGGTTTTCCCCTCCGGTTTTTTGTCTGCGTTACAGCATCTTGACCAGCGCGTCGGTAACCGACCTGATGAGGGTCCTGGTCTCCTCCTTCACGCCGCCCTTGCCGTCAAGCAGGCCTGTCACACTGCCGATGTAGGCCTCCGGCTGCTGCACGGGGCGCATATTCAGGAAGGTGAGCACCTGGCGCAGGTGATGGTTTGCGCCGAACCCACCCATTGCGCCTGGTGACACGCTGATGATTGCCGCTGCCTTGCCGTCCCACAGGTTATGCCCCCAGGGGCGGGAGCCGACATCCAGCGCGTTCTTCAGCGCGGCGGGAAAGGAGCGGTTATGCTCAGGCGTGGCGAACAGGAAACCGTCAAAGCCCGCAATCTCTTTGCGGAATGCCGTATAGCTCTCAGGCGTTGTGCCCTGGTCATCAAAATCCTGGTTGAACAGGGGCAGTTGCCCAATCTCAACAAATTTAACCTCTACGGAGGATGGAAACAGCTCCTTTGCCGCCCGGGCAATCTGTTTGGTGAATGAGCCCTGGCGAAGGGAGCCTGTTATAATAGCGATTTTCTTGGACATGAGTGTTTTCCTTTCGTTTTGCCTTCTCCTGAAGGCTGATATGTTCATACCCGTTTATCCGGCTGAATAACCGAGTCCATTGATGCTGTTCTGTTTCCCGCTTGAAGCGAAGGATAGCGTACCAAAAGGACCGCTTTATAAAACGGATGCGGCGAAGGATATGGATGGTAACGTCCGGCAATGGATTTTACAGTCCGATGATCTCCTGAAGGGCGGTCAGGTGGGTGAGCAGCAGGGTGCGTTCCTCCAGCGTGTTGCTGGTGGCGGTCTGGATGGCCAGCTCATACCGGTCCAGATCCTCAAACAGGGCGCTGACGGCTTCCTGGGGGACCAGCCTGCCTTTTTCACCGCTGACAGCGATGCTGATGGCGTTGATCTGCTCCATCGAATAGATATGCTGCCGGATCTGCCCCAGCTTGATGGACGAGTTGGACTGCACCCCGCCTGTCATCCGGCTGACCTGTCCGATGGCGTCTACCAGGTTGCTGTTGATTCTGCGTTTGAATTGCTCCATGGTCCTGACCTGGTAGGCGGCGCCCCGGGCATAGAACGCCCCCAATACAACAACGGCCGCCAGCAGGAGGACCAGGGCGATGAGCATGACGCGCTGCTGCGCCTTTGTGCCATAACTTTGAAAACTTGGTTTCTGCCTGAAGCGGTAGTTGTTCATGTCGCCTCTCAATGTGATGATACTCCATCTTAACATCTTTTCAGGGCCTGTTCAACTTGGGCTCTTCACAGATTGTTCACCAAACCCCTTTGGCTTCATGCTATACTTCAGGCAAATCATGGCAGGGAGGCAAAACGGGTGATCCGGGCTGAAGGGCTAAGCAGGCGGTATGACCGCCTTGAAGCGGTGAAGGACATCAGCTTTACAGCGGAAAAAGGCGAGGTGGTCGGTTTGCTGGGCCAGAACGGCGCCGGCAAGACCACCATCATGAACGTGCTGTCCGGCTGTATTGCGCCAAGCGCCGGCCGGGTAGAGATCATGGGGCACGACCTGGCCGTCCGCCCTGAGATTGCCAAGCGCCACCTGGGCTACCTGCCGGAAATCCCGCCGCTGTATCCGGAAATGACTGTTCTGGAATACCTGCGCTTCGCCTGTGATATCAAAGGCGTGCTGAGGGCGGACAGGGAAAAGCACATCCAGGAGATCATTGAATTATCCGGCCTTTCAGAGGTCAGGGACCGGCTCATCGGCAGGCTGTCAAAGGGATACGCCCAGCGGACCGGCCTGGCCCAGGCCCTTTGCGGGGATCCGGAAGTCCTGCTGCTGGACGAACCGACCGCTGGGTTTGACCCGGTGCAGGCCGTTGCCTTCCGCAAACTCATCCGCAAACTGGCCCGGGACAAGGCCATCCTGTTCTCCTCCCACCTTTTGGGCGAAGTGCAGGCCATTTGCGACCGTGCTCTGATCCTGCATGAGGGGCGCCTGCTGCTGGATTATACGCTGCATGACCCGTCCCGGGTATCGCTGCAGTACCGCGCTGTGATTGGAATCATGCCGGGCCGCCTGCTCTCCCAGCTGCGCCAGCTGCCCTCCGTGCGCCGGATCAAACAGCTCTCCGGACAAAACGCGGGCGAAACCAGCATCATTGCCGATACAGAACCCGGAAGCCCTTTCCAAGCCGAACTGTTCACCCTGCTCACGGGGCTTAATGCGCCCATCCTGGAGCTGACCCCGCTTCAGGATACGCTGGAAACCCTGTTTATCAAGGTAACCAGCCGCGCGGAGGTGAGCGGATAATGGGCGCGGTATACCGAAAGGAACTGAAAAGTTATTTTCATACGCCTGCCGGCTGGCTGTTCCTCTGCGTTTTTCTGAGCATCGGGAGCCTGGTGTTTTACCTGAACAACCTGCTTCCCCGCAACAGCGATTTTACGCCTTTCCTGAGCATGATGAGCTATGTATGGATGCTGCTCGCCCCGATCCTGGTGATCCGGCTGATTGCCGGGGAGCACCGGGCGATGACAGACCGGCTTTTGCTCAGTTCCCCCCTGAGCGTCTCCTCCGTCGTGGCGGGAAAGTACCTGGCTGCCTGCACAATGCTCCTTTTCGCTGTGCTGTTAAGCTTCCTTTATCCCCTCCTCATCGCCGCCTACGCCAGGCTGTACCTTTTGGAAATGCTCACCGCCTATCTGGGTTTCTACCTGCAGGGCTGCGCTTTTATCGCGTTGGACCTGGCGGTGACAAGTCCGATGAAAAGTACGGCAGGGGCCGCCGCGGTCGCCTTTGGCGCCAACCTTTTCATTTGGCTTGCCAGCCTGCTGTCTTCCTCTGCCGCCGTTCCCTCCGCCGTTGCCAGGGCAGTCGCTTTTCTGAGCCTGTATGACCGCTTCATTCCCTTCCTCTCCGCCCAATTAAGCCCGTCGAATATCCTGTTTTACCTCCTGTTCTCCCTGTGCATGCTGGCGATATGCATCAGTGTTCAGAAGACCTTGTGGGCACGGCGCTCATGAGGACAAGCTGGATGAAGAAGCTTTTCACAAACATTTTGGCCAAACGCGCGGCGCCACTGATCATCACCCTCGCCATCCTCCTGGTCAGTGTGCTGGCCGCGCTGGCGGCAGACAGCATCGAACAGCGTCACGCGCTGCGGATGGACTTTTCATTCAACAGCGTGACCACGCAGAGCGAGCAGACACAGCNNCAGGAAGACCAGGCGCTGCTGGGCCTGCTTAACCGCTTTGCCGCCTCAACGCCGATGTTTTCCTATTCTGTTGAGAACCTGGTTTCAAACCCGCTGCTGGTGAACCTGCTCTCATCCCAGCTGGAAGACGAAGAGGCCGCGGCGGATTCCCTGGTGCTGCGCTGCGAGGCAACCAAGCGGACCCGGGTGCTTAACATGCTTGATTTCCTCGATCAGCGCTATGACGAGAACCAGGGAACCTACCTGCTCACAGGCCTGCGCTATGAGGCCGCTATTGCGGAGGCCCTCATTTATGTCACCATGCCCAGTGTTCCGGGCATACGAATCCTTGACGGGCACGGTGAAATCACCGCGGCGGAAACCGCGGAGATGGAAGATCTTCTGAAAACCCATCATTACCAGGTCAGCCGCGTGAACCTGCTGCAGGGGGATGAACTGGACCCGAAGGAGCTATTATTAGTCCTCTCCCCGCAAAAGGACCTGCAGGAAGCGGAGCTGGAGATGCTTTTATCCTTCACCAAGGCGGGCGGCGCGCTGATCATCACCAGCGACTATGGGGACCCGGACAGCCTGCCCTTGTTTGACGCGCTGTACCGTGGCATGGGATTTGTCAGGATACCCGGCATTGCCATCGCCCAGAGCGAGGACAAGTCGGCCTACATTGACAATCCGGTCTTCCTGACGCCCTATATGGAGATGACAGAACCCACCGCAGCCCTCATCGGGGCCGGCCAGACCCGGCTGCGGCTGCCGGGCGCGCGCGCATTTGACATGCTCCAGGGGGATGGCACGTTGCTGGTTGACCCGCTGCTCATCTCCGGCCAGGCCTTTATCAAGGATGTCAAACGGGCGGAGGTGACGCTCAAGCCGGAAGAAAACGACCGGACAGGGCAGTTTTATCTCGCGCTCCTGTCTGACCGCGCGCACCCTGACGGCACGCATTCACGCGGGATGATCCTTGGCTCTTCCGCCATCCTGCTGGATAGCTGGCTGTACCAGATCACCTACAGCGCGGAGTTCCTTTTGCGTATGGCCAGTTATTTAAGCCCGCAGGAGAGCATCAGCCTGGACATCGCGCCCAAACAGCTGGTCCGCCCGGAGCTTTCCATCAGCCAGCCATGGTTGCCCAATCTGCTGCTGATTCTGCTTCCCTTGGCGCTGGGCGCTGCGGCGGTCCCCGTGCTGCTGAGCCGGAGGAAGAGGTAAACCTTGCAGCCGGTCCGAAAAAAAAAGGAAAAAAACTGGAAACGCGCCGTCCTTCTGTTTGTCCTTTTATCAGCAGGGTTGGCGCTTTTTGTTTGGGCTTTCGTTTTGGACAGAAACCCTGAACCTCAGACCCAGGCGGCACACGAGGACGGTGAACTGACACTCATCAAGCGGAACGCATCCGAGCTATCCCGCATATTTGTGCTTCCGGCCTCCGGGGAATCCTTTGCCATTATTTTTCATGATGGCAGCTATGAAGTGGAAGGAAAACCCGATTTCCCGCTGGAAGAACGTGAAATCAGCCTGATGGTCAAGGATCTGACGCTGCTGACGGCCAATGA
>DIWD01000020.1:14552-58503 GCA_002428405.1 bacterium UBA6115
ACGGAGATCCCTTCGGATTATTTCATGCTGGAGGGCGATGACCGGGTGTTTTCCGTTTCACCGGAAACACGGACCCATTTTGACCGCGGCCTCAATACCCTGCACCCGGTGCCGGCGCTGGACTTCAACAGCGCGCTCACAGACGGGCTGTATTATTCCGGAGATAACGGCTTTGAAATACGCCAGTCAGAGGGATTGTGGGAAGTGGTATCCCCTTTCCGCTATCCTGCGGATGAGGAACAGGTCAGAAGCCTGCTCTCTTCCATCGGTAAAATGCGCCTGGCTGTCTATATGGGCGAGGCGGACGCGGACAACCTGCCGCGTTACGGTTTTGTTCCGCCAAGGCGCAATATCAGGATCGACCTTCCCCCCAGCGTCATCCAGGGATACGACGATGCAGGGAATCCGGGACAAAGCCTGAACGTGCCCGCTCAATCCTTTGTGTTTCAGGTCGGGGACGCCATCGGCAATCTTGGGTTTTATCTGTGCTATGACGGTAAAATTTACCAGGCAAGTCACGCGTCCATGGGCTTTTTGGTCAGTGCTGACATTGACCGCATCCTGTCCCCCGCGCCGGTGAATATGCCTGTCAACCGGCTTGCGCGCCTTCTTGTACAGCAAGGCGAAAGGAGCAGGGAATATGAGGTCAGCATGATTGAAAAGATCCTGCCCAACAATCAGCACGCCCAGGACGAAGCGGGCAACTTCCTGTATGAGCCGTATGTCACGCAAGGCGGGCAGGAAACGGACAGCGAGGCCTTCCTGAGGGAGTATCTCAAGCTGATGTCACTGCGCGCAGCCGGAAAACTGCCTGAAGGCTACACGGCGGAAGATCAATTGATCGTCCGGTACCACTTAAGCGGGCATTTTGATGAAATGGAGCTCGCTCTCTTTCCTTTTGACGTGCTTCACTATGCCATGCGGGTCAATGGGCAATTCATCCATTATATTGACAAGGCCGCTGCGGACAGCATCGCGTTATAATGCCGCACTTTCTCTGATTGGACTGCTGATGATTCCCCCGCCAAGGCAGACATCCCCCTGATAGAAGACCGCGCTCTGACCGGGGGTGACCGCGCGCTGTGGCTTTATAAACCGCAGGCGTGCCGTTTCACCCTGCCGGATGAGCAGGGCTTCCTGATCCGGCTGGCGGTAGCGCAGCTTGACCATCAAATCGATTTCTTTCCCATCCGGGCATGGCGGCTCCCCGACCCAGGTCAGCTCTTCAACCTCAGCCCCGATGGAGTACAGCAGGGGATGGTCCTCCCCCTGAACGACGATGAGCTGATTGGTCCGCAAATCCTTGTCCGCGACAAACCAGCTTCTGCCGTCGCCGCGCCCGCCGATACCAAGACCCCTGCGCTGGCCGATGGTGTGGTACATCAGTCCCTCATGCCGGCCCAGGACTTCTCCGTCTGAGGATACGATATCCCCGGGTTTTAAGGGCAGGAAGCCCTTCAGGAAGGCTTTGAACCGGCGTTCGCCGATGAAGCAGATGCCGGTCGAATCCTTCTTTTCACTCACGGGCAGCCCGGCTTCCCGCGCGATGGCGCGCACCTGCGACTTTGTCATCCCCCCCACCGGGAACAGGCTCATCAACATCTGACGCTTTTTGAGCATATAGAGGAAATAACTTTGCTCCTTGCCAGGGTCCGCGCCTTTGAGCAGCCTTCCCTCTGAATCTGTCCTGACAAAATGCCCGGTGGCCATCCGGTCGGCGCCGATCTTGACCGCGTAGTCCAGAAAGGCCTTGAACTTGATTTCCCGGTTGCACAGCACGTCCGGATTGGGTGTCCGACCCAGCCGGTATTCATTCAGGAACAGCGAAAACACCCGTTCTTCATATTCCCTGGCAAAGTTCACCGAATAGCAGGGGATGCCGATCGCCTCGCAGCAATCCTGAACATCCTGCCAGTCCGCCTGGGAGGTGCAGACCCCGTTTTCATCCTTCTCTTCCCAGTTGTTCATGAACACGCCAATGACATCATGGCCCTGCCGCTTGAGCAGCAGGGCCGAGACCGCGGAGTCAACCCCTCCGGACAAACCAATCACCACGCGGCTCAAGGCATGCCGTCCTCTTTAAGGCGCTCTGTCACTTTTTGAAACACCATTTCAGCGGTGTCATATTTGTTGGCAAGGGACGGAATGGTGATAAAGCGCCGCTCGCCTTTGGCCAGTTTGCTAAAGGCACGCCCCACCGCCTGATGAAAGGCGTCCGCCTCTCCCTCCAGTCGGTCGATTTCGCTGGAGCGGCTGCGGCGGGCCATTCCCTCCTTGGGGTCCAGGCTCAGAAACACCGTCGTGTCAGGCAGACGCCCGGCAATGGCAGGCGCGTTGATCTGGCGGACCAGTTCCATCCCAAGGCCGCGGCCAGCGCCTTGATAAGCGATGCTGGAGTCGACATACCGGTCGCTGATGACCAGTTTCCCCTGCGCAAGCGCAGGCAGGATGATCTGACGCACATGCTGCGCCCGGGCAGCCGCGTACAAAAGGGCTTCGGTCATATTGTCCATGTCAGTATTGTCACGGTCCAGCAGGATATCCCGGATCTTTTCCCCCAGGCTGGTGCCGCCGGGTTCGCGGGTCAGAAGGACATCATACCCGCACTGGACAAGCCTTTGGGAGAGCAGACGCGCCTGGGTGGATTTTCCGCTGCCGTCGTTGCCCTCAAAGCTGATGAAATAGCCTCGGGAAGCGGGTTTTTCCAGTCCCAGCAAGCCATAAAGGTCCTCAACGGTCTTCGCCTGCGCGCCTGTGCCTGACTTTATAAACTCCTCCTCGTTTGCGTAGCCGTACAGTGCCGCGATGCTGTCGATGCCCGCTTCACATGCGCCTTGGATATCCGTCGCCCTGTCCCCGATCATTACGGCCTTCAGGCCCTTCGGATTGGCGCGGCGGATCAGTTCCGCCTTCTCAGGTGATTCGCCCTCGCCGGGCCCCTCCACCTTGTCAAAATAACGCAGCAGGTCAAAAGCCTGAAGGATCTTCAGGCTTGGCTTCAGGGGTTTATGGGTCGCGATGCCCAGGAAGGCACCCTGAGCCTTGATGGCACAGAGCAGTTCCCTGATGCCGGGATAGACAGCGTTCTGAAGGTATCCAGTCTGGTGGTAATAGACGCGGTAAAGCCGCTGGGCTTCCTCTGTCTCTTCCTGGTTCATCCCGCATACGCTGGGAAAGCTGATCGACAGGGGAGGGCCCAGGAATCTGCGCAGCGCTGATTCCCCCGGTATTTCCCGTCCCATCTGGCTGAGCACATGGCGAACCCCGGCAAGGATGCCCGGCGCTGAATCGCACAGGGTGCCGTCAAGGTCAAAGAGTACTGCCTGGTATTTCATGCTGTCCATCACTTAAAGAAGTCAGGCTTGGGTCCGAGCGTTTCACGAATGAGCGCGTTAAGAAAGGTCAGGGAAGACTCTTCATTGCCGCTGTTGACCGCAACGGCCAGTACCATGTCCCGGTTGTCAATCGCAAGTTCAGAGGCAAACCTGTACAGGTCCTTTGCCGGAATGCCGTACAGGCGTGGCTCGGAGGCCGGAACGGATTCGCCCTGCTCGTTCATTTCCATGATTGTGACGCGTCCGGCATCAAGCTGGATGCCTGTCGCATCAATCAGCCCGTCCATCACATACTGGTCCAGCGCGACAAAAGCGCCCTGCGCCGCAAGGCGCTTGAAATCCGGAAGCGTTAGCATGTAGATATCGCCTTGGGCAGCCCCGATGTAGGTGACCAGCTGCATGCTTGAATAATAGTCTTCCGATCCTCCGGGGCTGAGCATCAGCACGGCGCTGACCAACTCCTGCTCCGGCACAGCGGCATCCCAAATGGGTTTGAGGAAGGCGTTGACCTTGTCCTGCTCGGCTGAGGAGGATTGGATGTATACATCAATCCGCGCGCTTTCCGGGGGGCGGTATGCGGTCTGCTGATAGATCAGGTTCCAAAGCGGAAAGGAAAGCGCCAGAATCAAGAGGTACTGCCAGCCATGATACACAAGGTGGTCCCTGAGGGTCTTCCGGGTCAACGGCGTTGCAAGTTTCATTGTCTTGGCATTCTCAGACAAGAGGCTTCATCGTCGGGAAGAGCAGCACGTCCCGGATGGAAGCGCTGTCTGTCAGAAGCATGATCAGCCTGTCCACGCCGATGCCGATGCCGCCGGTTGGCGGAAGGCCGTATTCCAAAGCGTTGAGGTAGTCCTCATCCACCTGGGCGTTTGTGCCGCCCAGCTTGCGCCGTTCTTCAACCTGCCGGACAAAGCGGGCGCGCTGGTCGATCGGATCATTCAGTTCGGAAAAGGCGTTGCCAAACTCGCTTCCAAAGATGAACAGCTCGAAGCGCTCCGTCAGCCTCGGATCCTCTGCCTTGCGCTTGGCAAGGGGTGAAATCTCTACCGGATAATCGATGACGAAGGTTGGCTGGATGAGCTTGTCCTCGACAAACGTGTCGAACAGCTCAACCAGGCAGTCCCCCCGGCTGAAGTAGGGTTCGGCATGGACCTTCTTTTCCTTCAGGCACTCGCGGGCCTCCTCATCGGTTTTCCATGAGAAAAAGTCAATGCCGGATTCGCGCCTGACAAGCTCGGCCATGCTCATCCTGGGCCAGGGTGCTTTCAGGCTGATCAGCTGGCCCTGGTAGGTGATCTCCGTCGTGCCGCACACCTGAAGGGCAACCTGTGAAATCATCTCCTCCGCCAGGTTCATCATGTCCCTGTAGTCGGCATAGGCCTGGTAGATCTCCACCGAGGTGAACTCCGGGTTGTGCCGGGTGTCCATGCCCTCGTTGCGGAAGATGCGGCCGATTTCATATACTTTCTCAAAACCGCCGACGATGAGGCGTTTGAGGTACAGCTCTGTCTCCACCCGCAGGAACATGTCGATGTCCAGGGTGTTATGGTGTGTCTTGAAGGGCCGCGCGGCCGCGCCGATCTCCAGGGTATGCAGGATGGGCGTATCCACTTCAAGGAAGCCCCTGCTGTCCAGGAAGGAGCGGATGGCGTTGATGATGCGGGTGCGCTTGATAAAGACGTCACGCACCTCCGGGGATACGATCATATCCAGATACCGCTGGCGGTAACGCAGGTCCGTATCCTGCAGCCCGTGCCATTTATCCGGCAGCGGCTTTAAGCATTTGGCAAGCAGCGTGACTTGCTCCGCATGGATGCTCACCTCGCCCGTCTGGGTGGCAAAGACACGCCCCGTGATGCCCAGAACGTCGCCCAAATCAAGGCCCTTGAATGCCTGGTAGGCTTCCGTCCCGATATCGTCACGCCGGACATAGGCCTGGATTCTCCCCTTGCTGTCCAGCAGATGGAGGAAAGCCGCCTTGCCCATGATCCGCCGGCTCACCATGCGGCCGGCGATGGAGACAGTCTGCCCCTCAAGGCTGACAAACGCCTCCCGCACCGCCTCTGATCTGTGGGTGACCTCAAATCGGGTCAGGAGGTAGGGATTGCCGCCTTCTTCAATGAGGGCCTGCAGCTTCGCGCGCCGAATGGCTTCCTGCTCGCTGAAGTCCTCAGTCGTATCTGCACGCTGCGTCATGTGGGCTGCTCCTTATTTCTTAAGCTGGATGTCGCGGATCTTCAGCGTGATGACGCCCCCGGGGGCGCTGACCTTGACGGTCTGCCCTTTTTTCTTGCCCAGCAAAGCCGCGCCCATGGGGCTTTCGTTGGAAATGCGGTTATTCATCGGGTCGGATTCCCTGGCCCCCACGATGGTGTAATCCATCTCCTCCTTGAGCTCTTCATCATAGACCCTCACTGTGGTGCCGATATTGACCCGGTCGGTGGAAACATCTGTATCATCAATCACAAGCGCCGTGCGGATGATGTTTTCCAGGTCGATGATTTCCGCTTCCAGCCTTGACTGTTCATTCTTGGCTTCGTCATATTCCGCATTCTCGCTCAAATCGCCAAATCCTCGGGCAACTGCGATCATCTCCGCCACTTCCGCCCGGCGGATCGTCGTGAGATACTGCAGTTTCTCCTCAAGTTTCTTCATTCCCTCAACCGAGACAACAGTTTTCTTGCTGTGTTCATGCTGGCTGCTCATCTTTTGCTCCATCTTTCTTCTCAGAAATAATGATTGTCGGCTGCCCCGTCGGCAGCCGCCCTCTGCGTCAATCATAAAAATCAAAGGAATCATTTCCTTTGAGCGATTGCATTATACAAGAGAATGGGCGTTTGCGCAAGCGCCGCAAGGGTTCAGTCCAATGGACCCCTGAGTTCCTCCGCCGCTTCCTTTGCTTCGCGCCTTACGCGTTCTCCGTTGATTGTCAGGTATTCCCCGTCTGTGTACAGTACGCTGCCCTGCGCCATGGTCATCCTGACGTTTTCTCCCCGCGCGGCATAGACCAGTGCTGAGGGGATGTCCGCACGGGGAAGCAGGTTGGGCATGTCAAGATCCAGCAGCACGCAGTCAGCCTGCCAGCCTTCCAGGATCAAGCCCAGATCATCAAACCCCATCGCTTTAGCGCCGGACAATGTGGCCGCTTCGAACACGCGCGCAGGCGGGATCAGGGTGGGATCATGATGGATCCCTTTGTCCAGGATGCCGGTGAGTTTGATTTCCTCAAACATGTCCAGATTATCGTTACTGGCGGCGCCGTCAGTGCCCAGCGCGATGCGGATGCCGTGGGAAAGCATCGCGTTCACCGGCGCGACGCCGCTTCCAAGCTTCAGGTTGCTCACAGGGTTGAGCGCGACGGTCACGCCGTCATCAGAAAGGATCCGAAGGTCTTCATCATCCACCGCAACGCAGTGGGCCGCGATGGCAGGCATACTGAACAGGCCCAGGTCGTGGAAATACCTGACGGGGCTCTTTCCATGCCGCCCATAACATTCCCGCACCTCGTGCTCCGTTTCACTCAGGTGCACATGCGCGACGTTGTCCAGGCCATCACAGGCCCTGACCAATTGCCCGACCAGCTCAGGCGTGCTGGTATACTCCGCGTGTACGCTGACGCTGGCGCGGATACGGCCGTCAAAGCTTTTATGGTGATCCCTGAAGAATAAAAGCGCATTTTCCAGCTGTTCCTTCCCCCTGCCAAACTCAACGCACGCATTGGAAATCATCGCGCGCATGCCGGCCTTGCCCATGGTGAGCGCGGTCTGCTCCGGGAACATGTACATATCATTGACACAGGTGACCCCGCATCTCAGGTATTCCATCATCGCCAGCTCAATCCCGGTTTTCGCCGCCCTGGCGGTCAGGCGCGCTTCCAGCGGGAAAATCACATCATACAGCCAGCTTTTCAGCGGCAGGTCTGCCCCTGTGCCGCGAAGCAGGGTCATCGCGCTGTGGGCATGAGCGTTGACCAGGGCGGGCATCAGCAGCATGCCCCCGCCGTTGATCATCCTGTCGGCCTTCATGGAAGGCGCGTTTTCCTCCGCCCCGGCGTAGATGAACCGGCCGTCCCTGACCCATACGGAGGCGTGGCGCACCAGCCCCAACGCCTGGCCGTCCCGGACGCCAGGGAAAAGGAGGACATTGCTGATTTCAGTGATGCCGCTGTCCATCGTCCTTCCCCTTACTTGCTGAGGGTGACATTGAAAATGTAGCGGTTGATGTAGTGCCTGTATTGCTGCAGCGCGCCGTTCTCCCGGTAGAGTTCCTTCAGGCTGTGGTAAAGCCGCGCTTTGATGAGAATGTTCCTTTTGACCCTATACAGCGTGCGCCATGACTGGCCGGAGGTGTGGTAGATGTAGTTATACACAGGCTCCTTGAGGAAGCTGACTTTCCGGACATATCGGTAATAATTCATGTTGAAATGAAAATCTTCCCCCCAGCTCATGACCGTATCAAAGCGGATATCATGTTCCTTGATCAGCCTCCCGGAGTACAGCTTGTTCCACAGGGCACTGTAGTAATAGCTCCCGGGACGCACGGCCAGTTCCCGCAGGAAGGCTTCCTTGCCAAGGGTTTGGCTGTCTTTGATGTAACCGCGGTTGATGACCTTTCCGCCTGTGACCAGGTTAAACCGAGCGATGACCATATCGGCGTCCCCCGCGGCCTTCAGAAGCCGCGCGTAGGAGGATTCGGGGACCGTGTCGTCACTGTCCGAGAATGCGATGAACCTGCCGCCCGCCACATCAAGGGCTGTATTTCGCGCGGCCCCCGGTCCGGCGTTCTTCTGGCTGATTACCTTGAAGCGCGGATCCCTTTGCGCATAACTCCGGCAGATCGCCAGGCTGTCGTCCCTGCTGCCGTCGTCTACCAGGATGATTTCGATTTCGTTGATCCCCTGTTTCAGGACGCTGTCAAGCGCAGAGCGGATCGTTTCCTGCGCGTTGTAGACCGGAATGATGACACTGAGCAAAGGATCGTTCAAATCTGTGCCGCTCCTCTAAAGTAATGGAGCGATTATAGCATATCGCCCAAGCGCCGACAAACCGTTGAAACCTGTGAAGACACGCCTCATACCTTATACACACATACCCTGTTGTGCTATACTTCATCCAGACGGCAAAGGGAGGTGCGGCATGGTTAAAAAAGATGGGATCACGCTGGATATCAGCCACCTGATGGCAGATACGGTGGGCTGGCAGTACGGCGTCAGCCCCGAGATGATCCAGGAGCGGGAAGCCGCCGCGAATACCGCCTTCGAGGCGGTGAAAAAGCGCCGGGGAAGCGGCTGGCTCGGTTGGACAGAGCTGCCCTATATCCAGGATGACATTGTAAAGGATATCCAAAATACCGCCAAACAGGTCCGCGAACGTTTTGACGCCTTCGTGGTGCTGGGCATTGGCGGCAGCGCCCTGGGCCCCATCATGGCGCAGCAGGCGCTCAATCACCTGCGCTATAACGAATTGCCCAAAGAACAGCGCAAAGGGCCAAAGCTGTATGTCGAGGACAACATCGACCCGGAGAGGATGCGCTCGCTGCTGGACGTGATTGATATCAGGAAGACCTGCTTCAACATCGTCACCAAATCCGGCGGAACGGCGGAAACGATGAGCCAGTACCTCATCATCAGTGAGATGCTGAAAAAAGAGGCCGGAAAAAAATGGCAGGAGCACGTCATCGCGACGACCGACGCCGAAAAGGGCAACCTCATTCAGCTGGCAAAGAAGGAAGGTTTCAAGCTCTTCTTCATCCCGTCCGGGGTCGGTGGGCGCTTCAGCGAGCTGAGCCCGGTGGGCCTGCTCCCGGCGGCGGTATGCGGCATCGACATCTTGGGGCTGCTTGAAGGCGCCCGTGAGATGGACAGGCGCTGCGGAAGCGGCGATGTATGGGGCAATCCCGCGCTGATGGAAGCGGTGCTTCAGGTCATCGCGATGGAAGAGATGGACATCAACGTGCTGGTGATGATGCCCTACGCCGACAGCCTGAAGTACATGGCGGACTGGTTCTGCCAGCTTTGGGCGGAAAGCCTGGGAAAAAACGTCACCCGGAAGGGCATGGCGGTGAACATCGGCCAGACGCCGGTGAAGGCCCTGGGTGTCACGGACCAGCACAGCCAGCTGCAGCTGTACACGGAGGGGCCCTATGACAAAATCGTCACCTTCCTGAGAGTCGGCGCCTTCCGGGAAACATTCCCTATCCCCCATGGCTGCGATGAGTTCCCGGACGTCGCTTTCCTGGGCGGGAAATCCCTCAATGAGCTGATAGACGCTGAATACCGCGGGACACAGTACGCGCTGCTGCGCGCCGGCAGGATGAGCCAGACCCTTCATATGTCCGAAGTGAACGCGAACACGATCGGCCAGCTCATCTACTTCTTCGAGCTTGCCACCGCCTACGCCGGCGAGCTGATGGACATCGACGCCTTCAACCAGCCGGGGGTCGAGGAGAGCAAGATCGCCTCCTTCGCGGTGCTGGGCAACACGGGCGAGAAGTACCGCAAAAAGCAGGAGGAGATGGCGGACGTGCCGGAGGTCAGGGCGGAGTACAGGCTTGGGTAAACCAGAACACATATAGGATAAGGGGCGGTTTTGATGCCGCTCCTTTTATTGATACTTATCACTGCCGGAGTATCTTTCATATCCTTATAAATGAAGCGTTGTCAATCTTACAGAGCGCAGGTATAATCATTAAACCGATTCTATTCGATACGTGCCTTTTGACTTAAAGCATATCACATGACTGGAGGGAACCAATGCAGCGCAGTTTCAGAATAACAGCCACCTTCCTGGCAGCCCTGCTGCTGTTTCTTGCCCCGGCTCCTGCCCTATTTGCTGAGGCTGAGCCGGATAGCATCGGAGAAGCCGAAGTCAACCCCACCTTATTACTGAATGGGGAATCCGTCATTCCTATGGATTTTCCAAATATTTTTAATACTTATAACACAAAAGATGAAAATCTAGGACAATATTTAGATCGTGTTTTTCTTTTAGAAATATTACTAAATGGAAGACCTTTAATTCTTCCGGTAAGATATTTGGAAAATAAAATTAGACCTTTTTTTACTGATATTATAATGGCAACTTTATCAATTGACTATTCAGATTTTAAGGTAAATAAAAACTTTTTTGATAAAGGAGATTATATTGTATTTATTCATCTTAGAGATATTGAAATGACATTAGAATATTTAGATATTGATATAAATGATCCAAAACTTTATCAAATAAAAGAATATCTTGATAGTGGAGAAAAAATGAAATATAAGGATTTGATTAATGCTTTTAAATTAATTATTCCACGTGAGATGCAACCAATAAAATTGGGAACTCCTAAAATAAATATAAATCCAACTATTCCTAAATTTACCGATGAGTTTTTAAATAAGCCAGTTGATATTGAAAATTTGGCATTAATAGATATATATCCGGTAAATGATGATTCAATTCCTTCTCTCGTTGAATTTTATGAAACGATTGGAGAGCCGGAGATTAAGGACCATATTCTTATTGAAAAACTACATGAGGTTTTTACAAAAAAATTTGAACTCGATACTGAAGAAATTGATAAAAATTTTGTAAAAAATAAAGGATATAACAAAAATAAATATGATTATAGAGATAACCATGGTTTAGGAGGTATTCTTTGGTTTATTGGATCTCGCTACCCCGCAATGATTGACCCATTTTTAGAGGTTAAAACATATGGAGATTTACTTGAAGTATATCAAATGTTCCCTTTAGAAGTCCAAAGACAATATAAGGAATCGGATTTTAAGGATCATCCCAACATTGACCCATCCTGGTGGGCGGAACGGCCGTACGCGGAACTGAGCGTCGGCAGCCGCGGGCAGGAGGTGCTGGACATGAAAGCGCGGTTCCTGGAGCTGGGCTATTTTCGCACCGACAAGTACAATGATCAGTTCAGCAAGAATACCGCGGACACCGTCAAACTGTTTGAGAAGAACAACGGCCTGCCGGTGGACGGCGTGGCGGACGCGGTGATGCTGGGCGTGCTGTTCTCCGATAGCGCGGCGGGGAAGTAATAGACAAGGAGCGGTTTTGATGCCGCTCCTTTTATTTTACCTATCTTTTAGTGTTAATTTGTGGTTTATTCGGAAAACTCATACCTCACCTTCGGGTTCCTTGCCGCACCGACCTCGTCGGGCCTGCCGATGGGGGTGGTGAGGGGGCATTGGTGCAGCTTATCCGGCTCCGTATCGATCATGCGCCTGATGCGTTTGAACACCTCCGCCGCCCCGTCCAGGGTCTCCATGCTCTCGGTCTCGGTGGGCTCCACCATCAGCGCCTCGTGAACGATCATGGGGAAGTACATCGTCGGCGGGTGCATTCCATGGTCCAGCAGGCATTTGGCAACGTCCAGCGCGGAAACGCCGGATTTCTTTTTGATGTCCTCCAGGGTCAGCACGAACTCGTGCATGCAGATGCGGTCATAGGCGGGTGTAAACACCCCGCGGACACGGCGCATGAGGTAATTGGCGTTGAGCACCGCCATGCCGCTGGCCATTTGAATGCCTTCCTTCCCCAAGGTGAGGATGTAGGTAAGCGCACGGACAACCACAAGGAAATTGCCGTAGAAGGCGCGGACCTGGCCTACGTTTTGGGGCAATTCGCCTTCAAAGACCCTGGCGCCCATGTGGCTGGCCGGGAGGAAATCACGCAGAAGTTTCTTGCACCCCACAGGACCGGCACCGGGACCGCCGCCGCCATGAGGCGTTGAGAAGGTTTTATGCAGGTTGAGGTGAATCACGTCAAAGCCCATGTCGCCTGGCCTTACCCAGCCCATGATGGCGTTCAGGTTGGCGCCGTCATAGTAATTCAAGCCGCCCGCCTCATGAACAAGCCTGGTGATCTCAAGAATGTTCTTGTCAAAGATCCCCACTGTATTGGGGTTGGTCAGCATCAAGCCCGCCACGGTATCGTCCAGCGCGGCTTTCAGCGCTTCCAGATCGACACAGCCTTCAGCGTCAGAGGGGATGGTGGTGACGGTAAAACCGGCCATAGCGGCGCTGGCGGGATTGGTGCCGTGGGCCGAATCCGGCACGATGACGCGGGTGCGTTTGAAGTCTCCGCGGGACTCGTGGTATTTTTTGATCAGCAACAGACCAGTATACTCGCCATGGGCACCGGCTGCGGGCTGGAAGGTCATATCGTCCATCCCGGTTATTTCGCACAGCAGATTCCGGGCCTGCTCAATCACCTCAAGGCAGCCTTGCACCGTGTCCTTCGGCTGAAGCGGATGGATCCGGGCAAAGCCGGGCAGCGCTGCCACAGCCTCATTCACCCGGGGATTGTACTTCATCGTGCAGGAGCCAAGGGGATAAAAGCCGCTGTTCACACCGAAGGCCTGTTTCGCCAGTTGGGTGTAGTGACGGCTGATCTCGACTTCACTCATCTCCGGCAAGCGAAGAGCGGCCTCGCGTTTCAGATGCCCGGGCACTTCCTTTTTGGGGAAGCTGCTTTTGGGCAGGATATAGGTGCGCCTTCCCGGAACACTGCGTTCAAACAACAGTTTCATTTACCGCACACCTCCCTGATAACAGAAATGACATGATCGATTTTCTGTTTGTCCAGTTTTTCCGTCACGCACCACAGCAGCCTGTCATCGACAGTCAGACCGCACAGGATGCCGCGCTGCGCCAGACCCTTTTCAAATTCACGGACGTCCATGGGGCAGCCGGTCATGAACTCGTTGAAAAACTCGGCGGAGTGGGTGCGCTCAAACCCTTTCAGCCTGGCCAGTTCCTCCGCGAAATAGTGAGCGCCATCATAGCACAGGCCTGCCACCTCCCTCATGCCCTCAGGACCCATCGCGGCCAGATAGACTGAGGCGGTCATAGCGCATAAAGCCTGGTTGGTGCAGACGTTGCTGGAAGCCTTTTCACGGCGTATATGCTGCTCGCGCGCCTGGAGGGTTAAAACGTATGCCCGGCGGCCCTGGCTGTCAAATGTCTCCCCGACGATCCGTCCGGGCAGGGAGCGCATCATTTCTTTTTTGGCTGTCATAAAACCAAGGTAGGGTCCGCCCCAGCTTAGGGGCAATCCCAACGGCTGGCCTTCCCCCACGGCAATGTCATACCCCATTTCACCGGGCGATTTGAACAGGCCGAGGGAAATTGGATAGACCCCCATCACGGCTTTTGCGCCTGCTTGATGGATCAGCTCAGCGGCTTCTTCAGCGTCCTCAAACAAACCAAAGAAATTGGGATGCTGGAGATAGACGCAGGCAGTGTCCTCCGGGAGGCTGTTGAGCGAACCTAAATCCAGCTTGCCGTCTTTTTCCGGGAGCACATCAAAGGGAACTCCGCGCCCCCAGCAATAGGTCCTGATCGTGCCCAGCACCTCGGGATGGACGGTGGCGGCGACAAGGACGCGCTCACGTTTGCGCGTCAAGGTCATCATGACGCCTTCCGCGGCTGCGCTGGCGCCGTCGTAGAGGGAGGCATTGCTGACATCCATGCCAGTCAGCTCGGAGATCATAGTCTGATATTCGAAGATGGATTGCAGCACGCCCTGGCTGATTTCCGCCTGGTAGGGCGTGTAGGTGGTCAGGAACTCCTCCTTGCCTGTCACGGAGGAGACAATGGCGGGGATATAGTGGTCATAAGCGCCCGCGCCGCGGAGGATAGTTCCAAATACGACGTTCTTCCCTGCAAGCCGCTCCATCTCACCCCGCGCTTCCATTTCAGAAAGCCCCTCAGGAATTTTGACAGAATCCCTCAGGAGCACATTATGGGGCACGTCAGTGAATAGATCCTCCATTTTTTCCAAGCCGACCGCTCTGAGCATGGCCCGCTGTTCATCCCGGGTACTGGGCAGATAGCTTCCCATCTTAGGCCTCCTTTTTCAAGAGCTCCTCATATTCTCCGGCACTGAGCAGGCCTTCCATCCCGCTGACGTTCTTCACCCGGGCGATCCAGGCGGCGTATGCGTCCTGATTGATCAACTCCGGCGCGTCCAGAAGCGCTTCGTTGACCGCCCCGACCACGCCGGAAACAGGGCTGATGATGTCGCTGACGGCCTTGACGCTCTCCACGTCGGCAAATGCCTCGCCTTTTTTGACCTCATCCCCCTCATTGGGCAGATTGATGAACACCAGGTCCCCCAGTTCCTTCTGCGCGTGGTCCGTGATGCCGATGAGAACGCTGTCCCCGTCCTGTTTCACCCATTCATGGGACCGTGAATACTTCAGATCACCCGGAATGTTCATGGCTTTACCTCCTAAAAATTTCAATGACTCAGGAATGATGATAAAAGGGCAGCGGCACAACCTGCGCTTTGAGCCGGCGGCCGCGCACGTCAATGTCCACTTCGGTGTCTGGCGATGAAAAGCCCTTCTGGATCAGGGCCATGGCGGAAGCCTTGTTGGTGTAGGGCAGCAGGGTCCCGCTGGTCGTTCTCCCGATCAGGCGGCCCTGGGCATATACATCGCAGTGTTCCCGGGCAATGCCGCGGTCCAGAACGACCAGGCCGACACGGATGACTTTCGGCTCCCCCTTTTCAAGCAACGCCTTCTTCCCGATAAAATCCTCCTTGCCCATTTTCACGAACATATCCAGTGCCGCTTCCAGGGGGCTGATGTCATCGGAGAGTTCGTGCCCGTACAGCGGCATTCCGGCCTCCAGCCGCAGGGTATCCCGGGCGCCCAGGCCGCAGGGGATCAGTCCGTCCTCCGCCCCGGCCTGCAGCAGGGAGCGGGCAAGCTTGACGGCATTCTCCGGGGCACAATACAGCTCATATCCAAATTCACCCGTATATCCGGTGCATGAAACCAGGCAGTTTACACCCGCGACATCTATGTCTTTGACAAAGCTGTAATACTTCTGCGGGAAGTGGCATTCATCCGCCAGTTTGGCAAGGATCTTCTTCGCGTGCGGCCCCTGCAGCGCCAACTGGGCATAACTCTCTGACAGGTCAAGCATTTCAACATTGCCCTGCTTGTGGCTTTTAAACCACTGGTAATCCTTATCCTTGTTCGCGGCGTTCACGACCAGGAAATACTCGTCCTCAGCGAACTTGTAGACAATCAGGTCATCCACAATGCCGCCCTGGTGATTGAGGATGGGGCTGTAACGCACGCGCCCCGTTTCCATTCCGCGGTAGTCATTGCACAGAAGGTTTTGGAGGTTGGAAAATGCGTCCGGCCCCCTGAAGAGGATTTCCCCCATATGGGAGACATCAAAAAGCCCGCAGGCAGTGCGCACGGCCAGGTGCTCCCTGATCACCCCGGTTTCATACTGGACAGGCAGAAGGTAGCCCGCAAAGGGGACGATCTTCCCGCCCAGCTCCAGGTGCAGGTCATAAAGCGGTGTCTTCTTTTCCATGTCAGCCCTCCTTATCAATAGAGGCATGCCCTAACGCATGCCTCTGTCCATTGACCCGAAAGATTCCCCCGCCCGGGGCGGAGTTGCTTTCTTGGTGCATCACTGCTTTTCAGAGCCCCGTCGCAATCCGGTCTGTTTGCCTGAGAGTTTTCGCATTCCCCTTCGGCGCCGCAAAAGCGGTCTCTCCCGGACTGGTCAACCGGGAATATTTACTTTTTTACGCCGCGGCGAAGGTACGCCGGAACACCCAGATCATCCTTTTCAGCCAGCTGCTGCTGCTGCGGAACGGCCTGCTGATAGGGGGCCTGGGGCTGCTGATACTGAAGGGGCTGCTGCATCATCGGGTATCCCTGGGGGGCTTGCCGCATCGGCATAGCCTGGGGCTGCATCCCCGTCATGGCTGCCTGCGGCGCGGGTCTGACGCTTCCGGGGAAAAAGGAGCTCTCCGCCTGGTCATAGAAACTGGGGACCTGCGGGGCCTCAAAGCTGGGGATCTCCTGTTTCTCCAGCGCGGTCCGGTTCTCATAAGGATTCATCGCAGCGGTCGCGGTCCCGTAGGGCACCGAGGCGCGGAAAGGTTTCTTTTTCGCGTCACGGGTGGGGAAGGAGGTCTTCTCAAAACCCGTCGCGATGACGGTGATACGGATCTCATCCTTGAGGCTGTTGTCAATGCCGGCGCCGAAGATGATGTTGGCCTCGCTGTCAGCGCTCTCCTGAACCAGCCTTGCAGCCTCGTTGATCTCCATGATGCCGATGTCTTCAGACCCGCTGATGTTGATGAGCAAGGCCCTCGCACCGTCGATCTTGGTCTCCAGCAGGGGACTTGCCACAGCGCTCTTGGCCGCGTCGGTCATGCGGTTTTCACCCTTGCCGATGCCGATGCCGATGTGCGCCATTCCGCCGGATTCCATCACGGTCTTCACGTCGGCAAAGTCCAGGTTGATCAGCGCGGGCAGCGCAATGAGGTCTGAAATGCCCTGGATGCCCTGACGGAGCACGTCATCAGCGACGCGGAAAGCCTCAAGCATCGACGTGCCGCGGGCGACCACCTCCAGGAGACGGTCATTGGGAATAACGACCAGGGTGTCCACGAACTGCTTGAGTTCGCTGATGCCTGCTTCGGCGTTGCGCATGCGCTGCTTGCCCTCAAACTGGAAGGGCTTGGTGACCACGGCAATCGTCAGGCAATTCATGTCGCGGGCGATATCCGCGACGATGGGGGCCGCTCCTGTTCCGGTGCCGCCGCCCATGCCAGCGGTGACAAACACCAGATCGGCGCCCTTTAACTGCTGGGCGATCTCCTCCCGGCTCTCCTCCGCCGCGCGCTTCCCGATTTCCGGGACAGCGCCAGCGCCGAGGCCTTTGGTGAGTTTTTCGCCGATTTGGATCTTCTTGTCAGCCCTGGAGGTTGACAGTGCCTGCCTGTCCGTGTTGATCGCTATAAACTCAACACCTTTCAGGCCTGCGTCCACCATCCGGTTCACCGCGTTGGCGCCGCCGCCGCCGCAGCCGACGACCTTGATCGAAGCGAAATTCGTGGTTGCCTCAGGCTCAACCTGCGTTACCAGCATGGTATGCCTCCTCATCGATTGCATTGGTCAGGCGCTTGTCAGGCTGCGGAAAAATCCGCGGATGCCTGACTGGCTCGCGTTCGCGCTGTTCCGGGTGTCAATAATCAAATCCAATAACCCCAGGGAACTTGAATAAATGGCGCTGGACAGTTTGACTGCCTTGCGTGGCAGCTCGCGAACGGGGCGCTCCATCTTCTCCGACAGGTATTCGCGTCCGCCCTTGTTGATGGACAGGCCGCCGCCGGTCAGATAGACCGGGGACCAGTTGCCCAGCCGAACAGCGGATTCACGGACCGCCTTGATGACAGCCTCGCAGATTTCATCCACACGCGGCAGGAGGATCCCGGAGACCTTTTCGCGGGTGAAGGTTTGAGTCGCTCCGTTTGAAAGCAGGACGTCAAAACTGTTCTTGGCACTGCCCAGGCCGAACTCGAACCCGCGCTTGATTTGTTCAGCGCTTTCAAGGGGAACCTCAAGCCCGTAGGCTAAATCGGCCGCGATATGCCCTCCCCCCAGGGGCAGGGTTTTGTGGAAGATGATCGCGTCGCCCTCAACTGCCATTACATCGGTATTGAGGTAGCCAATATCAATCAGCAGGGCCGTGCGGTCACGGTCAGCCTCGGAAATAAAGAGCATCGCCTCACCCATTGGGGTGGAGAAAAAGCCCGCGGCCGTCTTACCGATGGACAGCAGACGCTGCGTAATGTCCTCAATAAAGAAACGGTCCGCAACCACATAGGAAACCAATGCCCGCAGTTCACTTCCGTGCTGGTTGAGCGGTTCCAGCGTCTTCTTCCCGTCGTCCACCACAAACCATGCGGGGCTGCGGTGGATCGGCGTACCGGCAATGCCCTGCACCTGCTCGTCCGCCAATGAAAACAACGCCTGGATGTCCCGGCTGGTCACACGAGGATCAGCCCCCTGCAAATCCACCTTCACCTCAAAGGAATAGACCTTTGAAAACTGCCCGGGAACGCCAGCGTAGACACTTTTGACAGAGGTCCTTGCCTGTTCCTCGGCAGTTGCGATGGAGGTGCTGATCGCTTCGTTGACTGCACTGGAATTATTCCAGCGCGCGCTGGCATACCCATCATAGGGTGTCGTACCCGCGCCGATGATGTCACAGCGTTGTCTGGCACTGACTTCCGCGATCAGTGCAACGATTTTGCTCGTACCAAAATCAATGACGCTGATTGAGCTCCTCATCGCATTTCTCCCCATTTCTCGGGCTTTTCAGATTGAGACGCCCGCGCGCGCTGCAAGCACGCACCCCAATTAGTCTGTCCGGTCGGTTCATTGTAACCTTTTTGTGATAACTTGGCAAGCCTTTTCAAGCAAAACACACAGCGGGCGGCTGAGCGCGCCCGCCTGGGCCAGAGAATGACCCCTGTTTTCAGGGCGTCTGGGCGCGGTAGGTCGCCTCGCCCGGCATAGCCGCCTCAATAATGCCCGGCGGCATCTGACGTCTGCGCAGTTCTGAGACAACCGACTGAACCGTTCCGATCTTCGCATGAAGCTGTTCAGCGGCGCCTAAATTGACCGTATACCCATCAATGGTCATAGCAGAAAGGTTCAGGTTGTGCGCGATGTCGATGCTCCTGACCTGGGATTCAAAACCCCAGGTGATAAACTCATTGAATAATTTGACCAGGTCTTCCGCCTGGGACGGGTCAGTACTGGCGGGAAAGCTGCCCGGACTGATCTGTCCCCAGAGGGAGAGACCGGATACGGTGATCAGGCCTTGTCCGACAGCAAGGTTCCTGCTCTGTTCGAGCACCATTCCGTCCTGAGAGATGACATAGCCTATGCCCAAATGCGTGAAAAAAGCGAAAGGCGCCCGCTCGCGGACTTGCAGTACCAGCGTATTGGGAAAAACCAGTTCCATTCCCTCAAATACCAAATAGCGGTTGGCATTGACGCTCTCTTTGATCTCATCCTCATTCACAGCGAAATAAAACAGGCCACTGTCCAGGCCTGCCGACTTGGCGACCGTCTCCCACGGGATATACCTGGTCCCGATAATCCGCAGGTTTGAAATCGTAAACACCTGATAACGCAGGAAGAAAATGATACCCAGGGCAAGCAGAGTAAAAGCAATGATCCTTGGCAGACGGCTGCGGGGCGGTCCGTTATCCGGCACCTGGCTGCTCCCGAAATCCTCCCGCGGGGGCATTTCTGTGTCAGGCAGAACACTTTGCTCCTTCGGCACGGAGGAACCCTGACCCCCAAAAGGCGCCTGGGGGATCATCAGCCTGTCAGGCCCAGTGTCCGGCGGACGCGGATCGGGCTGCACCTTTACTCCTCCTTCTGCTTCATGTCATTGACAATCTGCTTGAAGATGCGCCCGCGCTCCTCATAATCCCTGAACATGTCAAAGGAGGCGCAGGCAGGAGAGAATAACACATTGTCCCCGTAATCTGCCAGACGAAAGGAATCTTGAACGGCCTGCGCAAGACCGGCGGCCATTGTGATATTCGAAAATCCAGCTTCAAAAAGCGCTTTTTTGATCCTTTCCCGGGTTGCGCCCATGAGCACAACACCGCGGATATACCCGGAGGCAATAACGCTCTGAGCCAGCGCATCAAAGGGGACGCCTTTGTCATAGCCGCCTGCGATGAGGATGGTAGGCGCCTGCATGGACTCGATCGCTTTGATGGTCGAGTCGGGATTAGTGCCCTTGGAATCATTGAGGAAACGAACGCCGTTCAGCTCGGCGACATATTCGATGCGGTGTTCGACCCCCATAAACCCCTTGATCGCGTAGGCGATGACCGGCGGAGGAACTCCCATCCCGCTGGCCAGCGCCGCCGCAGCCAGGGCGTTGTCGACATTGTGCCGTCCGGGGATCTTCAGCGCGCTAGTTTCGCAGACCTTCCTGACCTCGTTCTGATTCTTCAGGACGATCCAGCCGTCTTTTAACATGGCTCCTTCCGGCACCTCGCTGCCGGAAGAAAACCAACTGATTCCAGCGTTGATCCTGGAAGCCATCCCGCTGACCCTGGGATCGTCATAATTGAGCACGGCCAGATCTGCAGGCCCCATGTTTTTGAACAGACTCAGTTTAAGATCAACATAGGCATCCATGCTGCCGTGCCGGTCCAGATGATCCGGAGTGATATTGAGCAAGGCGGCCGATGATGGGTGAAATCCGCTGGCTGTCTCAAGCTGGAAGCTGGACACCTCAACCACCATCAGGTCATCCTCCTTGGCCCGCAGGACCGCGGCGCTCAGGGGATAGCCGATGTTGCCGGCCACATGCGTGATCCGGCCGGCCTGATTGAAAATTTCACCCAGCAACGAGACCGTGGTCGTTTTGCCATTGGTACCGCTGACAGCGATCAGGCCGCCGTTCCAGCAGGAAGCCGCGAAATCCATTTCCCCCAATATGCGCAGGTTCATCTTTCCGGCCAGGGTCAGAAAGGGAGAGTTCAGCGGGATCCCGGGACTGATGACAATAAAGTCGCAGGAGGAAAAATGTTTGTCAGGCGGAAGTCCTAAACTGAGCGTGCACTCGGGGCAAAACAGCGCCGCAGGAAGCTGCCCCAGCGCTTCGCGCGGCTTGAGGTCGCTGAGGATGACGCTGGCCCCCAGGGAGAGCAGCAGTTCCGCCGCGGCGGTCCCGCTTCGCGCGGCACCGATGACCAGCGCTGTCTTGCCGCGGTACTCATCCCTCTTGGGAAAATCACCTCTATTGGGCAAATGGGTCTGCATTTTGCCTCCTACGGCGCGATGGGCAGCGCAGCAAAAACCGCGATCACAGACAGTATGAGGACAGCCAGGGTATACCTGCGGGCGATCTTATTCTCGCTCCAGCCGATCATCTCAAAATGGTGATGGATCGGGGACATCCTGATCAGCCTTTTCCCGCCTGTCAGTTTGAAGTAAACCCGCTGCGCGATGACGGACAGGGAGGAGAGGATCATCGTCGCGCATAGCGGAATCAGCCAGAGCTGGAGCCGCAGCAGCATCGCGGCGCCTGTGAGCAGGCCGCCGATAAACATGCTTCCTGTGTCCCCCATGAAAACCTTCGCGGGATGCTGGTTGAAAAACAGGAAGCCCAGGCAGGCCCCGGCCAGCGCGAAGCAGGCAAAGGCCGTGCCCGGATCGGCAAAGCTGCCCCCGCTGATGATGACCGCGATCACCCCCATGGCCGCGCTGCCGGCAAATGTCACAGAGCCCATCAATCCGTCAACGCCATCCTGAAGATTGGCTGAATTGGTCATGAATACAAACAGCAGAGTCATCAGGGGAATATAAGCCCACTGCAAATCCAGCGTGCTCCTGGAAAAGGGCAGATGAATCGCAGTACCCAGCAGATTCATCATCATTAGCGAGAAAACAAGGCCGACCGCCGTCTGTCCGATCAGCTTGTATCGGGGTTTCAATCCCTCATGGTGCTTCTGCATGTCCTTGATCCAGTCATCCGCAAATCCGATGAGAAGCGCCCCGAGGGAGGGAAGCAGCAGCAGCAGCGCGGCGCTTGACGAGCCAGACGCCTGACTTATCAGAAGCGAGGAAAGTACGCTTGCCAGCGCGATAACAAGCCCGCCCATGTTGGGGGGCTTGTTTCTTTTTTTGAAGGAGTCCGGCCCCAGGCCGTATTCCGGTTGAATCATCCCGCGATCACGCATAAAGTGGATGAGACCGGGCATCAGCAGGAGCACAATGACCAGCGAGATCAAAGCTGAGAGCAGCTCAAGCATCGTTTTCCCCTTTGTTTCCCATTTCCGCGAGCAGTTGCATTACGATCTGCTTTTCATTGAATGGGCGTTTGATTCCGGCGATTTCCTGGTAGGTCTCATGCCCTTTCCCGGCCAGAAGGACAACGTCGTTCTCCCCCGCCAGATCCAGGGCGTACCTTATGGCTTCCCTTCGGTTTTCAATGACCCGGTAGCTGCCGCCGGTGGGTTTGATGCCTTCCTCAATCGAGGCAAGGATGCTGGCAGGATCCTCCGAGCGCGGATTGTCGCTGGTGAGGATGGAGAGGTCCGCCATCCTGCCCGCGATTTCCCCCATCATGGGGCGCTTCCCCTGATCCCGGTCGCCCCCGCAGCCAAAGACGACGATCAGCCTGCCCTTAATGAACTCCCTGATTGCGCTCAGAATATTCTCCAGCGCGTCGGGTGAATGGGAATAATCAACGATGACTTTGTAATCCGTATGGGTATCCAGCACCTCTGCGCGGCCGGGGACACTGGCAACGCTCTGAAGCGCCTTGCAGATGATCTCAGGATCCGCGCCCAGGGTCAGCCCGATGCCCGTTGCCGCCAGGGCGTTGTAGATGTTGAACATGCCCATCAGCTTGAGGCTGACGGGGTAATACTTGTCATTCCACAGGCTCAGAAGAAAGGACACGCCATCTTCCCTGATTTGGATATCCCGGGCGAACAGGTCCGCATTGGTGCAGATGGCATAGCTGATTTTTGGGATGGAAATCTCGCCCGCAAGGCGAAAAGCCCACTGGTCATCCATCGAAATGACAGCGTTTTTCACAAAGCCTTCGATAAAAAAGCTGCGTTTTGTCTGGTAGTAATCCTCCATCGTCCCAAAGAAATCCAGGTGATCCTGGGACAGGTTGGTAAAGCAGCCCGCTTCAAAGCACAGGCCTTCAAGCCTGCGCATCTTCAATGCGTGAGCGGATACCTCCATGACGACATATTCACACCCGGCGTCCGCCATCCCCCGCAGCGTTTTATGCAGGTCGATCGGATCAGGCGTGGTGAGGTTGCTGTTCATCCACTGGCTGCCGATCATATTGCCAGTGGTGCCGATGAGGCCGCAGCGATAACCGGATTGTTCCAGAATCGCCTTGACCAGGTAGCTGGTCGTGGTCTTCCCCTTGGTTCCTGTGATGCCGACAAGTTTCATGCCGCGGTCAGCGAAACCGTAATACGCGCGTACCATCAGCGCCATCGCCGCCCTGTCGTCGGAAACAAGCAGCTGCGGCACCCGCAACTGCGGCTGCAGTTGGGTCACCACCAGGGCCGCCGCGCCGTTATTCACCGCTTGTTCAGCAAAAAAGTGCGCGTCATGGCGCGCGCCCTTAATGCAAAAAAACAGCCCTTGTTCGGTTTTCTCCCTGCTGTCGGCGCTGAGCGAACGGATGTCGCAATCCCCCGTCAGCTCCAGGGCGTACGCGAGCGCTTCCCCGGCCAGCTGCGATAGTTTCATAATTACCTCTTGATAATCTTAATGCGCCTCCGACGCGCTGCCCCTGAAAGACTCAACCTCAAAGGCCAATGGCATCCGGGCCGCCTGTACGCCGATGGTTTCCTCATTCGTCGCAAGGCGCATGCCCAAACTCTGGACCGCATAATAGCAGATACTGGAGGCATCGCTTTTTTCATTGAATTCCGTCAGCAGTTTCTGCCTCTCCTGCTCAGCCGCTGCATAGCGGTCACGAAGATGAGAATACTCCCCGTCAAGCTTCTCAGTCAAGGCTATCCTGGATCCAACCATGAAGAGGGCAAGGAAAACCGCGATAGCCAGGACCGCCAATGTCCACATAAACGGAATGCCAAAGGGCTCCCGGGAGGCGTCCTGCGCACGATAGGGGCTGCGCTGGTCGGTTTCGCCGCTGTTCTGGACAAACACACGCGGGGACACCGCAATGCGATCACGCTGGATGATGCGGTTCCCTGCCAGGATGTATTGTCTGAAGCTTTGCTGACTTGCCTGCTGCATACTGGATTCCTCCTAAAACAGCTCTTCCGGATACTTTACTGTCCGTCTCTGTTTTTATTTCTGGCGCGGGCCTGAATTTCACTGATGGCCCTGAGCGGATCGGGGAACTGGCTCATGAATCGCTCCAATTCCATCCTGGCCTGCTGATCGGATACGACGCGCACATACTCGGTTGTGCCGGATACCTGAACACCTTGTGCGCTCTTTAGAAATTGATCCCGCAGGGCGGAAGGGAGCAGAACCCTGCCCTGGTTGTCAAAACCCAGTCCATCAAAGGAATACATCGCAAACCTTGCGAGGAAGTACTCCGCCGCGACATCCTCGTGGCTGAGCCGTGTGAGCATTTCGACTTTCTCTTCCCAGACCTGTAGCGGATAAATGGCGATGGAATCCTGCGCCATATTGACACCCACGATGATCCTGTCTCCCAGCAGCGTGCGGAACGGCATCGGGACTATCAGGCGACCCTTGCTGTCGATGGAGTGGTTGTATACGCCAATGAAACCAAGGCGCTTTACATGGACTTCCTGCTGGTCACTGGATTCCCCGTGAACAACATTCTGCGAATGCTGACCCTCTTCTGGCATTTCATTCACCACCAATCACCACTTATCACCTTTTTCATTCACAAAGTACCACATCTTTTTCAGCCCAGCAACGCAGATAGCGCTCTGGTCTCCGGGCTTTGGGCAAAAAAAGAGAAACTATCATAAAATAGAGCGCCAATTGCGAATGAGTGTTCCGCTCTTGGCGCCTAGGGTTTAAGAACCTATGTTTGCTTTAAGAATTCTTTTGTATGATTCACTTATATGTCGGACAATTATTCTGTATATGTTCACGAAGTTGATGCTTCTGTCAGACTTAATTCTCTTTGGGGTTCCGCTCATACTCCTGGCCGGTCCGAAAATAGCTTAGAAGTCAAATGACAACCGCGGTTTACTCTGTCAGCTCAACCAGGCTAAATCCTACACAGTCACAGGATGCGAACCAGTAACGCACATTGTTTTTGGAGCCTGTAAATCCATAGGCGCAGGCAGGGCCGTGCAAATGCCCATAGACTACATCGCTTGCGCCGTAACGTTCCAGCAGTTCTGTCACGGGACTGTCTTCCCCGCGGCTGCCGCAAGGCGGGAAATGGCACAGCGCAATCAGGGGTGCATGCTCATTCAGGCGGCGTGCCGCGCTCAGGGACAGTTCCAGGCGTACCAGTTCACGCTGGTAGATTTTCAGGTTCTGCCCTCTCTCGTCTTCCACTCCCGGCGCATTCCAGCCCCTTGAACCGCCAAAAACAACGCCGCCAAGTTCCAACGCGTCATTCTGAAGCGCGTGCATGCCAGGCGGCAGGGCGGCGCGAACGCGGCTCAGAGCGTTCCACCAGAAGTCATGATTGCCCTTGATAAATACTTTCCGCCCAGGCAGCTTCCCGATGGCGAGCAGGTCATCCATCGCGTCCTCAAGCCGCATCGCCCAGGAGATGTCACCTGGAATCAGGACAATGTCTTCCGCCCCCACCCGGCGGACCCAGTCATCACTGACTTTTTCAAAGTGTCCCTGCCAATGCGCGCCAAACAGGTCCATGGATTTATCATCCCCGCCTGGCAAGTGGAGATCACTGATGGCGAAGATGCGCGCATTCTCACGCTTCAAGTTCTTCGTCGTCCCCCGTGTTTTCCTGTTCGCTCATTTCCTCAAGGGAAAGCGCGTCGCCAAGGACGTGGTATTCCGGATCTTCTTCTCCCCCAACGTCCTGGATGATTTCTTCCATGGCGCTCACAGGGTCCATGCCGATATCCACCGGTTCCTCCGCCTCTTCCTTGACGCCTTTTTGCTTGTTCATTTCCTTGAGGCAATAAAGGCATACATCCTTGCCAGGCAGCGCCGGCGCTTCGTTGCAGGTCGAGCAGGTCTCAGTTTCCGCCTCGGGCATTTTGCCGTGGATTTCACGGAAACAAACCTTGCACATCGATTCATTTGCCTTCATGTAATTCAGCTCGCAGCGCGGGCACTTTACCAGGGTCATCAAACCAACCTCCATTATTCCATGATGCAGGCGGCATTATACATATGAGCAGGGATGTTGACAAGCATATTTTGGATAAAAAACAGCTTCGCGAAAGAAAATTTTCAACCCGCGGGTTTTTTGCGCCGTCTGACTCGGGCTTTTCCAAGGGTGTTGAGCAGTTCCCTGTCCTCTGACGCATTGATATAGATGGGTTTCCGCCGCTTGTGGCGGTTTCTCAGCGCAGTGCCTGCCGGGACGCTGTAGGCGGGCATCGCGGCTGTCCGGTTGCGGGTGACATTCAGAACAAGCGAGATCCCGATGATATTGGTCAGCAGGTTCGAGCCGCCATAGCTCAGGAAAGGCAAAGGGATGCCGGTGATGGGCATCAGGCCCACGGTCATGGCGATGTTCTGGAAAACATGCAGGAAGAGCATCGACATCACGCCGATGATGACGAGCCGGCCGAATTTGTCATATGTGAACCGGGAAAGATAGAGCATGCGCAGGATCAGGAAGAGGAAGAGCAGGAGAATCACAGCGCAGCCGATAAAGCCCACCGCTTCCCCGATGGTGGCGAAGATGAAATCCGTCCAGTCTTCCGGCACAAAGTTCAGCTGGCTCATGGAACCGGGAATGAACATGCCCAGGCCTGCCGTGCCGCCCGCGCCGATTGCTTGCTGGGAGCGGAGCGACTGGTACCCGGCATCCAGATCGTAGGCATAGGGATCCAGAAAGGAAAGGATGCGAAGCAGCCGGTAATCCGTCGCGCCGCCAATGATACCATAAGCGAAAATGCCTGCGATCCCGAGGATAGCCGTCATGCCAATGGCCATGATCCATTTCCAGTCCACACCGCCAAAGTAGAGCATCAGGAAGGTAACTCCGACCAGCACCAGAACGCTGCCGGTCTCACCCTGAAAAAACGTGATACCGGCAGGGACAATGGCAAAAACGCCGATCCTTGCCGCGGAACGGAAGTTGCTCATCGGTTTTTCAGAAAGCGACAGTTCCTTTGCCAGCATCAGGATCAGCGTCAGCTTGGCAAACTCGCTCGGCTGGAGCATCCGCCCCAGGCTTAACTGGAACCAGGCCTTGACCTCGCGGATGGCGCTGGAGGTGACCAGCACCACCAGCAGGAAGACAACAATGCCCGCGTAATAAAGCGGCGCAAAGGTCTTGAAATGCTCATAGGGCACACTGACGATAAACCATACAACAGCCGGCGAAGCCACAACGAAAACGGCCTGCCAGGAGCCGGTGTTGGAGGCCAGGATGCGGTTTAAAAGGGGCAGGTCAGAAGAAACATTTGGATCATAGGTTGCCACGGCTATCGCCAGCACACCCATAATCATCAGCAGGTACATCGCTGCAAGCAGCAGAAAATCAAAATGCGGTCGGGAACGTTTATCCTCAAACGAATTCATTGTCAATCCTCAAGCCATTTCCATATGCGCTGGAACAGGTTCAGGTAAGGCGCCTCGTAGTCCTGAATCGGCCTCTCCATTCCCTGCATGCGCTGAATAATTTCCTCAAGAGCGTTTTTTAGCATCGGTTGATCTGTTTCAGCGGCAGTCCTTCCTTCCAGCATCGCGTTATAAACCGCCGGACATTCCTCAACCGCGCCCAAAAGCGGCAGATCAAGCGAAAGCGCCTGTAATTTAGGCTGCGGCAGCTCGCCTGAGATCACCAGGCCCCTGTCGATCCGGTTGAGCAGCAGGCTTGGCCTGATGCCCATCGGGTAAAGCTGGGAAGCCAGTTTCTCAGCGCTTCTCTGGGAAACTGGGTCAGGCGTTGAGACAATCACCACCTCATCGGTGATGCCGGTGAAGTTGCGCACGCCGCGGCCCAAGCCAGCCGGTCCATCGACCAGCACCAGGTCAAAGCGTTTTTTTAGTGTCTGCAGGATCTTTCTCAGGTCCTGCTGTTTAAAATCCTTTGGTTTTGCTGCCTGCCCCCCGACCAGCAGCCTTAATGTCGGGTGTGCGGGGTGCCACACCATGGCATTGTCCAGCGAGCATCGGCGGGCAACGACATCCGACAGGTCAAACAGCACCTTGTCCTGAAGGCCCAGCATCATATCCAGGCTGCGTAGCCCGATGTCGCCGTCAATCAGGGCAACCCGCCGCCCCTGGCCCGCGGCGGCAACAGCGATGGATGACGACAGGGTGGACTTGCCCACACCGCCTTTGCCGGAAATAAACAGAAATGAAGCTCCCATTCCGGCCTCCTTATGGCATCAGTTGGTTGCCGGGGACGACCGGCACATCACCGGTCTGTTTCTTCCTGTCATCCATCCACCAGCCGATGAAGTCGCGCGCCGCGCGCGTCGCCTCGGCCCCGGCCTTCCCATTGGGGATCAGTACAGCCACTGCGATTTCAGCCGGTGTTGTAAACGGCGCGAGCGCTACAAACCATCCGTTGTTCTCCAGGTCCAGTTTTATGCCGCCGATGGTCACCTGGGAGGTGCCGGTCTTTGCCCACAGCTCGTCCGTATAAGGCCAGTCTTCAAAATAGCGTTTGGCGGTGCCCTGTTCGTCGACCACGCCTTTCATGCCTTCCTTGATGTATGGGAGGTATTGCTCCGATCCCTCCAGGGTGCCAAACACGCTGGGCTGATACTGGTTGAGGATTTCGCCTTCGGGGGAAACGATGGAGTCGATGATGGAAAGGTTATAAACGATGCCGCCGTTTGCAAGGGCTGCCACATAACGGGAGACAGCTACAGGGGTGAGCAGGGTGATGGACTGGCCGATGGCCATCTGCACTTCAAGGCTGCCGCCCCATTTGATATCGTTGAGCGCGTACCAGATCTCTCCAATGACAGCCTGCAGCCAAACCATATCGCGGGTCATGTTGAGCTCTGCCATGAGGATCGGGCGCATCGCGTCGGGCCACTTGTCCTGCGAAGTGGTCAACGCCATGTCCATCAGCTGCTTGATGCAGGCATCAAGCCGCACATCGTCGTAGGTGATGCCATAGCTTGAGCCGATATTGCGCAGATGCTGCTTGATCTTTGCGGCGGTGAGCAGCGGGCGGGATGTCTCCTGCTGGTTGACGGGTACCGTCGGATCGTACAGGGAGGTCTGGTTGCCCACAACGCTGCGCGTTTCGCCGGGCAGCTGGACGCCGGTCCGGGTGGTCAGCCCCATTTTGGCCGCATATTGGTACAGCAGGTTGCTGCCAGTGTCACCATAGAGTTTCCATGCCAGGGTATAGAAGTAAAAGTTGCAGGACTTGGACAGCCCGCTGACGATATTGAGATTGGCGTGATCCTTTCGGTAGCCTTTGGCAATCCAGCAGACCGGCGCGTCCTCCTCCTTGGTTGTGTATTTCATAAATGGACCAGTGTCGGTGATCTCCTCGTCGACCGTCAGTCTCCCGTTGGTGAGCGCGGCCAGGCCCGTGACCATTTTGAAGATGGAGCCGGGCTCCGCTCTGGACTGGATGGCAAAGTTCCAAAGCGGCCGGCGCTCATCCAGCAGGATCTCCGCCACTTCTTTGCCGCCGGCCACCATCGCGTTCAGGTCATAGGTGGGGTGCTGCGCCATAGCCAGAATACGGCCGGTCTGCACGTCCAGCACCACCATGGTGCCCGTGTCTGCCAGCTGGAGGGGATACTCGACAAAGTCGCGCTGCTCGATTTTTGTTTTGTTTTTCTCCCGCCAGGTGTCACGGAACATCTCCCGCTCCTGGACCCCGCGGGTGTACTCGACATTGGCCGCGATAGCGCGCTCCGCCTCCTGCTGATAGCTGGCGATGAGGGTGAGCTTGACATTGTTGCCGTCCGTGGGCGGGGTATAGCTCATCTGACGTGTCAGGCGGCCCTGATGATCCTTTTCCATCACACGGCTTCCTGTGCGGCTGGATATGTTGGGAGTGAGCCAGTTCTCCATGGACTTTTCGATGCCGTCCTTGCCCAGCGTATCGTTGAGCGCATAGCCCATGGGCTTGAGCTCTGTCGCGTAGTTGTCCGATTCGCTGACAGGCCCGACATAGCCGATCACCTGAGACGCCAGGGTGCTGCGGGGATACACCCGCTTCTCCCCCACTTCTATCCCCATCCCAGGCAGGGACATGCTGCGGCCCGTGATCTCAGTCACCGCCTCAAAGGGAACATCCTTGGCAATAATAATGGGCATGGAGTTGAAGATGTTCATGCGCATTTCGGAATATACAGCCATTACCTGGAGCGCGGTTTCCTCGTCAGTCCCGGGGTCAAGTTTGTAGAGGCTGAACAGATACTCATAGCAGTCTTCCGCAGTGGGGTATTTGTATTGGGAAAGATAGTGGTTGCCGCGCCACTGGCTTTCACGGATAGCCCATGCCTTGTCCGTTATTCCCTTGCCGAAGTCGAACTCCCACAGGGTGGTTTCGGGGTCGCGCTGGATAACGAACTCATTGAACAGCTTGCCGCCGTAGTCTTCGACGATTTTTTTCGTTTCCAGTATTGCCGGGGTGAAACTGGCATAGCTCTTCTGGTTTAAATCAGAGTTGGTCAGGAAGAAAGTGACATGGTACACATCCTCGCTCATCGCCAGCACAACGGACTCTGCATCGGTGATCATGCCCCGCTTTCCGGTGAGGCGAATGGTCTTGAAACGGTCAGAAGTGGCAGCCGCTTGATACTGGCCGGCATTGACAATCTGCAGGTTATGAAGGCGGAACAAGAGCGTGCTGAAAAGCAGCACCACGATAATCATGAACACAAGGTAACGCCTGACCGTTGATTTCTCAATCTTCAAGATCCTTTTCCCTCCCTTCTTCCCCTGGATTTTCGGGATTCACAGCGACGTTATCAGCCGGATCATTTTTCGGTCCGTTCTTCTTCCTGTGCAGGAACCGGAATGGTTTTTTCGCGGCTTGGGGCGCTTCGTCCGGCACAAGTGCCATTTTCCGCAGAAGCTCCCTGTCCGTAGTGATTTCTTCCTGCTGAAAATCGGCTTTCCGGCTGCGGCGCTTCCTGTACAGCCCCAGCCAGGCACGCGCCGGGAACATGCTCACGCAGCATACCGCCGTATATATCATAACATACAGCGCGCGCAGGAAGTGGCCAAAATTGATCTGGATACCCACAAGGGCAATGTAGACCAGCATCACGCCCTCATAAAGCAAAACAAGAACGGAAGCGTTCAGCAGTATCCGCAGATGCGGATTCATGTCATAGGGCGAGCTGCGTCGGAAATGGAACCGCAGCCGCGTGGGTTTGAATGAGGCCTTGATTTCTGCCGCTGCCTCACTTTGCCGCTGTGTTTCCCGGAGCCTGCGGATTTCCCGCTTGACATCGGACATGTCCGCAAATACCTGTGCGCACAGCAGCGACAGAACAGGATAGATGATCACATAAAACAGGGGGATGGTCATCGCCATGGTTTCAAGCAGGATACCAATCACTGCCCCCGCAATAAAGGCATACAGCTTTCCATAGCTGACTGTCATGACGGCAATGGCCACCATGAGCAGGTTTGGCATTACATCAAACACTTTAAGGTGTGGCATGGCTGCGGTCTGGAGGAGATAATAAAGCAGGATCAGCAGGATGGCTTTTATCAACCTGACGCCTGCCGCCCAAACAATCCCCCCCCTGCGCAGCAGATCAGTCATCCGTCATCATCCTCGAATGTCATGTCATCCGGTGAGAAGGTTGGCGCCGGGGTGGGGGTGATGGGCGGGGGTGACGGCTCCACAGTCGGTGTCGCGTCGATGATGATGGGGGCATTGTACTCAAATCCATCCTGCGGAGCAGGATTAGGGGAAACCTCAGGAGAAGACGCTACGCCCGGCGTTGGCGTAGGTACTGGCGTGGGGCTGGGGGTTGCGGACGCGCCTGGTGACACTGCCGCTTCCGGCTGCCCAATCAGAGTTGGCACAGGACGAATGGAAACAAGAGGGACAAACGTCGGCGACATGTCATCCTGCGCAATGCGCTGCTGCGTGTAATTCGGGCGGTAGCGATAAACGATGACATATTCGATGTGGTCAAAATCCGCAATGGGTTCCAGCACGATATACTGCTTGGCATCCTCCATGCCCCTTGTGCTTTCGCGCACCTTTCCGATGGGGATGCCCTTTGGCAGCTGGAGCCCCATCCCGCTGGTAACTACCATATCGCCAGGCCGGGGCAACGTTGTGTAGGAAAGGTAATACATACGGCAATTCTTTACTCCGTCGATGGCAAGGGTGCCGGAAACCGTGCCCGGGTCCCGGTTGGACTGAATGATTGCAGCGACGGAGCAGCTTGTGTCAATGATGGCCTTGACCTTCGTGCTGTCCTCCATGGTGTCATAAGTGATGCCCACCAGAGCGCCGGGGACGACCACGGCCATGTTGTCCTCCACCCCGTGTTTGGTTCCCACATCCAGCGTCAGGGTAAAGGTGTAGTTGGAGTCGTCCCTGCCGATTATGTTGGCCTTGAGCCCGTTGAGATTGGTGTTGCGCGCCAGCTCGTCGTCAAGATCTGTATAGGCCTGCAGCTGCTGCTGCAGGGCGCTTGCCAGCATGGCCTGGTCGGTCAGCTCATCCACTTTCTCGCGCAGGAGGTTGTACTCATATTCCAGATTGCTGCGCCGCTTAAGAGTGCGCAGGTAATCCACAATAAAATCTGTGCCGGTTGCGAAAGCGTTCTGGATGGGGGTAATGATCCTCGCGACCGCCTCCCGGGGCGCATTGAGAAGGGGGGTGTCCTTGAAAAATTGCGAAAGGATCATGATGCCAATCACCGCAAGCAGGAGCAGCGCGACCGCGGCCCCCAGCAAGCGGCTGAGGCCGCGCTGGCGCTCCGCGGAAGACTGCGCCGGGTTCCTTTCGCGCTTGCCGCGTTTGGCGGCCATTCCGCCCTCCTTATCTGTTCTCATCACGCATGAAGTTGGCGCGGGTCAGTTTATGCAGCACTTCAGAGTTGTCCGCCATGTTGCCCACCCCCGCTGCCGCAGTCAGCATCGGGTCGCGGGCCAGGGTGATCGGCAGGCCCAGTTCAGACGCGAGGAAACGGTCAAGGCCGTATAGCTGGGCTCCGCCGCCCATCAGGTAGATGCCCTTGCGCAGGATGTCCCCGCACAGTTCGGGCGGGGTCTTGTCCAGCACCTCTCGGATGGTCTCCAGAATCATCAGGCAAGGGCCGCGGAGAGCCTCAAAAAAGCGATTGGAAGAGATCTCCGCGGTTTGGGGAAGGCCGGTGATCAGGTCGCGCCCGCGCACCACCACCTTGCGCTCCTCTGCGACCGGGAGCGCCGCGCCCCAGTCGATCTTGATGTCCTCCGCCATCCTGTCACCGATGAGCATGTTGTGGTCGTGCTTGATGAAATCAACCAGCACCGTGTCCATCCTGATGCCGGCAGTGGGGATTGAGCGGGAGAGGACAGTGCCGCCCAGGGCGATCACGGCCACCTCTGTCGTACCGCCCCCCACATCCACAACCATGCTTCCCTCCGGCGCAAAAACCGGCAATCCGGAACCAAACGCGGAAGCGAAAGGTTTGTCAATCAGGTGGATGGCATTTTTACGCGCGCCGGCGCTGGCGGCCGCTTCCCTTATGACACGCCGCTCAACAGGGGAGACGCGGCTGGGTACCGTAATGTAGACACGCGGCTTGATCAGGTGGGATACCCCGATGGCCTTGCGGATAAAATACCTCAGAATGGCTTCCGTCAGGTCAAAATCCTTGACGGCCCCCTCCTGCAGCGGACGCACAGCGATGTCGCCGGCACTGGTGCGCCCGACCAGCGACAGCGCGTCCTGGCCGATAGCCCTGATGGTACGGCGCTCGGAGCCGGAAACGATGAGCAATGTCGGCTCATTGATCTGAATGCCCTTGCCGCGGACGTAAACCAGGGTGTTGCTTGTCCCCAAATCAATGCCGATGTCGGGCGCGATGATGGCCATATAATCTATTCCCGTCTGAAAATTGGATACGCGATGTCCTGCAGCATTCTGCGGACCAGGGTTGTGGGCAGGCCGACGACGTTGGTATAGCTCCCGGAAATCTCCTCAATAAACATGCTGCCAAGCCCCTGAATCGCATAGGCCCCCGCCTTGCCAAGGGGTTCCCCGCTCGCACAGTAAAAGGCAATATCCTCTTGCGTCATGCGGGAAAAGAGCACGTCCGTCACGGCGGTCCCCTCCAGCAGCTTTTCTCCTGATACCAGGCACACGCCTGTATAAACCTGATGCACTTTGCCCGAGAGCAGCCTGAGCATCCGCGCAGCGTCGGTGAGGTCTTTGGGCTTGCCGAGAATCTCACTCATGGCATATACGATGGTGTCAGCAGCCAGGATAATGTCATCAGGGTATACCAGGGCGGTCGCCTGAGCTTTTTTCCGTGCGTGGAGCAGGACCACCTCGCCCGGCATGCCTTTACCGTCCTCATTCACATCAGGACTGAACACTTCATAATCCAGCCCCATCAAGGTGAGTAATTCTTTCCGCCGCTCAGAGGAGGAGGCAAGAATCAATCGGCGCGGCACAAGGCCCCTCCTTTCGGGGTGGTTTGATTAGTATAGCATAGAATGAAGCAGAATGTTCTTATCTTTTTAACAATACTCATAACTTCGACACAATATGGAAACAGTCAGACGAGGCTCTGCGAGCCGGCCGGAATGGGGATATCAAACAGGTTACAGGCGTTTTTCAGGGTCAGTTCGGCCATTGCCGCACAGCTCACCCCGAGCAGTTCCGCCAGGACCCGGCAGACTTCCCGGACCTTTGAGGGATCGTTCCTTTTGCCCCTGAAAGGCTCCGGGGCAAGATAAGGGCTGTCGGTCTCAATCAGCAGCCGGTCAGCCTGGACCGCCTGCGCCGCCAGGCGCAGTTTCCCGGCATTCTTAAACGTCACGGAGCCAGCGAAGGAGATATAAAAACCGAGGCGCTGGTATTCCACTGCGCTTTCAGCGCTTCCCGAGAAGCAGTGCAGCACGCCTTTGGGCAGTTTTCCAGCGCGTGACCCCAGGATATCCAGCATCGCGCCGTGCGCTTCACGCACGTGCAGCACGACCGGCAGGTTTTTTTTGTATGCCATGTCCAACTGGCGCAGAAGCACCCTTTCCTGCGTCATACGCGGAGAAAAGTCATAATGAAAATCAAGCCCGATCTCACCCAGCGCGCGTACCTTCCGGGCATTCAACAGCTTTTCTATTTCAAGAAAGTCCTCTTCCTCTGCCTTTGAAGCCTCATGCGGGTGGATCCCCGCGGCAGCCCAGATAAAAGGCCACCGCTCTGCCAGCGTCAGGGAAGCCTTTGAGGTCGTCACATCGCTGCCGCAGCTGAGACATGCGAAAACACCCTGGTCCGGCAAGCCGGCAATCAACTCATCCCGGTCATCGTCAAACCGGGTATCGTCCAGGTGGCAGTGGGAATCAAACAGCAATGCGGTGACACTCAAGAGATGTCAGCCCCGTCTGAGATATCCCCGTCCACCATGAGCAGCTTCAATGCGCTTCCGTCCTCTTCTGCCGCGCACAGGAGCATCCCCTGGGATTGCACTCCCCTGATACTCCTGGGCGCCAGGTTGGAAAGCAGCACCAGCTGCCTGCCCACAAGCGTCTCAGGCTGATAATGTTCAGCGATACCGGACAGCACCGTTCTCTCCTCATCCCCCACACTTAAGCGGAACTTGAGCAGCTTATCGCTTTTTTCCAATTTTTCGCAGCTCAGCACGCGCGCGACGCGCAGACGGATTTTCTGAAAATCCTCAATCGCGATGGTTTCCGGTTCTTCCTGTCCCTTTTCCTGTTCCTGAGCAGCGGGAATCGTTTTTCCCGCGGCCAGCTCCAGCTCGTTTTCCGCCTCCAGCTTCGGCAGGTCCGCAGCAATATCGATGCGCGGGAATACTGCTTCAGCTTTCATGACGCGCTGCCCCGCGGGCGTCCCGCCAAAGGCGGAAAGTGACTCCCAGGTTTTCAGCCGCTCATCCGTAACGCCAAGCTGCGTGAATATCCTCAAATGCGCTCCGGGCATGACAGGCGAAATGAGCACTGTGGCAAAGCGCAGGCTTTCCGCCAGGATATACAGCACCGTCGCGAGCCTTTCCCGCCCGTTTTCCGTTCTTCCCAGCACCCAGGGCTGCGTTTCATCGATGTAGCGGTTACACGCGCCGATCACCTTCCAGATTTCGCCCAGGGCCTGTGAAAACTGCAGCGCGTTCATCCACTCCTCAACCTTCCCGGGCAGCGCTTCTGTCAAAGCGATGAGCGCTTTGTCCCCTTCCTCCAAGGGGCCCGGCGCGCGCACCACGCCCCCGAAATATTTCTCGATCATCGCGGTGGTCCGGCTGAGCAGGTTGCCCAGGTCATTGGCCAGGTCGGAGTTGATGCGCTTCATCATGGCCTCGTTGGTATAATTGCCGTCAGCGCCAAAGGGCATTTCGCGCATCAGGTAGTAGCGCAGCGCGTCGGCTCCGTAGCGCGCAACCACCGGGCGGGGATAAACGACATTGCCTTTTGACTTGGACATCTTGTCGTTGTTGAACAGCAGCCAACCATGAGCGAATACCTGGCGGGGAAGCGGCAGCTCCAGAGCGTGCAGCATGATCGGCCAGTATATGGTATGGAAGCGCACGATTTCCTTGCCGACCAGGTGGACATCAGCCGGCCAGAAAGCACGCATCAGGCTGTCATCCTCCGACAGGTATCCCAGCGCGGTGATGTAATTGCTCAGCGCGTCGATCCAGACATAGATCACGTGCTCCGGATCAAAATCAACCGGCACACCCCATTTGAAGGAAGTGCGGCTGACCGATAGATCCTGAAGTCCCGGACGCAGGAAATTCTGGAGCATCTCATTGGCGCGGGAAGGCGGCTGGATAAAGTCCGGATGCTCCTCTATATAGCGGATGAGCCAGTCCTGGTACCTGCTCATGCGGAAGAAGTAGCTCTCCTCGCGCACCAGCTCGGTCCCTCTGCCGCAGTCCGGGCAAAGGTTTCCCTCCTTCAACTGGCTTGGGGTCCAGAAAGCTTCACACTGGGCGCAGTACTGCCCCTCATAGGATCCTTTGTAGATGTCCCCCTGGTCGAAAAACTTCCTGAAGATTTTCTGCACCGAGCGTTCATGGCGGGGATCGGTGGTGCGGATAAAATCATCATATTCAATATCCATCAGTTTCCAGACATCTTTGGTATCCTTGACGATCCCGTCAACAAAGGCCTGCGGATCCATGCCCGCTTCCTCTGCACGGCGCTCTATTTTCTGGCCATGCTCGTCTGTGCCGGTGAGGAAATAGGTCCTATACCCGGTCAGCCGCTTAAACCGCTTCATGACGTCCGCGGCGACGGTCGTGTAGGTATGCCCGATATGCATATGCCCGCTGGGATAATAGATGGGCGTGGTGATGTAATACGTTTTTTGTTCCTGCATCTGCGCTTCCCCCCTGTCTGCGTCATTATAGGGGGTTCCAATATACCGGTCAAGGCAAAAGCCCAAAAGAACAGGCGCTGGATTTGTCTCCGGCGCCTTGATGATGACGGGTCCTCTCTTTTTAGGTGACCGGCTGAATGCTTTGCAGGTCCGCGGTTTTTTCAAATCCAGCGTTCAAAACAATGAAGGCAAGCTTGCCATCCTGCACACGCATGACGACCTTGTCGCCTGCCTTGAGGGTTCCGGAGACAATCTGCTCGCTCAGCGCGTCTTCAACCATGCGCTGGATGGCGCGGCGCAGCGGCCTCGCACCGTATTGCGGGTCGAATCCAGCCTTTGCCAGCAGGCTGACGGCGTCGGGCTCAAAGCTCAGATCGATCGCCTTTTCACGCATCCGCCTGATGATGGTATCCAGCATCAGCAGGGCAATCCGGGCAATCTGCGCGTCGCTGAGCGGATGGAACACCATGATCTCATCCACCCGGTTTAAAAACTCAGGCCTGAAGACGCGTTTGATTTCATCAAGGATCCGGTTCTTCATCTCATCATAACCCATCTCAGAACCCGGTCCGGAGCCGCCGAAACCCAGCGGGCGTCCGGCAACGAGCTGCTGTGCGCCGGCGTTGGAGGTCATTACAATGATGCAGTTTTTAAAGCTGGTCACCCGGCCCATGTTATCCGTGAGCCTGCCGTCTTCCAGGATTTGAAGCAGCATATTGAACACATCCGGATGCGCCTTCTCTATCTCATCAAAGAGGACAACGGAGTAAGGCTTGCGGCGGACCAGCTCAGTCAGCTGCCCACCTTCCTCAAAACCGACATAGCCGGGGGGCGAGCCAACCATCCTGGATACAGTGTGTTTTTCCATATATTCGCTCATATCCAGGCGGATGAGGGCGTCCTCATCGCCGAACATTGCCTCGCCCAGCGCGCGGCACAACTCTGTTTTCCCTACGCCGGTGGGCCCCAGGAAGATGAAAGAGCCAATGGGGCGTTTGGGATCCTGAAGCCCGGCGCGCGCCCGCCGGATGGCCCGGCTGACCGCGGTGACAGCCTCCTCCTGCCCTATGACACGCTGATGAAGCGTTTCTTCCAGCTGCATCAGGCGCTCGCTTTCAATCATTGTCATGCGCTGCACCGGAATGCCGGTCCAGCCTGCTACCACAGCGGCAATGTCATCCACGGTCACTTCCGGCATATTCTGGCTGTGGTCGTCTTCCCAAAGCCTGCGCCGCAAACTGATATCTTCCCTCATCCTTCTTTCACTGTCGCGCAGGTCAGCGGCCTTTTCATAGTCCTGCTGTGAAATGGCGGCGCGCTTATCAGCGACAATGCCTTCCAGTTTGTGTTCCTTTTCCTTGATTTCCAAGGGAATTGACGAGGTCTTCAGCCTGACCCGGGAGGCCGCTTCATCCATGACATCCACTGCCTTGTCCGGCAGGAAACGGTCAGAAATGTATCGCGCTGAAAGATCCACGGCGGATGACAGCGCTTCATCCGTCAGCCTGACATGGTGGTGCGCTTCATAGTTCGGCCGGAGGCCTTTAAGGATATCCAATGACCTATCATTGTCCGGCTCATCCACCATCACCGGCTGGAAGCGCCGGGTAAGGGCGGAGTCCTTCTCGATGTGCTTGCGGTAATCCTCCAGGGTCGTCGCCCCGATACACTGAAGTTCCCCGCGCGCCAGCGCTGGCTTGAGGATGCCTGCCGCATCAATGGAGCCTTCGGCCTTGCCTGCGCCTATGATATTCTGCAGCTCGTCAATGAACAGGATGATGGAAGGGTCGCCCTGGATTTCATTGACGACGTCTTTCATCCGCTCCTCAAACTCGCCCCGGTATTTCGTGCCGGCTATGAGGCTGCCGATGTCCAGTGAAAGCAGGCGCTTTCCCGCCAATGTGTCGGGGACATCATCCCTGGCGATGCGCTGGGCCAAGCCTTCCACAACCGCGCTCTTACCCACCCCGGGCGCTCCGATGAGCACCGGGTTGTTCTTGGTGCGGCGGGAGAGGATCTGCGTCATGCGCTCGATTTCCTTCTCGCGTCCGATGACCGGGTCCAGTTTCCCCTGCCTGGCCATACTGGTCAGGTCGCGGCTGTTTTTTTCCAGCGTGCTTTTGGCGCTGCCGGTCTCCTCAACATTGTCTGAAATCGCTTCTTCCGCTTCTATCTTCAACGCCTCAACATCGCAGCCGAAAACGGTGAGGATGCGAACCGCCACTGAATCCTTTTCCCCCAGGAGGACCTTCCAAAGCAGGATGGGTTTCACCGGTGCTCCCTGGTTTTTCTGCGCGTAGGAAAGCGCTTCGTCCAGCACCTTTTTCATCCTGGGCGTGAGTTCCAATACCTTGGGAGGCATCTGTCCGGATGCGGAAAGCTGGCGGACCGCCTCCTGAACGGAATCCAGGCTGACAGAATCCGGCAGGCCCGGCAGGTCATCAGCCGCGCGGGCCAAAAGGCCGATGAGCAGATGCTCCGTGCCCCAGAAGCGGTGCCTGAGGTTGATGGCGCTTTGCTGCGCATAGTCGAGCACTTGCTTGGCCTTGGGGTCGAATTTACCGAAAATGGGCATCTTATCCTCCTGTCAAAGCCTGGCGAACCCTGTCCGCGCGGCGGTAAGGAATGGTCTTTGGTTCAACGCCTTCCTTGAAAAAGGCGCTGTCCCGCGCTAAACCCAGCAGGTCATCAGCCTGTTTAAGGGACAGAGGCAGTACTCCTGCCGCGGCACCCAGGCGAATGCCGCTCCACAGGTTGAGAAAGTCGTTTGAGCTCAGGCGTCGGGCACAGCCCAATATTCCATAGGAGCGCCATACCTGATCAAGTACGCCTGACATCTTTTGCCCGTCAAGCGCTTTATCACGAAGGATCTTTTCCTTCGCGTCCAGCTTCTCGCCGCACTGATGGACCATTGAGAGAATTTCCTCGTCGCGCAATCCATGGCTGGATGCGTTGCTGATCAGGAAGAGCCGGGCTGGATTGCGCCCCTCAAGAGCGTTCAGGGGTTTGAGAGTACAGCGGTCCTCCTTGAGCAAAGCATCTGTCAACGAGGGGATTTGCCTGAGAAAGCTGAGCATCGGAAGATGCAGGACAAGGGTCATGTGCAGGCCGCTCCCTGCCAGAACGGGTCTGTAGGACAGGTAATCAAAATGCCCGTTTTGCGCGAAGGGGTGTTTTTCATCTGCCATATCCCGTTCAAGCGCGCGCACCCGGCTGACCAGCACAGAAGCCTCTTCAGGGTCCCCGCATGCCTTGAGCAGCAGGTGCTCCTCGATGTTGATTGCGGCGTAAGTCTTTTCCTCCTCATTTGCTGCCAGCGCAGCAGATGTCAGGTTTTGAAAAGTCGGAGGCAGGAGGGCTTCCTCAAGGAAAGGAGAATCTGGCCCCGCACCCTTTCCAGGTTCCAGGATTTCAAATCCTCCGCGCATCAGCGCAATCCGGGACAGGCTTCGGCGCTTGCTTTTTTCCAGGTCTTCCGCGCTGTCCTGAGGACAAAAGCGCAGATCCCCATAGTTCCTTCTCAGGGACACTTCGGCGATAAGATAGCTTTGCGCCATTGTTTAGCTTTGCTCCCCCATGCCGGAGGCAAGGGACTGTATCTGATTGCGCAGCAAGGCCGCCTCCTCAAAGTCCTCACGGATGACAGCTTGCAGCAGGCTGTACTTCAGTTCGCGGATAAAGTCTCCCTCAGCCGCCTGGGCGGCGGAGCTGGTTTCTTTCATGCTTCCCTGCGGCAAGTCCATATTAAAATGCTCAGCCAGCTCATCCTCCATCGCGTGATAGCAGGTTGCGCAGCCAGCCATGGTGCTTTCATCCAGATGAGAGAAGGGACGCCCGCATTCCGCACAGATGAATCGCGGCATTTCCACCCTTGATTCTTCTTTTACAGCGGCTTCTTCAACCTGTTCCGGCCTGAAACCCAAAGACATGAACATCTTCATCATTTCCTGCTGCATAGTGTGCGCGCATTCCATGCACATCGCCCTGGTGGCGACCTGGCCGCCGGTCACGGTCTTAAATATAATATCCGCGTTCTTTTTATGGCAAACTTCACAAATCATATCTCCTCCTTGCCTTTCTCAGCTGCGCTGGGTGATGCTCAGCAGCATGTTCCGCAGAATCCTGGCACGGATTTCGTCCTTGACGGTTTCTGAAATCGGAAGGGACAGCGCCTGAGGGGCCAGCGCGCTGAGCATCAGCTCGCCTTCCTGCCTTGTTATCGTACCCTGTTCGGCCAGTTGCAGACAGAGAATCCTTGCATCCCTGGCGTTGATGGACACACCGACGCGTTCATTGAGCAAATAGGCAAGCTTTTCGCTGTCGTCATGCTGCAGCCGTACGATGCGGATGAATCCGCCTCCGCCGCGGTGGCTTTCAATGGCATAGCCATGGTCCAGCGTGAAGCGGGTTGAGAGCACATAGTTGATCTGGGAAGGCGCGCAGCGGAAGTACTCCGCCAATTCATTGCGCTTCAGATCCACTTCATCATGGTCCTTTTCCCAAAGATCCTTGATGAACTCCTCAATCATATCACTTAGCCGCAAAGCGCGTCACCCCCCTCACTCCGTCAAAATGTTGACCATCTTTGACTTTTAGAAGTATACCACAGGTTTTCCCTGTCAGGCAAGTATGACCCGGATTCTTATTTTTCATGGTGTTTTCTTTATGGCTCCTTTGTACGATTGCTTTTCAGCTCAGTAAAGATGAACGGCCAGACCTTTGTCATGCCGCAGGGCGCCTGTTGGATGCGCTTTACAAACACCCTTTATATTTGTATCATATTCAAAGGATATTCCATCAGAATGACCAAAAGCCGGGCTTCATGCCCGGTTGCCCGGCAGGGCGGATAAAGGATGAAAGGAAGTGGGTGCGAAGATGAGCACACTGAGCTACAAATGTCCTTCATGCGGCGCGCCGCTCACCTATGACGGCAGGCAGAAGGAGATGACCTGCGGGTCATGCGGCAATACTTTTGACCCGGAAACCATCCGCACGGTCAATCAGATCGCCCAGGAGGATGCGGAGCATGAGGACATGCGATGGAAAATGGAAGCAGAAGCCTTTTCCGGCGAGGATTTGGAAAAGACCAGAACCTACTCCTGCTCCTCCTGCGGCGCGCAGCTGTTCACGGAGGAGACCACAGTGGCGACTGAATGCGCCTTCTGCGGAAGCCCCTCCGTCATCCCCTCCCAGTTCACGCCGGGAACAAGGCCTGAAACCATCATTCCATTTCTGATTGAAAAGGCCCAGGCGGAAAAAATGTTCCGGGATTACTTTAAGCAGCGTAAACTGATTCCCAACCTCTTCCTTCAGGGCACGCTGAAAATTGAAGAGATCCGCAAGCTGTACGCCCCTTTTTGGCTGTTCGGGTGCACAGCCGACGCCCGGATGACCTACCAGGGCACCCAGGTTCTTTCCCATCGCAGCGGTCAGTATATGGTCCGCACAACCCGCCATTACCTTATCCGCCGCGCCGGCACCCTGGCGTTTGCCAGCCTGCCGGTTGACGCGAGCGAGCGGCTGGACAACAAGATCACTGAATCCATTGAGCCCTTCCGCACCGGCGAGGCGATCCCCTTTATTCCGCAGACTCTTTCAGGAGCCCAAGCAAACCGTGCGGACCTGGGAACAGATCAGTGCCAGGAGCGGGCCAACCAGCGGGTGAAGAACACTACGGACAAAATGTTCAGGGACACGGTTTCAGGGTACGCGAGTGTAATTACGCAAAACAGCAGCATCCGCATCACGGACGGCGCCGCGCAGCCGGTGCTCTATCCCATTTGGCTGATCACCATAAAAAAAGAAGATAAAATCTATACATTCGCCATCAACGGGCAGACCGGGGAGCTGACGTGCGACATTCCCTGGAGCAAGGCCAAGTTCTTTGGGCGCATGCTCAGCGCGGGGCTGGGCGCGGCTGCCATCGGCCTGGCGGCTGTTTACCTGCTTAGCCGGACGGGGGTGCTGTGATGAAACGCTTTCTCTTTTTACTGGCTGTCCTCCTGCTTTTCTTCGCGTCAGGCGCGGGGGCGGAAACGCTGCAGCATGTGTCCGACCTCGCCAATGTCCTGAGCATTCAGGAGGAAGCGGCGCTGAATCAACAGGCTCAGGAAGTGTTTGACCTCACCGGTTTTGACATCATCCTTCACACCACCAGCAATTCCCAGAACAAGGGGCCAAAGGACTATTCCTTTGACTATTACCACGCCTTCAGGGACGTCGCCGGATATCCTGACGGCGCGATGTTCGCCATCCTGTTTGACACGCGCGATTTCTATGAGGCGGCAAGGGGCCGGGGCATCCAGCTGTTGACCTACCGCGAATCAAACGATCTGGCCGCGGTCGTGCAGGATCAGCTATCCGATGGCAACTATTACAGCGCGATGAGGGATTATGTACGCTATGTCAGAAGGCTGCTGATCCCGCCGACACCTGTTGAACGCACAATCGAACTGGCGCCTTTCATCCTCATCGGCGGCCTGGTCATCGGTCTCATCTACGCCCTGATTTTAAAAAGCAAACTGAAAATTGCCAAATTCAAGCAAGGCGCGGAGGCCTATGTGCTGAGGGATTCCCTGAACATCACGCAGTCGGATGACATCTATCTCTACCAGACCGTCACCCGGACCAGAATCCAGTCCAGCAGCGGCGGGGGCGGCGGGTTCTCCACCGG
>DIWD01000061.1 GCA_002428405.1 bacterium UBA6115
CCAGCCCGAGCCCTGGGACATGCCGGGGTATCAGGACCAGGTCATTATGGCAGCGGGCACCTTTGTGCAGGGCGCTTCCATTGAATTGAGCTGCGACGCGCCGATGCGCCCCCCGTGGGCGGTATATCAGCAGGGGGCGCTGACCTATGAGTCCGGGCGGCGCGCTGTGGAAAAGGCTTTCCTTGCGCTTTTGGAGGTGAAAGATGCGCAAATGGACTGAACAGCAGCAGGAGGCGATTTCAGCACGCAACCGGGAGGTGCTGGTCAGCGCGGCCGCGGGCAGCGGCAAAACCTCGGTGCTGATTGCGCGGGTGATGACACTGCTGGAAGAAGGGGTGCCGCTGGATCGCATGCTGGTGGTGACCTTTACGCACGCCGCGGCGGATGAGATGAAAAGCCGCCTGACCGACCTGCTCAGCGACGCGGCTGGGGACAATCCGCGCCTTAAAAAGCAATACCTGCTTCTTGGCCGCGCGGATATCAGCACCCTGCACAGCTTCTGCCAGAAAGTGATCCGGCGGCATTTCCAGGCGGCAGACACCGATCCGCTGTCCAAGCTGGCTGACGAGACGCTGGCCGGGGAATTGTTCGCCGCTGCGCTGGACGAAGCCCTGGAAGCGTTTTACACGGATCCGGACGCGGACGCCCGGGCCTTGACAGACCGCTTCCGTGACAGGGAGATCCAGGACATGACCGGGACGCTTTACCGTTTCCTTCTGGCGCAGGACAGGCCCTGGGAGTGGCTTGACAACAGCCTTGCCGCCCAGGAAGAGGGCAGCCTGTATGACCATCCCTGGTACGCGGTGATGCTGCGGGAGGCCCGGCTGATCCTGTCCGGCGCGGAGGATTTGCTCAAGGCCTGCCAACGCCTTTGTGAGCGGGCGGACGGGCCGGTACGTTACCTGCAGATGATTCAGGACGACCTGGTGATTGCAGCAAAGCTGCGGGAACTGCTTGGGCGGGAAAGCCGCTCCGGTTTTCCTGCTCTCTCATTCTCACGCCTATCCACAAGGGCGGCCGGGGAGAGCGAGGATCCGGCGGTGCGCGAGAAGGCCAAGGCCCTCAGGGACAAGGCCAAGGATCTTATCAGAGAAGCCCTGGGTCTGCTTCCTTCCAGTGAGGCGGAGGCGGGGGAATGGATGGGGGAGGTGCGGGATACCCTCCCCCCGCTGCGCGCTCTTGCCAGACTGACGCGGGACACGCATGAGCGGTACATGCGTGCCAAGGCGGAGCGAACGCTATGGGACTTTTCTGACCTGGAGCACCTTGCCCTGCGTGCGCTGTCGGACCCGCGGATAGCCCGTGAGGTGGCCGGCGCCTATGACGCGCTGTTCGTGGACGAGTACCAGGACATCTCCGGCATACAGGAAGCCATTATCCGCCGGCTTCACAGCGGGGCGAATACCCTGTTCATGGTGGGCGACGTCAAGCAGAGCGTCTACCGCTTCCGTCTGGCGGACCCGACCCTGTTCCTGAGAAAACAGCGGGATTATAGAAAGGACAGCGGGGCGGATTCCCGCCTGATCTCGCTTCGGGAGAACTTCCGTTCCAGGCCCGGCATCCTCAAGGCCGTCAATCTGGTATTCGCTTTTGCGATGCGCGGGGAAGCGACCGAGATCACCTATGACGAGCAGGCCAGGCTGGTGACGCAGGACCAGGGCGAGGACGGCCCGCCGGTTGAATTGTGGCTGATAGAAAAAGGGGAGAGGGAGCAAGCGGAGGAAGAACCCTTCCTTGATGAAATGCCTGAGGATACCCTCCTGGAGGAAGGGGATCCCACGGAGGAGATTCCTTCCGGCCGGGACAAGGGGGAGATGGAAAAGGCCTTTGTGTATGAGGCTCGCCTGATCGCCCGGCGAGTGAAAGAGCTGCTGGGCATGCCCATTCCCGATGGGCAGGGCACGCGGCCGCTGCAGCTGCGCGACATTGCGGTGCTGCTCAGGACTGCCTCAGGCCGCGCCCCGGTGATGGCGGAAATATTGAGCCAGGCAGGCATCCCCGCCTATTCCGACACGGACAACCAGCTGTATTCCCAGCAGGAGGTCCGCGACCTGATCGCGCTATTGCAGGTATTGGACAATCCCCGCCAGGATACGCCGCTCCTGAATACCCTGGCCTGCCCGGTATTCTCCTTTTCGCCCGCGGACCTCGCGCGCGTGCGGCAGCATGACCCCCGTGCGGAAGCCTCCTTCCACCAGGCTTTCTTCAGCCTGGCGGAAAGTGACCCGGTTTGCCGGAGTGTGATGGATACGCTGGAGAATTGGCGCTTTTTGGCGGCGAACATGCCGCTGGAGCATTTTATCCGTTTCCTGCTGCGCCAGTCCGGGTTGTATTCCGCGGCAGGCGCGAAGAAGGACGGCGGCCTTCGCCGTGCCAATCTGCGCCTGCTGGCCGCCCGCGCGGCCCCGGAGCCTGAACCTCAGACCCTGGACGGCTTCCTCCGCCGCATCCTCAACACCGTGAAGGGAAAGGCAGGCGCGCGCAGCGCTTCCCTTGGCATGCAGGAGAACGTGGTGCGCGTGATGACGATGCACAAGTCAAAGGGGCTGGAGTTCCCCGTCGTGTTCCTCCCGGACCTGGCCGCTTCCTTTGCCCGCAAGCGCCAGTCCCTCCCCCTGCGCATGGATGCGCAAACCGGTCTGGCGATGGAGAGCGTCGACCCGGATGTGCGCATGAAGCGGGATGGTTTCGGTGTCAGGGCAATCAGGACCAAGAAAAACCGGGAGGAGCTCAGCGAGGAGGCGCGGCTGCTGTACGTGGGCATGACCCGTGCCAGGGAACGCCTGATCCTCATCGGCGCGCCGGATCATATCCCCGGCGCCATGGCGCGATGGTCACACCCGCTGGGCGACTATGCCGCCGGAAGCGCGGTCAGCATGCTGGACTGGGTCTGCGGCCCGCTGAACCCCGCGCTTGTTGATAAGAGGGAAGGCTTATGGGACGCGCCGGGCGGCAGCCGGTGGCTGCTGTCCTTCAGAACAACAGGCTCCCTGTCCGCGGCGGAGGAAAGAGCGGCCCGGCCATATCCTGGAATAGATGCGGCCACACCCGGGGACGAAATCATCAAGCTTTTTGCTCCGCCGGATGTCCGTCCCGCCCTGCCGCTGAAAAGCTCCGTGACCGCGCTGATCACCGGCCGGGCAGGCATAGAAACGGATGAAGAGGAGACGCCGGAAGTCAAACGGCGCGAACTGCCCCTCCGTCAGCCGCCTGTGCCGCTGACGCGGCTGGCCGGCGGGAAAAAAATGACCGGCGCGCAGCGCGGCGCCGCGGCGCACAAAGCGCTCTGCGCGCTGGATCCGTCGGATTTTATCCGGCTGGAAGGCGCGGCGCTGAAGGAAGCCCTCTCCCTGGCCTTGAAAGGGATGGAAGGGCAAGGCCTGCTGGCAGGGGAGGAGCGGGAATCCCTTGACATCGGGGCTGTCGAAGGGTTTTTCCACAGCGCTCTGGCGCGCCGCATGGCAGAAAGCTCGGAGCGCCATGCCGAATGGCCCTTCACCCTGAAAGTGGAGGGCGGAATGATCCTGCAGGGGGTTCTGGACGCCTGTTTCCTGGAGGAAGGCGCCTGGGTGCTGGTGGACTACAAGACCGACTGGGGCGATCCGGAGGAACTGGCCCTAAGATACCGTGACCAGATGCGCTGGTACATGCGCGCGCTTCGCGATATCACCGGCCTGCCGGTGAAGGAAGCCTGGCTGTATCTGCTGCGTCTGAACCAGGCGGTGCGGGTGGATGAAAAGGAGCCGATCCACCTGCGTACACAAGGCGGCGACCCGGGGCTTCATTGTAAACAGGTGCCGCGTATGATATGATGATGCTGCCGGAAGGAGGGCGCAGATGGCGAAAATAAAGGGCGTCAAGCCCGTTGCCCAGAACCGCCGCGCCCGCCATGACTACTTCGTGGAAGAAAGTCTCGAATGCGGGATGGAGCTGAAAGGCACGGAGGTCAAGTCCATCAGGCAGGGCCGCGTGAACCTGAAGGAGAGCTACGCCCGTGTCCACAACGGTCAGGTAATGGTGGAAGGGATGCACATCAGCCCGTATGAACAGGGCGGCATCTTCAACACCGACCCGCTCCGGCCCAAGCGTCTGCTGCTGCACAAGAGCGAGATCCGCAAGCTGCAGGGGCAGGTGTCCCGGCAGGGCTATACGCTCATCCCGCTGCAGATCTACCTCAAGGATGGCAGGATGAAACTGGAACTCGGCGTCTGCCGGGGCAAACAACTGCACGACAAGCGCGACGACCTGGCCGAGCGCGACGCCATGCGCGACATTGAGCGCGCGATGAGCCAGGACAGGAAAACGGCGAACTACGACTGAAGCCCGCTGATGGTTTCATTCGAAGCAAGGGACGATGGAGGCGGCCAAACGCCTCATCCGTACAAATCATGGGGGTGCACTGGTTTCGACGGGGATCGTCGGGCACATGGAAAGCGAGCCGCGGACCCTGTACCGCGCAACAACGGGGAAAAACAACAACTGACAACAATCAGCAATTAGCTTTCGCAGCCTAAGGCTGCGTCGTCGGCCCCAAGCGCTCACGGCTTGAGATTCCCGGCGTCATTGATGTGAGGAACAGGCCCGCCAAAGCTTTGAGGCGAAGCCGGTAAAATGAAGCTACCAAGCCAGGCAGCCTGACGGCGGGCGGCCAGGGGCGGGAAATTTGAACCACCGTCTCCGCTCGGAGAAATCCATGGGTCTGAATCTTCGGACAGGGGTTCAATTCCCCTCACCTCCACCACATCGGAACCCACCTATTGATAGAAGGCATTCTGTCAGCAGGTGGGTTTCATCATTATGTCGATCCTCGAAACCCGTTGATTTATATAGGTTTCTCGCACTTCGCGAAGTCGTGCAGTGATGCTTTCCAGACTCAAACAATACCCGATTTTGCTCTCTCATGTCTGTCTCTTGTTTTGAGCCAAAAACCTCCTAAGCAATCGTTTGACATTACCCAGGGGGTGCATTTTCTCTGCAATAAGTTTGACATTTGACATCACCAAGTGCGCTTCGATTATCTTTAAACCTATCTTTGTCTACTCATCTATTACAAAATTACAGATGAGTAGACAGATGGTATGCTATCTTGATGGACACAACCCAGACTGTCACTTCTTCGCGGTGTACCGTGCTTCCCTTCTCTTCACAACACCGTCAATTTCCATTATGTTGCTTCGCTTGAGCTTCTCTTTCTGCACAGCCTCAAAGGTTTCTTTGTCGATGATTGGAGGATGGTTGGATACAGCCAGGTATCTATCCGCCTGTCCTTCATTGATGGTCCGCTTGGAGCCGATACCACCCATGCTTACAGACTTCATCAACAATACATCCCCCGTATACTTTTCGTTGCTGAGAAGCATGTTGATGCTTTGCTTGCACCAGGCGTCCTTGCCGGCAGGAGACGGTATTTTCTTCTGGCGCAGTCCTTCCTGGATCATGTTCAGGCTCGCACCGTTCAGATACAATTCGAAGATGAAACGCACGGCTTCAGCCTCTTCGGGAACAATCTCCAGGTCCCCATTCTCATTGTTGCGGTATCCGTAGCACCTTCTGCGAAAGAAGCCGGATGTTCCGTCCGTTGCTCCTTGCTTGATCCCCCATCTAATATTCGCGCTGCGTGCTTCGTTCTCTGCTTGGGCGAAAGCCTCAATGATGGAGATTATCAATTCGCTGTTGGTTTCGGATGTGTTGATGCCCTCGGATTCGAAGATGACCTCGACATGGAAGGCCGTCAGGAGGCGAAGTGAAATCAGTGCTTCCTCCGTGTTCCTGCCGAACCTGCTGACATTCTTGGTGATGACGGTATTCACACGATAATTTTCGCAATCATCCAGCATCCGCTGGAACTCCGGGCGTCTTTCATAGTTTGCTCCGCTGGCAACATCAATATAGAAATCATGAAGTCTCCAACCAGCCCTGCTTTTGATGAGCTGCGTGAAATAGGAAACCTGATTGGCGAGGCTGTGCAGCTGCTCCGCGCTTCCGGTGCTGACGCGGCAATAGACGCCGACGTTCTTAACCTTGGGAAGGGGCCGCGGGACCCACACTTCTCTCACGTGCCGCTCTGTCATCAAAAAACGTCCCTTCTATTGGTATTGCATGCTCTTTGCCGAACGATATCCCGGATAGTCACTCTCAGCCAACCGGCTCATTTATATAACCATTTGATGTATGCGGATACACGCTACTGCCAGGATCTGGAGTACTTTATCTTTTGTCCACACGCTTCAGTGTCTTCCCGACGATACCCCAATCGTAGTTACCAGTGACCGTTATATACACGTCATCTCCAACCAATTCGTATCGGAACACCATGGGAAAGGCAGCGAGCTCAAATTCGTTTTCTGAGATCTGGCTCATCTGGATGTGTGTAAACCAGGAAGGGCTTAAGAATAACTTGCCGTTCTCCTCAATTACATCAACAGTTTTCACGCCCATATCGTCTTCATAGACGAAGTGCCCAGTATAGCGTTTGTTGTTCGTGACCGGGATGTACACCTTCGGAAAGTAACGTATACCCAGGAAATTCGCAATTTTGTTTAAGTATTCATCCCAAAGATTTTCTGATGTGTCGAGGCTTAACTTTTTTCCCGGATAAGTTGTGAATATCTCCTGTGCCAGGGTCTGATACGCCATCTCGTCGGCATAATCAAAGTCACTCTTTCCCTCGGTGATGATGTTCTCCCATCTCACTCCTCGAACCTGGAACGCTTGCTGGAAACTCAGGCGCACATCGGGCCGGTACAGATGGATGATGTGTAAGTCGGTCGATTGAAGAATTCCCATGAGCTCATTATAGTAGCTCTTGATTTTCTCTTTCGGATAGCCGCCTGGGATAAAATACCGGATGATATTTTGGTACAGACATCCCTCCATCACGAACTCGCCGCCTTTTGCGTGCATGAAGCCTACCAGTTTTTTCCAGCGATCAAATGTGTCTGCAATGTTTGCTCGCATGCCCTCTT
>DIWD01000016.1:0-184 GCA_002428405.1 bacterium UBA6115
ATGGACTTGAAAGCCATTTGGAGGGACTGCATCAAACCACCCCGCTCTTCTCATCCGGCTGAATCTGTCCGTCCACGATGTGCAGAAGGCGCTGCGCGTGCCTGGCGAGGCCGGGATCATGCGTGATTAACACAACCGTGTTGCCTTGCCGGTGAAGCTGCCCGAATAGATCCATGATCTCAAG
>DIWD01000016.1:210-3990 GCA_002428405.1 bacterium UBA6115
CTGCTGCTGTCCGCCTGAGAGTTGCATAGGACGGTGCTTCATGCGGTCCTTTAGCCCGACAAGCGCAAGGGCCTCTTCCGCCTGGGCACGGCGCTGACGCCTCCCGATATGCTGATAAATCAGGGGCAATTCCACATTTTCCAGGGCGCTCAGGCGGCCCAGCAGGTTAAAGCCCTGAAAAATGAAGCCGATGTGAGTGCTGCGCAGCTTTGCCAGCTGGCGGCCTGTGTATTTTTTTGTGTTCCTGCCCGCAAGCTCATAAGTCCCGCTGTCGGGCACGTCAAGGCAGCCGATGATGTTCATCAGGGTCGATTTTCCGCTGCCGCTGGGGCCGATGATGGCCACATACTCCCCGTCTTCAATCTCAAAGCTGACTTGCCTGAGCGCGTAGACGTTTTCTCCGCCAAGGCGATAATTTTTATCAATATTCTGCATCCGGATCATGGGCGTTGGCCTCCTCCCGGACTGAACTGGCGGTCAGGGTTCATCATCGTGCCAAAGCCCGGCTGCGACTGCCTTGTTTCCTGCGTGGAGAGCGCCGCGCTGCTTTGCATCAGCACGACGTCGCCTTCGCTCAGCCCTTCCAGCACGGCGGCATAGTTCGCGTCCGACAAGCCGACTTCCACATAGGTCTTGATACCCTGCGCTTGGGCGCTGTCCGTTGCCGCGCTTTCATCTTTCAGCAGGACATAATTGCCTTTGCGGTCACTCATCAGCGCCCCTAGCGGGACCAGCACGGTGTCCTGCACTTCGCCAACCGTCAGCGTCGCCGTCCCGTTCATCCCGGAAAGCAGGCGTTCATCTTCCTGAACGGACAGCGTGACCGTGTAGCTGGTAATGCCGCTGCTGCTGTTCCCCAGGAGCGAGATCCCTTTGACTTGAACAGGCAGTTGCACGCCCGTGATCGCATCCAGGGCGGCCACGCCCCATTGCCCTTCCTTCACCGAGAGGATGTCCAGTTCATCCACAGCGACATCCAGCACAAACACGCGATCCGCATAGAGGCGGAGCAGCTCAGCGCCTTTTTGCATCACCACGCCTTCCTGCGCGGTCACCTTGGCGATGACGCCGTCTGTCTGGGAGACAAAAACAGGATTTGCTGCCAATTCCTCAAGGAGAAGAACGTTTTGGCGCAGTTCCTCCCTGTCTGTCAGGGCTTTCTGATATTCCTCCGACGGCGCTGCGTTCTCCACCAAATAGATTGTCGAATTGCGCGTTACGCTGCTGTTCACCTTCACCGATACGCTTTGGACGACCCCGTCAATCTGCGTGTAGAGCAGGTATGGCAGGCTCACCTGCGCCTTGCCCTCGCCGATGACCGCGCCGGAGAGTGTTACCTGCACGACCTCGTCGATCCTGGCCCGGGTGTCCGGAAAAGAAATGAGGGCATTGCCGTCATCTTCCAGGCGCGCGACGCTGCCGGCCTGGATCTGTGTGCTGACTTTCACCCTGACGTCCTGGCCCAGGCTCAATGGCACAGAGGGCTTGATCATCACTTGCATCTTGCCGTTTGCCGAAAGAATGGCCGCAGGCTGGTCCTTCAGCGTCTGCTGCACCATCTGCCCGGCATTCAGGTTCAGCTGCTTGACGACCCCCTTGACCGCCGTTTTGATGCTTTGGTCGCTGTCCTGCTGCGCGAGCAGCTGCACGATGGCCTCGTTCTGTGCTGTCAGGGCGTCCCGCGCCTCTTCCAAACTGACCTTGAACGCCTCCAGATCATAGCGGGCCAGCGTCTGCCCCTTGGCAACCGCTTCCCCCGCCTCAACCTCGATGCCCTCCAGCGTCAGGGTCTCAGGCAGCTTCAGGCTCATCTCCCCTTCGAAACGCAGAGATCCCGTCGCTATCACGTTTTGGGTGATACTGCCCTTCATGAGCGTCACCTCGGTATAGGCTGGCGCCGCCTGAGTCGGGCTTGCGGTTGTAGCCTGTGCCATTGAGGCAGCCATCACCATCATCAGGACAGACAGGATCAGCGCCAGTTTTCTTTTGTTGTTCGGATTCATACATCCTCCTTGCTGTCATCAAAAAAGCAGCGGCCTACTACGCAGTATGAGCGGAACATGTGAAACCTTTGTGAATCAAGTGAGAAGAAAGTATCAACTCCTGAAGTATCTTCCCCCATCAATGCCTGAGAGGGTTCACATAAGCCGAAAAAGCAGGCAGTCCTCTCATGTTCATCCCTGAGACAGGCTTTCCTGCCTGATTTTGGTTCTTGATGAAAGACACTTGTGGCAGTATGTGTCCAATATGTTGTGTGGCCTGCAAAAAATAATAAAATATATATAAAAAGTATGGACAAATCATTACATTTATATTATGATTGCATCCGACTCTGTTTAAACATGCAAAATGCACTTGTCGAGGTGAAAGATGGGCAGCTGCAAAGTCTTTACCAACTCAGTTTCTGATTTGCCCTCCTGTTTTGCTGAGCAGTACAACATCGGGATTGTCCCGGATATCGTGATTTTCAAAGGGAAAGAGTATTTTTGCACCATCGACATCGATCCGCCGACAATGTACGGAATGATGAGAGAATCACGGGATTTGCCCGGCACTTCCCATCCAAACGAGTATATATATGCAACCAATTTCAAGACTGCGGAGGACTTTGACGAAATCCTCTGCATCACCGTAACGTCTCTCATGTCCGGTTCTTATTCAACTGCCAGCTCCGCGGCCAAAACACTGGCAGAAGAGGGTTTCAGGCCCCGCATTTATATCTACGATTCCACGCAGGTTTCCTGCGGGCAGACGATGTTGGTGATTGAGGCTGCGAAACTGGCCAAAGAAGGGAAAACCGCGCAGGAAATCATCAATTACCTGGATTCCATCAAAAAAAGGGTCAAGGTATTTTTCGTCATGCGCTCCCTGGAGAACGCGAAGAAAGGCGGGCGTGTCGGCGAAATCAGAAGCCTGGCCGCTGATTTGCTTGGCATCCATCCAATTCTGGCCTTTCGCGACGGGACCATCAAAGAAGTCAGGCTGATGCGCAGCTTTGAAAAGGCTGTCCTCCGTTTGGGGGAATACTACCGGAAGAGCGCAAGCAAAGGCGGTAAAGTGTTCATCTATCATGCCAACAATGAGCCGGATGCGCTGAGGCTGAAGCAGCGCGTACTTGACTGTGATCCCCAGGCTGACGTCCATGTTGACTGGATCGGCTCCGCGATCGGCATTTATGCGGGCGAAGGCACAATCGGCATCGCTTTCCTGGAATGATTTCCTGCCTGCTGGTCCTTCTCTCATTCGGGCTGATGTTCCTGTCAGACTGGATGAAGCTCTCAGACCAGCGAAAACAGGGAAAGTACCTGCTCCTTTTTGGCATGGCGGTCCTGGCCGCGGCCGGTATCGTCGCCGTCGTGAACGGTTCCCGCTTCCAGATCGCCCCCCTGCTGAGGATCCTTTTCCTTCTGATTGCCCTGGCGGGGGCGCTGCTGGAGTATTCTGCGCTCTTTCCCTCCCTGCCCTCAGCGAGTACCTATCTGGGGGAGAATGAACGAAATCCATTGGTGGACAGCGGCATGTACGCGCTGTGCAGGCATCCGGGTGCTCTTTGGTTCCCCATCTTCTCGCTTTCTCTTGCCCTTGGGCTTGGGAACTGGGAATTGCTTGCGGCGGCTGGTTTGGCCTCAGCCCTCAATCTCCTGTATGTCTGGTTTCAGGACCGCCTCATCTTCCCAAAAACGATCACTGATTATGCGCAGTACCGGAAAAGCACCCCCTTTCTGCTTCCCACAAGACAAAGCATTTCACGCGCCATCGGCAAAGAATCAAAAAAGCAGG
>DIWD01000064.1 GCA_002428405.1 bacterium UBA6115
GTATATGAAGAAATGGTTCCTCTTGCTTCTGTTTCTCGCCTCCATGCTGGGCGTTTTTACGGTATCAGCCCAGGTCGAGCGCCAACCGGAGCTGGACGCGGCGTTTTCCATGATCGAGGAAGGCAATCAGTTCCTGGAACGTTACAACCAGATAACCGGGGCCAACATCCAGGCCAGGTATCAATATGGCGTCCCCTACTTTTTTGGCGGCAAGAAAGCGGACGACCTGATGAAAATCAAAAAGCCGATTGAAACCACTCGGTATTACAGCCCGAAACGAGCTTATGTCTATGGCTTTGACTGCACTGGCTATACGCAGTGGATCAATGAACAGACCGGCAAGCCCAGGCATGACTCGCTCAGCGGGATGATCCTCAAATACTCAAAATACACGAAGAACCATCTCCCTTTCAAGGAGCTGCCCTTTGAGTCCCTCCGTGAGCATCTGCAGGTGGGGGATTTTCTGGTGGGGAAACACCGCGCCCGCCACATCATGATGTACATCGGTACCCTGAAGGACTATGGGTTCACGGCGGAAACCGCGCCTGAGGCCAAGGATTACCTGAACTATCCGCTGGTCATTCACTGTGGGGCCAATCCCTTTTATCCTCAGCGGTATGAACAGTACATTGCGGAAAACAACCTGAAGGCGACAACAACCAACGGCGGTGTCTGCGTCTCCATCATAGGGGTCCCCTCTTCTGAGATGCCGCACAGTGTCCTGAGCAACAAGGAGACCTATTTCTATTTTGATCTCAACGGCTACCAGCTCACGCTTTATGATGTCACGACCGCCACATCCTATGTGTGGTTCAGAATGTGATATTTCCGCTTAGGTCAGCTCGCTGCCTATGGTGCCTGAACATACGCAAGCCCGCGCAGGGCTTCAATGCGCCTGTCTCCGATGCCGTTGATCATTTTCAGGTCTTCCAGATAATAGAAGGGGTTGATTTCCCTCTGTGCTATGATCGCTTCTGCCAGGTGTTTCCCGATGCCCGGCAGGCTCATCAGGTCCTGTATGCCGGCTGTATTCAGTTCAATTCCGTTGTTTTCAGACAAGCAGGCCGGCAACGGGCTGAGGGCAGGCCTGAGTTCCATTTTCCGTGTTTCTCCGCGATCAAGGCCGTCCAGTATTGCGGATACTCCGGAGAACACTGCCAGCCCCAGACAGCAGCCCAGCAGTACGATGCCGGCAATTTTTGCAGTACGGCTCAAGTGCGGCGAAGCTTCTGCCCCTGCGGCGTATCCTCCGCTGACCAGCCGAGATCTGCCATTTCCCCGCGCAATGCGTCGCTGCGCGCCCAATCCCTGTCCTTTCGGGCCTGCGCCCGTTGTATGGCCAGCAAGCGGACTTCCTCCGGGATCTCCTCTTCACTTTTGGTCAGCAAGCCAAAGATCCCTGCCATCATATCCATTGCCGCCAGCGTGGCCTTCAGCGTTGTCTCCGTGGTTTTCTCATCCAGTTCCGTGTTGATGAAATAGACCAGTTCAAACAGCGCGCCCATGGCCTCGGCTGTATTGAAATCGTTGTCCATTCCGGCGATGAAGCTGTCCTTGATGCCATCAATCACCTGCAGCGCTTTTTCATCCTTCGTTTTTCCCGTCCCGGCCTTCATGTTTCTCAGCAGATGGATAAGCCGCTCCTTTGCGGTACTCAGCCTGGTTTTTGATGCATGCGCCTGCGCCATCATGTCCCGGCTGAAGTTGAGCGGACTGCGGTAATGCGCGGAGAGCATCAGCATGCGCACATCCTCCGGTTCGTACTCCAAAAGGACATCCCGCGCGGTGAAAAAATTGCCCAGGGATTTTGACATCTTGGTGTTGTCGATGCTGATAAAGCCGTTATGCATCCAGTAATTCACAAAAGGGTGCCCGGTGAAGCCTTCGCTCTGGGCGACTTCGTTCTCATGGTGGGGAAAGAGAAGATCCTGCCCGCCGCCGTGTATGTCAAAGGTCTCACCCAGATAAGCCATGCTCATGGCGCTGCATTCGATGTGCCAGCCAGGCCGCCCCTTGCCCCAGGGGCTGTCCCAGCTGGGTTCGTTTGGTTTTTCGGCCTTCCATAACGCGAAATCAAGGGGATTGCGTTTTTCCTCATCCACGCTCACCCGAGCGCCGCTGTCCAAATCATCCAGGTTTTGGCCGGAGAGCTTGCCATACTCCGGGAAAGCCGGGGTGTGATAGTAAACGCTGCCGCCCTGCTCATAGGCCAGGCCCTTTTCAATCAGGCCCTGGATGAGGGAGATCATCTGCGGCATGTGCTCCGTGGCCCGGGGATGCACCGTGGCCGCCCTGATACCAAGCGCGTTGGCGTCCTTCCAGTATTCCCCGATGAAACGGTCGCCCAGATCACGCACCGTAATGCCCTCTCGGTTCGCGCGGTCAATCATCTTGTCGTCAATGTCGGTGAAGTTCTGAACAAAGGTGACTTCATACCCCTTGAATTCAAGGTAGCCGCGCAACACGTCAAACATGATGAAGGGCCTGGCGTTGCCGATGTGGAAATAGTCATACACCGTCGGGCCGCAGCAGTACATGCCGACTTTTCCTTCCCGGACGGGTATGAAATCTTCCTTTTTCCGCGTTTGGCTGTTGTATATCTGGAGCATGGAATCCCCCCTGTAAAAAACGGCGGCAACCCCTTGTACGCTGCTGCCGCATTTTCCCGGCACGCCGCTTCCGGGTTTCCGTTCCCTGTGAAAAGAGTTTATCCTCCCGGTGAAACCGTGTCAAGCAGCGGATCAGGTGACAGGATAAGCGCTTCCTGGGCATTTTTGGCCGGCTCTGCGCGCGGTACGCGCTCATAATGCATGCCACGGACCAGCTTCCACCTCTTGCGGTTGTCCGTGAAGCCGAGTTTGAGGATGGACATGATCTGTTTTCGGATTTCAGCGTCTTTCACCGGAACGGTGAGTTCCACCCGTTTGTCCAGGTTTCGGGTCATCAGGTCGGCGGAGGACAGGAAGAGCTCCAAATTCCCCTCGTTTTCAAATGCATAGATGCGCGGATGCTCCAAAAAGCGCCCGACTGTGCTGAATACCTGCAGGTTTCTGTTCTCCCTGTAATTCAGGCAGCAGATGCCGCGAACCATTAGCATGACGGATACTCCGGCATCCGCGGCAGACAGCAGCGCTTCAATCATCCCGGGGTCAGACAGCGAATTCATCTTCATCGTGATGCCGCANNNGAGCATGGCGTCCCTGAGGTCATAGGGCGAGGCGATCATTTCCCGCATCGGATAGGTGTAGCTGTAGCCCAGGATGAGGTTGAAAAAGGCGGCCGCGTCCTCGCCCAGCTGCCTGTCGCAGGTCATCACGCCCATGTCTGTATAGATTTTNNTAATTGCCGGTACCAAAATGAACATAATGCCGCAATCCATCACCCTCCCGCCTGATGACAAGCGTGACTTTGGAATGCGTCTTCCATCGCGGCACGCCATAAAGAACATGACATCCCGCTTTTTCCAGCGCCTTGCTCCAGGCGATGTTATGCTCCTCGTCAAAGCGCGC
>DIWD01000037.1:0-6785 GCA_002428405.1 bacterium UBA6115
ATCCGGACGGTCCTGTTCCTCAAGGGCTGCCCGCTTCGTTGCCGCTGGTGCCAGAACCCGGAAGGGCTGACCCCTGACATCAACGTCTGGTACGCCAGAAGCATCTGCATCCTCTGCCGCAGCTGTGCCGCGGCCTGCCCGGAAAAGTGCATTGACTTTGACGGGGAGGGAGTCCGCATTGACCACTCCGCCTGTACCAGGTGCGGGGCCTGTATCCATGCCTGCCCGACAGGGGCGCTCCGCTTTGACGCGCAGGAAATGACCGTAAGCGAAGCCATGCGGGAAATCGTGAAGGACGAGGTGTTTTACCGGACGGCGGGGGGCGGCGTCACGCTCTCAGGCGGGGACCCGGCCTACTCGCCGGGATTTTCGCTTGCTGTCCTGAAAGCCTGCCGCGAAAGGGGCATCGGAACCGCGGTTGAGACCTGCCTGTACACGAACCCGGACGTCGCTGACGCGCTGGCGGATGCCTGCGACGAGGTCATCGCGGACATCAAGCTGATCGATCCCGTGCGGCACAAGGCGGCGACAGGCACTGACAACGCGCTCATTCTGCGCAACATCCGGCGCCTCGCCGCGCGGGGGGCCAACCTTCGCCTGAGGACCCCGCTGATCCCCGGCTACACCGCGGACGAGGAGAACATCGCGGCGATCGCGGACTTCATCGCGTCAGTGGACCCGTCCATCCCCTATGAACTGATCAATTTCAATCCGATGTGCCGGGAGAAGTACCGCTCCCTCCGGCAGGAATACGGATTTGACAAGGACCAGAAACCCTTTTCGCCCTCTGAAATGCGCGGATTCAAAGCCATTGCGGAGAGCCGCGTGTTCCATGTGCTGTGAGGTAGGGAAATGACAGACATGCTCAGGGACCTGATCAGGCAGGCGGATGAGGGTCGCTGCGTCTATCTAAGCCGGGTCAGGGATACCTTCCGGAAAATGGACATTCAGATCGGCTGCCGGGTTGACCTGACCCTTGGCGGCACGATGTCTTACCTCATCCGGCTGCCGCTTCCGCGGGACCCTGTCGAGGACGCGTTTGTGCGGGAGTATTTTTACGCCAGGATTTACAACCTGATCTCAGTCCTGGGCGGAAAGTCCATGACGCTGACGGTTCCTGCGGGTTTCGCCTGGGCGAGGGAACTCTGCGGATCCCTCCTTAGCGTGTTTGACGTGGGGAAGGCCAAAAGCGAGCGCAAGGGCTATGGCAAGTGCCTCAACGTGACGGACCGCGCGAACGAAGCGCTCCGCTGCGCCCCGTTCCGTTTCCTGATAGAGGAGGGAGAGCCGCAGGCACCGGCCCCGAAGAGGAAGGCCCCCGGGCGGGACGCGGCCTCGGCTTTCCGCCGCGCTGTTTTAAACGCGCGCTCAGACCGCCTGTGCGGCATGGATGTCGGCGGTACCGACATCAAGGTCGTGGGCGTGCTGGACGGCAAGATCCGCGCGGTGAAGGAGTATGACTGGCACCCCGCCATGTTCCGGCACATCGATGAGCTCATCCAGCCGCTCCTGCTGCTTGCGCGGGTGATGCGCGCGGCGCTTTCCGTTACGGATGATTCATCCAGGGAACTGCTGGACGCGCGCGAAAGGATGCTGGACAAAAGCGCGCCGCTTGAAACGATGGATACTTCGGCAGCGCAGATCGAAAATGCACTGGACACTCCGGGCTTTGACGCCATCGGCGTTTGCTTTCCTGACGTCGTGATCGATGACATGATTGTCGGCGGAGAGACGCTGAAAACCCGCGGCATCCGGGAGGCTTCGCCCGATTATGAGAAAGAGTTTCCAAAACTGACTGTCCTGAAGGATCTGCTGGGCCCATACCTCGCTTCCGGGGGGCTTGTCCGCATGGCCAACGACGGTTCGATGGCGGCCTATACGGCTGCGGCGGAACTGACATCCTGCCCGGGAAAAGCAACGGAGGTCCCCGACGGCATCTTCGCGCACACACTGGGAACGGAGCTGGGCTCCGGCTGGATTGACGAGGAGGGAAAGATTCCGCAGATCCCGCTGGAGGTGTACAACTGCATCATTGACCTGGGCAGCCGGCCGGCGCGCGCCTACGGCGTGCTGGACCTGAGGAGCACACGGAACTTCAATACGGGTATTGCAGGCACGCTGCAGAAATACGCGAGCCAGAGCGGCGCGTACCGGCTGATGTTCAAGCATTTCAATGAGGGGCAGCTCCGGGAGCTTTACAATGCCGGGCTCATCATACGCCGCGGTGGCGGTGTCTTTGCGGTCACTGATCCCGCGGACATGCGCAAGCCCCTCCTGGAGCGGGTCATGTCAATGGCTTGCCAGGGCATTCCGGAGGCTGAGGAGGTCTTCCGCGAAATCGGCGAATACCTTGCGGTGACATGGGAGGAGACCGAGGACATCCTCTGCCCTATGACAAAGCAGCGTGTCCTGTTCGGGCGCTTCGTCAAAAAGAGGCGTGTGTTTGAGCTCATGCAGGAAGGCGCCGCGCGGCTGCTGCCGGTTATGTTGCAGGCGGCGGACGATTCCATGGCCTACACCCCGCTGATGCTGGACCTCAGGAATGATCCGGTATACACAGTCGCCCAGTTCGGGCAGGCGGTCGGCGCGGTGTATTACGCCGCGGCGGGCAGGGTGCTTTAGGAGATCGACTATAGAGAAGGAGGCGGGCAATGAAAGAGCAAAACTATCTGGACACCCTGGTCGGTGTGTTGGGGCATCCGGCGGCGGAGAACCCTGGCACAGTCATCCAGCAGGCAGCGTTTGAGGACATGGGCCTCAAACGCTGGCGGTATCTGACCATCGACGTAGCGCCGGACGCGCTGGAAGACGCGGTCAGGGGTCTGAAGGCGTTCGGGATGCGCGGCGTCAACTGCACGATCCCGCACAAGATCAAGGTGATCCCCTTTCTTGACGAGCTTAGTGAGGCGGCGAAGCTGATCGGCGCTGTCAATACCATCGTGAACACTGACGGGCACTTGTTCGGTGACAACACGGACGGCAAGGGGTTCATGGAGTCGCTGCGCGAGAATGGCGTTGATCCGAAGGGAAAGAAAGTGGTGATCCTGGGCGCCGGAGGGGCCGCGCGGGCGATCTGCGTGGAGCTGTGCCTTTCGGGCACAGGGGACATCACCGTTGTCAACCGTCCCCAGGACAAAGCGCTGGGTGACAGCCTGATGAGCCTGTTGGCCCGCGTATGCAAAAATCCGCGCTACGTCAGCTGGGAAGGCGTCTATCAGATCCCCGGGGACACCGATATCCTGATCAACGCTACACCTATCGGCCTGTATCCCGATGTCGACGCCATCCCCAACGTGGATATACAAACCATCCTGCCGTCGATGTTTGTGCAGGATGTGATCCCCAACCCAGCGGTCACGCCCTTTCTGCGGGCGGCGCAGGCGCGCGGCGCGAAATGGAACACGGGCACCGGCATGCTCATCAACCAGGCGGCGATCAACATCCTGATGTGGACGGGCAGGAAACCCAACAAGGACGTCATGCGCCGGGCACTTGATGAGGCATTGTCATAAGCAATGACCTGTTTTGTGTTTGAACAGGCGGCGTTTTCGCCGCCTGTTTTACGCACGCTCAAGATAAACCCGCTGTGATCCGTGATCCATGATCCGTTGGAAGAGGGATTTCCGGCCGGTTGCCGGATGATGAACTGTTTATTGGACAAATAATATTGAATTGACATCCAGACATGCTCACATTATGATGACAGTAAAAGAGGGATATGATGAACGGAAAGTACACAATCGGCGTGGACGCGGGCGGCACGAAGGTCGCCTATTGCGTCTTTGATGAATCCGGAAAGGTTGTGGACCGTCTGCAGCACAGGACGGACACAAACGCGGACGGCGTGGCGTTTTCGGACACTGTGATCTCCACGATTGAAGCCATCCTGAAGAAAAACGGCCTCGCGGTGGATGACCTGGCGGGAATCGGCATCGTCATGCCGTCTTTCCTGTTGTTTGACAGGGGCTATGTGTGCATGACCTCTGCCATGACCAACATCTGCGAGTTCCCGATGCGCGACTACATCGCACAGCGCATCAACACCAAAATCGTCCTGGACAATGACTCCAACGTCGCGGCGCTCGCGGAGTTCCGGTATGGGGCAGGCCGCGGTTCGCGGCACATGGTTTACGTTTCGGTCAGCACCGGTCTTGGATGCGGCATCGTCATTTCCGGCAGGGTCTTCCGCGGCAGTTACGGCTGGGCGGGGGAATGCGGACATATGCTCATCACGCCGGACGAAGGCCTGACCTGCGGGTGCCGAAACAAGGGCTGCTTCATGTCCTATGCTTCAGGGCGCTACATCGTCGAACACGTCAAAAACAGGCTTGCCCAGGGGGACATGAGCGTGCTTTCCCAGGCGGATATCAGCGGCGAAACCATTATGGCGGCCTGCAACGCAGGCGATGCGCTGGCAAAGGACGCGGTCAGGCAGCTTTCCCATTACCTGGCCGTTTGCGTGTTCAACATCTATCAGCTGCTCAACATCAACCTGTTTGTTTTCGGCGGCGGGCTCACCAACTGCGGGGAAGCGCTGTTCGGCGCGATGCGGGAGGAGTTTGACCGGTACAATCACGTTGCCCAGCCTGTGGAGTTCAGATTTGCGGAGCTTGGGCGAGACACGGGCGTCATTGGCGCGGCGGAGCTTGTGAAGGAAGAGGACATCATCTGATACCGGAGGGATGCCAATGCGGAGCGATTCGGGCGCTGCGGCGTGGATGGGCCAACTGAGCGAGTTTAGCAGACAGCTGGACGCGACAGACATCAAAATCGTGTTCTGCAAGCGCTTCGACGGGAAAAGCGGGATCTGGAACCTGACCCGGCACATGCACGATGTCGTGGAGCTGATCTATTTCCTCTCCGGCGATGTGGAGATCTCCACCATGGATGCCCATTCAAGCGCGGGCGACTATGATGTCATCGTCTATCCGCGCGGCATGTACCATTCCGAGAAGTTCCAGGGCCGCGGAAGCCACGATATTTTTTGTGTCTGGGCGGACCTGGGCCCCATCCAGGTACCGGGCATGATCTGGGTCCAGGACGACAGGGGCCTGCCCATCAAGTGGCTGCTTGAACACATGCACGCGGAGTATACATCGGATGAGCCGGAACCCGCGCTTATCCAGCACTACGCCAAAGCCGCCATCATCCTCATCGCCCGGAAGGCCCTGGGCGGTAACGTGCCTGACGGCCAGATTTCGGCGCGGCCGTTTGAGCGCGTTGTCCGCTACATGCACGACCATCTTTCTGAACCGCTCACAGTGGACAGCCTGGCCAAAGCCGTCAACGTCAGCTCTTCCTACCTCAGCCGGATATTCACTCAGAAAGTCGGCGTGCCGCCGGGCATCTACCTCAGGAGCGTCCGCATTGAGACAGCCAAGGCCATGCTCTCCTACGGGACGCGGACCATCGAGGAAATCGCGGGCCTGACCGGGTTCAGCTCACCGAAATATTTCTCCCACGCATTCAGGAAAGAAGCGGAAATGACGCCCAGCGAGTGGAGGCGCCGCAGTCTGAACAGCGAGGGGACTGGAAAAGAATAAGTTCAGAATTTCGCACCTTATGGGTTGTTTTATGGGTTTTATCTGGGAAGAAAATGCCCTATAATGTCCATGTTGAAGTTCGGAATACCGGTCGTCTGACAGCGCCTCTCTGCGTCGTTCTTCTTGCGGAAGGCAATCCGCAAAGATATAAGGAGGATATGTCATGAAAAAGATCCTGAGTCTGTTTCTGGTTCTTGTGTTGGCGATGAGCGTCTCGGCTGCTGCATTTGCAGAACAAAAGGAAGTCAAGGTCGCTTTCATCACCCAGTCGCTGGAGAACGCCTCCCAGGCATTCGCCTGGAGCCAGTTCCAGGAGTACGCCCCCCAGTACGGGTTCACCCCCTATCTGTTTGAGGAGGGGTATGACCCGCAGAAAGGCGTGGCCGCGATTGGTACCTGCATCGCGGAGGGCTTTGCCGCCATCTCCATCAACCCGACCGACCCCAGCGCAATGATCCCCAGCTTCATGGAAGCGCAGAGCAAGGGTATCATCGTGGGCATGTACTCCTCTGAGGTCCCTGAGGAATTCAAGCAGTACCGGGATTTCATGTGCGGCACCAACGACATCATCTGCGGCGAGGTCGCTGCGCAGACCCTGATGGAAGCCTTCCCGGACGGCGTCAAGGTGGTCGAGGTCGGCGGGCAGTCAGGGCATGACGCGCAGATCAAGCGCCACAACGGTTTCTTTGACACCATTGACACAGCAAAGGTGGAAGTGCTGGATTCCAAGAACTGCCCGCGCTGGTCTTCGGACGACGCCATGACCATCATGAGCGACTTCATCACACTCTACGGCGAAGAAATCCAGGCCGTCTACTGCCACTGGGACATCGGGGCCACCGGGTGCATCGAAGCCCTGAAGGCCGCCAACCTCCTTGAAGGCGTATACGTCATCGGCGTGGACGGCTGCATGATCGGCTACGACCAGGTCATCGAGGGCACGCAGCAGCTGTGCATCGGCCAGAACTTCACCCGCATGACCACCGACACCCTGGACACCATCCAGAAGATCCTCAACAAAGAGCCCTATGACGAAGTGACCTTCACGGCGCTGGACGTTGTCACCCCGGCCAACGTGCATACCTTCCCTTATCCGAAGTGGTAATCCATTTCCAAGGCTGAATAACGCAGCATGGACCAATCGCCCCGGGCCCTCCGGGGCGATTGGTCAAAGAGTTTTTTCATGGAGGCCTTGAATTTGAGCCAGTCAGGCAGGTACATCCTCGTCGTCAGGGACGTATG
>DIWD01000037.1:6798-32912 GCA_002428405.1 bacterium UBA6115
TCCACGCTGATGAAAATCCTTTCGGGCGTCTACGAAAAAGACAGCGGGACCATCGAGTTTGACGGGAAAGTCATAGAGCACACCACCCCCGTCCAGGCGCTGCGGCGGGGGCTGAGCATCATCTACCAGGAGTTCAACCTTGTCAACTCCATGTCGGTGGGCGAGAACATTTACCTGGGCCGCTTCAGGGAGATGGGCGGGATGCGCGGCGTGCACAAAAAAGCGCGCGCGCTGCTGGACAGCATCGGCAGCAGGATCAACACCTATTCCAAGGTCGGCGAACTGAGCGCGTCGGAAATGCAGATCGTGGAAATCACAAAGGCATTATCATTTGATTCCAAGCTTATCATCATGGACGAGCCCTCCAGCTCCCTGACCTCAGAGGAACTCAAACAGCTCGGTAAGATCATCAACCAGCTGCGGGACAATGGCATCTCCACCATCTATATCAGCCATAAACTGGATGAGATTTTTGAATACTGCGACATCGTGACCGTCATGCGCGACGGCTGCGTGATCGATTCCCGTCCGGTCAATGAGATAACGCGCAGCGAGATGATCGAGAAGATGGTCGGGCGGACCATCGACAACGAATACCCCCCGCGGATGCACTGTGTCGGCGGGCCGCTGCTGGAGGTCAAAAATCTCAGCACCCGCAAGCTGCACGACGTCAGCTTCACCCTGAATAAAGGCGAGATCCTGGGATTTGTGGGGCTGGTGGGCGCGGGGCGGACAGAAATCGTCCGGGCGGTCTACGGCGCGGACAAGGTCAAAAGTCATACCCTGTGCCTGAGCGGAAAGCACATCAGGGTCCGCAGCCCCAAGGAGGCGATGGTCGCCGGCATGGGCCTGCTGCCTGAGGACCGCAAGCGCGAAGGCCTGATCCTCCCGTTCTCCGTTCAGGCCAACATCACCATGGCTTCCCTGGACCGGCTGACCAGGCACGGCATCATCGACAGGTCAAAAGAGCGGGAGATCGGCGGACGTCAGATCAAGAACCTGAACATCAAGACGCCCTCCGCCCAGACAAAAACGAACAGCCTGTCCGGCGGAAACCAGCAGAAGTGCATCGTGGGCCGCTGGCTGGAACTGGATCCCCAAATCCTGATCCTTGACGAACCCACCCGGGGGATCGATGTGGGCGCCAAATATGAGATCTATACGCTGATGAACAAAATCGTTGAAGCGGGCGGCTCGATCATCATGATCTCCTCCGAGCTTCCCGAGGTTCTCAACATGAGCAACCGTGTCCTGACGATCTGCGAGGGCAGAGTCACCGGCGAATTCAACCCCGAGACCGCCTCTGCCACGGAAATCATGAGCAGGGCGATCGGCTGAGTGCAAAGGGCCGCAAGATGAGAAACGAAAACAAGCTCCTGCGATTTTTCAACCAGAACCTCGTTCTGCTTGGAATCATTGTGCTGGTCACAATGACCGCGATCATACAGCCAAAGTTCCTGATGGCCCGCAACCTGACCAACATCCTCCGTCAGATGACGTCCCTCGCCTTTGTGGCGCTGGGCATGACCTTTGTCATCATCGGCGGATTCATCGACCTCTCGGTCGTGGGTATGGTATCGCTGGTCAGCGTCATCACGGCATCCCTGATCAACCCGCTGGGGCAGGTGGGCGCGCTGCTGTGCGGCCTTCTGGCGGGCGCCCTGCTGGGATACCTCAATGGCACCATCCTGACCAAGTTCGGCGCCACCATCCAGGCGGAAGTGCTTTTCATCACCTATGGCATGAGTTCCGTCTTCATCGCGGTGGGCCTGCTGGTCACCAACGCGGAGACGCTGCGCATCGCGCGGTCCACCAAACCTTATGACATGTTCACCGCGATCGGTTCGGGCAGCTTCTACGGCATCCCCATCTCCATCCTCATTTTCGCCGTGGTCCTGGCCATCATGTATTTCTTCCAGACCAGGACGCTGGCAGGCCGGTCCATCAGCCTGATGGGCGGCAACAAGACGGCCGCCTATCTGTGCGGATTCAACATCAACCGCACCATGCAGATGGTCTATACCATCAACGGGCTGATGTCCGCCTTCGGATCCATCGTCCTGATGTCACGGGTGACCACCGCGACAGCGACGCTTGGCACCGGCTACGAAGCCAACGCGATCCTGTGCGTCGTAGTGGGCGGCACGACGCTCGCGGGCGGAAAGGGAAATGTCCTGCGCACCCTTCTGGGCGTGTTCCTGATCACCCTGCTGTCCAACTGCATGAACCTTTTGGGACTGTCCACCTATATGCAGACGATCACAAACGGCGCGGTGCTGGTCACCGCCATCTGGCTTGACAACCGGAAACGTCAGTAGGTGATGACGAGATGAAGATGACAGCAGTATTAAACAGGGTCTGGAAGTCCCTCTCACGGCAGAAGGCAATCCTCGCGATCATCTCCCTGGTCACGCTGATGCTGTTTTTTGACACCAATTTCTTCACTCCATACAACTGGCTGGACATGCTCCGCTCAACAGCCATCATAGAGATCATCGGCTTTGGCGTGACGGTGGTGGTGATCTGCGGCGCCTGTGACCTGTCAGTCGGAGGGACCATGAGCATCGGCGGCATCCTGGCCATCATGACGGTCAACGCCGGCTATCCTTTCTGGCTTGCTTTCCTGGCGGGCACCCTGAGCGGTGCCCTGGTCGGCCTTGTGAACGGGTTCCTGGTGGTGCATCAGAAGACGGAACCTTTTATCATCACCCTGGGCATGGGCATGCTGCTCAAGGGCGTCGCCCAGCAGCTGACCAACGCCAGCCCGCTCTCCAGCAGGAACATGGAGTTCATGAAGATTTCAAACCAGCAGTTCTTCGGCATCCCCTCCCTGGTTATCTACATGGCGGTGCTGCTGGTCGCCTTCTTCTGCCTGCTCAGGTTCACAGGCTACGGCAGGAACTGCTACGCCATCGGCGGCAACTATGAGGTCGCCAAGAACTCAGGCATCAACGTCGTGCGGACCAAGTGGATCGCCTTTGTCATCAGCGGCAGCACGGCGGCCCTGGCAGGCGTGCTGCTGTCCTCCCGGATGAACACCGGTTCCTCCATCTACGGGGATACCACGGGCATGCTGGTCAACTGCGGCATCGTGATCGGCGGCACCTCCTTTGCCGGCGGCATCGGGGGCATCTATGAGAGCTTCATCGGGCTGTTCGTCATCCAGCTGATCACCAACAGCATGGGGATGCTGGGCATCGGCGGCTATTCGCAGCAGCTCATCCGCGGCATCATCATCGTGCTCATCATCGGCATGGACTGCTACGCCAGAAAGCGCAAACGCGAAGCGGTATAGCCAGTTTCCCCGTCCGCCGCTGATCATCATTGGATATGGACAGCGCCCCGGCTCTCAGGCCGGGGCGCTTTTTATTCTTTCCTCGGGCAGGCGTCATGCCTTATAATATAAAAAGCATTGACGCATCGGGAAAATATATATGATTCCGGGGTCCGGGGAGAAACTCCCCGGGCGGGGTTTGGGGATGCGGTCCCCAATCGTCCTCAGATACTCCTCTGACAGAGCACTCAGGTTTTGCATTCGTATTATCAGATGGATTGCTCCGTCCGCTCGATGATGTCGTCCTGGGTCTGGCGTGAGAGCGAATTGAAGAACGCGCTGTAGCCCGCAACGCGCACGATGAGGTCGCGGTGTTTTTCCGGGTGCTTCTGGGCATCCCTGAGCACCTCGCGGCTGACGACGTTGTACTGCACGTGGAAGCCGTGCAGGGTATCAAAAAAGGTTCTCAACAGCAGGATGAGCTTGTCCCGGTTTTCAACTCGCTCGAGCATTTGCGGCGTCACTTTCTGGTTGAGCAGGACGCCGCCTGTGATTTCCTCCGTGGGCAGTTTGGAGACGGACTTGAACACGGCGGTAGGTCCGTTCCTATCCATGGAATGGCTGGGTGAGCAGCCCTCCGCAAGGGGTTCCCCCGCCCGGCGTCCGTCCGGCGTTGCTAGGGTGCCCGCCCCCTGGGGGATGTTGGCGGATATGGAACTGGTGCCCGCGTAGTAGATCCCGCCGATGGGCCCGCGCCCGTAGCGGGTGTTGTGGTATTTCTTTATTTCGTCGATATAGCTGCCATAGGCTTCCCGCAGCAACAGGTCAACATAGTCGTCGTCATTGCCGTATTTGGGCGCGCCGTCCGTCAGGATAGACTGGACCGCCTCACCTTTTTCCCCTTCGAAATTGGTTTTCAGGGCGTCCCACAGTTCCGACGGCGTCAGGCGCCGGTCCTCAAACACACACTTCCTGATCGCGGCCAGCGAGTCGGCCAGGTTCGCGATGCCCACCTGCAGGTCGCTGATGAAATCGTATACCGCGCCGCCTTCCTTCAGGTTCAGGCCGCGTCCGATACAGTCATCGCACAGCGCGCTTAAGAGGATGTCCGCGGTGTCACGTTCCAGGGTCAAATCCGCGCAGCTGTCAATGATGACCGCCTGGCGGGCAAACTCACGGATCACCTGGTCCCATGCCGCCATCACCTGGGAGAAGTCCGTCATCTCCGTAAAGTGGCCGGTTTTCCCGCACACGCGCTGTCCGCTTTCAGGGTCGACCCCGTCGTTCATGGCGATGAGGAGGGATTTGGGGAAATTGATGAAGCTCATCCCGGTGACGCGATAGCCCCACTTCCCGGGCACGGCCACTTCAACGCACCCGATGGCGGAATAGTTGTAGGCGTCCTCACGGCTGACCCCTTTGTCAATGAAGCTGGGAATGATGATCTCATCGTTGTTGAAGGCGGGCATGCCGATCCCCAGGCGCACCAGCTCGATGCATTTGCGCATGAACGCGTCTGTCAGCCCGGCGTGGTAGCGTACGGTCAGGTTGGGCTGCGGCAGCCGGACCTGGGCGACGCTGTCGAGGATCATGTAGGTGAAGTCATTGACCGCGTCCTTTCCGTCAGCCGTCTGCCCGGCTACCGTTACGTTCTGGTAAAGCGGGCTACCGGCGGAAAAGCGCGTATGGGACCAGGGCCGGATCTTGTTGATCGACAGGGTCTTCAGCCACAGGTTGTCCAGCAGCTCGACGGCCCTCTCCCGCGTGGTCCGCCCGGCCGCCAGGTCCGACTGGTAAAAGGGGTTCAGGTACTGGTCCATGCGGCCGTAGGACAGCGAATGGCCGTTGCTCTCGATCTGAAGGATGCAGTGAACCAGCCAGACGCTCTGGATGGCTTCGCGCAGGTTGCCGGCCGGCTGCATGGGCACCTTGCGCAGGATCCCTGCCATTTCCAGAAGTTCACCGGCGCGCTGCGGTCCCGCTTTTCCGGCTTCCGCTTCCGCCAGGATCGCGTAGCGCCCGGCAAAGCGTTCCACCGCGTCGATCACAAGGATGATGGCGCGGTAAAAATATCCCTTGGCGATGTTGGCGTGTTCGGTAAAGTCCAGCGACTGCAGCTTCTCCCTGGAGCGGGCTCTGTAATCATCCAGTCCCCGGTTGATCAGACCGGTGTAATCCGCGGCAACGTGCGCGTCCCCGGAGGTGATGTTTCCCTCCGCCTTGATGATGCCAAGGTCATACAGCAGCCTGGCCTGGGGCGGGAAGGACGCGAGGCCGCGATCCTTGACCGTGTTGTTCTTCCAGAACGGCGCGATTTCACGGAGCGACTCCTTGGTCTGCTCATCGATCTGGAAACTGTCCCCGTCGCGCTTGTCAAACTCATCCAGCTCCCTGATCACCCAGTCCATCGCGTACTCGGGAAAAATGGGCGCCGCGCGGTTGGCGGAGGCCTGGTTCCCTGCCAGCAGCGTTTCCGGCTCAATGTAGATGGTCATATGGTCCAGGATGTTGGCCAGCATCATCGCCCGCTTGATGGCCAGCGGCTGGTGAAGATGCTCCTGATAGGCCTCGGTCGTCAGGATGGCGCGCTGTGCGCACACGCGCGGCTTTTCGCTGAGCATTTTCTCGCGGTACGCCTTGATCCTCTCCGTCATGCTGCCAAACCCGTCCATCGCCTTTTCTCCATTCTTCCTCTTGATGATCTGGATGTTTCTGCCGAATATGTGTCGCCTATGCTTTCAGGACAGCAACGCCCCTGTCCAGGAGGAACCGCTCGGTTTCTTCCGGGATGCCTTCGTCTGTATAGACGGCGCTGACTTCGCGGACCTCAAGCAGGGGAACGACCCCCTGACTGTTGAACTTCCGTGATTCCGTGAGGACAACCGCCCGGCTTGACTGCCGCCGCATCGCGCGCACGGCCTCGGCCCTCATCATGTCGCTGCCGGTGAATCCGTTGGCAGTCGAGAAGCCGTCTGTTCCGACAAACAGCTTGTCCACAAAAAACTGTCCCGCGCAAATCCGGACAAGGGGGCCGACCAGCACCTGGGAGGCCGGCTGATAACTTCCGCCCAGGAGAACGACTTTCACGCCGGGCGCGGAGCGCAGGAAGCCCGCAATAAAGGCGGAATTGGTGACGATCGTGACGCCAAGGCCTGAAAGAGCCAGCTCCTCCGCCAGAAGCGCGCAGCAGGAGCCGGATTCAATGAAAACAGTCTCCCCCGCCTGCACGCTGGCCGCTGCAAGTTTCGCGATGCGCTTCTTCTGCTCATAATGGTATGCCAGCCTGCTGTTCAGGTCATCGCTGGAGCCAAGTACCGCCGTCCCGTGCTCGCGCCTGATCAGCCCCAGCTTTCCCAACGCATCCAAATCCTTGCGCACGGTGACTTGGGATACACCCAATAAATCCGCAAGCGCCGAAACTTCGATCCGGCCCTGGTCCGTCAGCGCGTTGAGCAACCGCTTTTGCCTGTCAGTCATCGGAGCGCCCCCTTTCACAATCCTATTATAGAAGAGAGCCATTTCGTTTGTCAATGTTTAAAGTTTCATTTGTAACTTATAATGCTTGTGAATGTAATTAATTCGTTTACAGGAACAGGCCTCCATGGTATACTGGCAGCATTGGGGGTGGGATCATTGGAAAACTCCGGGATCGTTTTCAACATTCAGAAATTCAGCCTTCATGACGGGCCGGGCATCCGCACGGCGGTTTTCCTCAAAGGCTGCCCGCTCCGGTGCCTCTGGTGCGCGAATCCGGAGAGCCAGTCGCCTCAAATCGAGCGGGAAAACGGCGTCACCTACGGTGAAGTGAAAACCGCGGAAGAAGTGATGGCGATCGTCCGGCAGGACCTGCCCTTTTATGAGAAGTCAGGCGGCGGGATGACGCTGACCGGCGGAGAGCCGCTGCTGCAGCCTGATTTTTGTTATGAACTGCTTAAATCGGCTAAAAAAGAAGGCATCAACACAGCCATTGAGACAGCAGGAGGTGTATCCTATTTGTCCTTTGAGCGCGTGATGCCTTTCACCGACCTTTTTCTATTTGATCTGAAGCATTATGATACCAAAAAACACCGCGAAGCCACGGGAATGCCTCTTATAGAAATTGTTGATAACCTCAGCAGACTCCTGGCGTCCGGCATGGAGGTGACCGTTCGAATACCCGTCATCCCCGGATTCAACGACTCTCCGGAGGACGCGCGGGGCCTGAGCGATCTCATGGTCAGCCTGGGGGCAAAACGGGCTGATTTATTGCCATTTCACCAATTTGGCGAAAAGAAATATGCCTTGCTGAACAAGCCCTACAGTATGATGGGTTCTAAAGCGCTGCGTCCCGAAGACCTGCGTGAATATCAAAGCATTTTCTTGTCCAGGGGTATTGAATGCAATGTGTGATGCCGCACGGTCATGACAAAACGCAGAACATGATCAGCTGAAATGTCAGGATGGATGTCTGGGCGCAAAGACCCCGTACCGGACGATTTACCCTCATCCGCGGCTTATTGAAAGCACAGAATTGCTGAGGCGGCCTTTTCTCCGGCAAGACGACGATGAATGATTTCCGCGGTCATAGTGCGGGATGTTTGGCCCAAATCAAAGCAGGGGAACGCAATTTCATTCTGCGGTCCAGCAATTGATCTGCAAGGACGCCGGTTTCCTTAAATACGCCTTTGGCGAATAAGCGCAGCTAATTCAGACAGCACACACCTTGCGGCCTTGATTCTCATTTTTTATATGCTCTGATAATCATTCCCTTTGGAACAATATATCCCTTGATCGGGATCCTGAATCCCTGATAATAGAAACACTCAACATCCTCAAAGCCTGATGACTCCAGGACTTCTTTCATTTCGGCGTCGCTGTAAAGTTTCAAACTCATTTTCTCAATATCTTTTGCGTGATTTAGACCGTCATCTTTGTTATAAGCCATTTCAATGATAAGCCGGCCGCCAAACTTGAGGACGCGGAAAATCTCGCTGAGCGCTGAAAGCGGATCTTTCCAGAAGTAAAATGTCTCAATGCATGCAACTGCAGAAAAGCGTTCAGAAGACCATGGAAGAGAAATGACATCCCCCTGTCTAAAATCAGCTCTTTTGCTATTCACCAGATCATTATTGATGGCCTTCGCTAAGCTAACCATGTCCTCTGAATAATCAATACCAGCTATCTCTGATACATGCCGGGCATATTTTTTAATAAACAAACCGGAACCGAATCCGACTTCGAGATATTTATCTTCAGGAGCCAGGTCAATTATCCGCGCTGTATTCTTATAGAAATCCCTGTGGCCCCATGCCATGCCTCTTGCAACGATTCTTCCAAGGACTCCTGCAGGTTTTTTAAACTGTGACATAACCTTTTCTCCCACCATGATTATGTGAGCGATGCCAGAAGCTTATATGATTGGTTTACTTCCTGAGCTTTCTGATTTCCTCTTCTACTTCCCGGGCGCCCTGGATATAAAACTTCTCTTCATCAGGGTCAAGTTCCTTCAGCAATCTCAAAAACTCGCCGGCATGAACCCTCTCTTCATCCGCTATATCTTCCAGTACGTCAATTGCCAGTTTGTGATCAGTCGATTCAGCCAACTGCATATAGAGCTGGATCGCTTCATATTCCGCGGCGATCATAAAACGGATTGCCCTGATCAATTCCTTGTCACTGATTTTATGATCTTTTGCGAGACCGGAAAAGGGATGTCCAAAATCAGGCATAGTGGGTACCTCCTCAGTTATTTATATTGGGATATGTCTGTGATGGCATATCACGACGCTGTTCCCGGAGACGCTGCGATATGAACACTTGTCGAATCGCTTGCCGGGAGTTGTTTTCATCAAGTATATCGTTTTTATGCGGTCAAGTTCCTCGTACGAGAAGCGAACCGCATTTGGGGCATTTTTGGGAAGTACAGGGAACACCTGTCGTATGGCTTACTTTTTCACCGCACTTAGGGCAGACACACAGCCCCGCCGGGCCCGCGCCTTTTCCTCCCCGTTGTTCTCCGCGTCCCCTTTTTCCTCCCACAGGTCCCGTTCCAGAAGGCCCTGTCCCATCCTTATTAGGCATTTAGAACACCTCCATTTTATAACATTAAATTGATGGTTTCATCGGACATTCGCAGGCACACGTTCTGCATTCAATACGGTCATTATTGATTTACGCTTACCGGGTTCCTTCTTTATTGCTTCTTCCGGATGAACCTTTACGCAGTTTCCGCAGGCAACGCACCTTTTTTCGCTTGCCTTTCCCTGCCGCAGTTCTCGTTCCAGGCGGGCCCGTTCCGTCCTTTTTGGGCATTTTGAACACCTCCAATCAAATCTTTAAAATGGATAGCTTCCATCGGATACTCTCAGACATATGCTCAGCATTATAAAAAATCATCACTATATTTTGCTTAACCTCTATTCATCTATATTGCTTCTGCCGGACATGCGGTTTCTAACAAAGGATGTCTTGTGCTTTTCAAACAGTACTTGAATATGCTCACGATCACAGTACATCGATTATGGACATAAGTCAATAACTATTTAAGCATTTCAAAGATGGAGCATCTGTGTGAACCTTCATAGCTTGCAGAAACTTCCAGTATTGTCCTTGATAATCAGGCCTTAGTATATAGAGAAGAAGACAGCCTTTTCCCCAATATTCCCCTGACTTTTAATGAAGAAAAAAACAAGCGGAAGAACGAAAGAAGAAGCCTTGAAAACTGAGCGTTCTCAAGGCTTTTGCCTGGTGGGATTAATTGGGCTCGAACCAACGACCTCCACGATGTCAACGCATAAACTATGTGATTATGCGTTATATCCTGTAGAGAAAAAGCAAGCAAAATCAATGTATTTCTATAGTAGCGTGCTATCTGGTAATATCCTGTAATATCGTTGTAAGGGTCAGAATAAGGGTCAGGACAATTGTATAGATATAATACTATCTGTATATATACATTTATTAAAAATGGCTTTCTATACCTACCCTCTAAAAACACTCCATATACCCACTTAAAACTTAAAACACTTATTACACTTAAAACCCACCCAGGCCCTCAACGGCTCCCATGGCCTCCCGCATGGTGCTAAGGTTGGTATGGACGTATTGCTGAAGCGTGAAGGCGATCTTTGTATGCCCAATCATCTCTGAGAGCGTGCGCACGTCCACCCCAGCCCTCACGCAGTTGGTGGCGAAAGTATGACGCAGGGCATGGATACCTACGCGCTTGACGCCAGCAGCATCCAGGCTGATGCGCAGCACCCGCCCCAGGTTGCAGCGGTCAATGGCCATGCCCAGCTCATTGGCAAAGACAAACGTTTCACCCTGGATGGGTATTCCTCCGGCCCAGGCGGACCCGGCGCGGAAACGGTCCAGTACCTGAGCCTCCTTCTGTGCTGCCAGGAGCCTGATCATCCGGTCTGTGAGAGGGATGGTCCGCCTGCCGGCCTTTGTCTTTGGCGGTGAAACAGAGAGCTTGTATTTTGGTTTATCATCATCCCTCTGCCGGTCCAGATCTAGCACCCGCTGGACCGCCTGCTTGATGGTAAAGTGATCCCCGGTAATATCCTGCCAGCGCAGCCCGCAGAGCTCAGAGGCCCTCAACCCGGTGCCCAGGATGAACTGCAGCGCGCGTCCATAGATGGAGGCTGGCAGTGCTGCCATCAGTTTACGCTGTTCCTCTACAGTCAGGAATTCAATTTCCCGCGGCGCGGCCGGGGGTAGAGACAGGTGCAGGGAAGGGTTATTGGTAATCATGCCGTTAACCACTGCCTGCTTCAATGAAGCGCGCAACGGCTCCAGATGCTTCCTGACACTGGCCGGCGCCCGGCCTATTGCTGCCTGGCGGTTGATATAAGCTTGGATATGGTCCGGCCTGAGCTTCTGCAGCTTATACCGGCCCAAGCCGGGCTTCAGGTTGTTATTGATGTTCCTGAAGTGCTCAGCTGCGGTGCTGTCACGCCAGCGTGGCCGGCCGTATACCCTAAACCAGGTATCAAGCCATTCTGCCACACTGATGACAGAAGGATCAGCATACTCTCCCCGATCTAGCTGCCTCAGCACTTCCCTCAGCTTCTTCTGGGCTTCCTCCTGGGTAGGTGCGTAAACGCTCCTCTGGATCTGCTCTCCGTCCGCATCATAGCCGGCAGTGTAGCGGCCCTCCCAGCGGCCATCTTTGCGCAGCCGGACAGTGCCATCATTATTTCCTCTCTTAGGCATTTACGAGAACCCCCTTTCGAGCAATACATTGCAGGCCTTGTATGCAGCTTGGAATTGGTCATCATAATCAGCAAAAACTTCAGGAATAAAGGATCCGTCAGGCTGTTCAATGTATTTGGGCACATACTTCTGAATGTTATCAATTTGAGCACAAATGTTCGCAAGCGGTATTAGGTAACGATCCAGGACAGGTTGACCTTCAATATCGTATCTCATTCTGAGGTTTTTTGCGGTTTGAAGAATCTTTAGCATCGCCTCTTCTCCAGGATCCCCGGCACTCTCTATAGCCTCCCTGGCATTGACTTCATGTTGATATGTTTTGTATTCACTTTGTCCGAGAATGTACTCCATCGAGTACCCAGTATAAGATGCCACCAATGCCAGCAGGTTAATATCCGGCACTGACTTCCCATTTTCATAGTAGTTATAGGTTGCTCTAGGAATCTGAAGATTTTCTGCCATCTGGGCCTGGGTGATTTTTCTCTTAAGCCGATATTCTTTTAGCCTGTTAGCGAAGGCCTCACCAGGTGTTTGCTTTCTTTCCATCTCTTTCACCTTTCTTGTGTCGTGTCAAATGTCGGGATTTTGGATTTGGGCACTAAGTGCTTGACTGTCTTTAATTCACAGTTTAACATACAACTCAAGCGTACACAACAAGAAAATTATTAAGGCAAGTGGCGCTAATAAAACAGGAGGTAAACATGGAAAGGCAAGACAGCGCAATGGTAATCACCGTCCCTGAAATGGGGCAGCGCTTAAAAGTATCCCGCGATGTGGCCTATCGACTTGCAAGATCGGAAGGTTTTCCGGTTGTACATATTGGCAAGCGAATAATCGTCCCTATCCGCGAGCTGGAAGCATGGCTGGCAGATCAGGCGAGGAAAGGCGCTGCCAATGCCGACGCCGTTTGACGCACTCTTTGATTCCGTGCGGGACATCTCCGCAGCCGACGCGGCTGAGCGGCTGAACATTAAGCTGCGGAAAAACAGCGAACACGCGGTTGCACTGTGTCCTTTGCACAGCGAGGATACCCCTTCCATGACTTTTTTCCCTGACGGTCACTTTTTCTGCTTTGGCTGCCATGAGAGCGGCCGCGCCATCGAGCTCTATCAGAAGGTGCTGCGCCTTTCTGCCCTGGAAGCTGCGCGTGCCCTGGCAACTGACTTCAATATCATTGAGCCCTCAGCCTATGCCCCGGTAAAGCGCTGGGGGCCCACGGCTTACGACCTGAAGCATGCCCTGGACGCTTTCAAAGGCAAGCGCTGGGGTGCGTTGTGCAAGCATAAACACATCTTCAGGGAAATGGCCGATATCTTCGCTGCCCTGTTGGGACCTGATACCTGTGCGGAATCGGGCTCATTTTGGGCAGCTGTTCAAGGCGCCGCCAGCAGCGAGGATGAGCTATGCCGGCTGGATTCCGCGCGCCCTGCTGAACTTCTGGAGATGGCCAGAGGTGCTCATGAGCTTCACTGAGATGGATGAATACACTGCACTGCTCCCAACAGAGGAAGCGCAGGAGTTGCTGCAGGGGGAAGAGAAGCCCTGGGGGCCACTGCCTGGGAAACAAGACCTTCCTAATTTCCCAGTGTTCCATCTTCCTCCTATTGTTGGAAAATACATCATTGAGTTAGCAACTTTCCTGCAGCTGCCAAATGATATGCCGGGCGTCACAGCTATTGGCGCGGTAATGATTGCAGCTCTAGGATCTTATGCAACCGTAAAGCCGGGATACATAGAGTTCCTACAGTTATACCTTGCAATTATCGCTCCTCCATCAGAGCGCAAATCTGCCTTACTCGCCTTTGTGCTTCGTCAAATCATGAAGTTTTGCAATGAGACAAATGCTGAAAACGCGTCCGAAAAAGCGGCCGTGGATCTTAAACGTGAAATGCTGAGCAAGCAACTTAATAAGGCAAAAGACAAAGGGGACGAAGAGAGAGCTAATTCGCTTGTCGAGCAGATTGAAGCCCTGCCTGACATTAAAGTGCTGCACCCTCCGCTGACTGATACTACCTCAGAAGCGCTGGGACCTATCATGCAAAAAAATGGGGGGATGGCTGCCATTGCATCGGCTGAAGGTGCCTTTTTGAGTGCCCTGGCGAGCATGTATGCAGAGCTAACAAACATTGATATTCCTCTTCAAGGATACTCGGGCGATTCAGTCTATGTAGCGCGAATCAGTCGTGAACCGGTCATTATCAAAAATGCCTTGTTGGCGATTCTGTTAGTGGTTCAGCCTCACGTTATAGACTGTTTAATGAGCAATGAGCAGTTGCTTTCGCGTGGACTTTGTGCTCGTTTTCTTTACAGTTACCCGACCTCATTGATTGGACACCGGGAAATCAGGAATGCCCGGCCTGTATCAAAAACAACTGAAAATGCCTTCAACAGCATCATCCAGACGCTGCTTCAACAGTCTTATAAGGGGGAAACCAGAGAACTCACCCTCTCGCCGGAAGCGATGGAGCTCTATTACGGCTGGGCTGAAGAGGTCGAAAAAAACATTGGACCGGGAGCTATTTGGCATGGCATTGCGAATGGGTGGGAGGGCAAACTTGTGGGCAATACCATCCGCCTGGCCGGGATCGTCAAGCTGATGGATTCTCAGGATTATGCCCTTCCTATTGAAGAAAGTCACTTCAGTGCGGCCATTGAGCTGGCGCGGTATTTCGTAGCTCACGCCTTGGCTGTCACTGGCAAGGCGGCCGGATTGACTCCTGCCGCGCGTGAAGTCCTGGATGAACTGAAAAAGCAGGGTGAGTCTCCCTTTTCACCTTATACCCTCCGGCAAAGGCTGCGTTTTAGGAAAAATTTCAAAGAAGGATCAAAGGTTGATGAAGCCTTGTCCTGCTTGGCAGCAGCGGGCTTCATTCGTAAAACTCTCCCCCCTGCCTGGCAAGGCGTAGGACGTAAGCCGGAAGCGCTGTATGAGGTGCACCCGGGGCTGCTGCCATTAAAAAGCAAGGAGAAATGAATCATGTTTGTCAAAGCCGGATTCAGGACCAGCAACAGGCAAGAGGCGGAAGATGCAGTGCTTTACTGGGAGCTAAAGCAGAAAAACCTGGAAGCAAAGATCTGCAGGATCGACCCGCGCAACGTCATCCTGTTCGATGAACTGTTTGACAAGATCCTTGACGCAAGAGACGAAATCGAGCGCTTGAAAGCCCTTATCAGTGGAATCCGCTCAAATGGTTATGTGGAGGCCGGTAATGGAACTGAAAAACCCAAAGCATGAGCGTTTCAGCCAGGAGTACCTCATTGACCTGAATGCTTCCCAGGCGTATCTGCGCACCGGCTACAGGGGCCGGCGCCCAGATGCGCGCGCTGCGGAGCTGAAGGCAAAGCCCACGATCACCGCGCGGATTGCTGAGCTGATCGCTGATCGGGCCGCGCGCGTCGGGATGAACCAGGAGAGGGTCATCCGGGAGCTGGCACGTATCGCCTTCATCGACCCTTCCAAGCTGATTGACGCGCAGACCGCGGCCGTGCTGGAAAATGCCTCAGTGGATGACCGCGCGGCCATCGCCAGTGTGAAGGTCAAGATCGGTGATGACTGGATTGAGCGCGAGGTTCGCCTGGTGGACAAACTGCGCGCCCTGGAGCTATTGGGCAGGCATCTGGGCATGTTTCAGGATAACCTGAACATCACCGGCGATCTGCCGAAGATAATTAACAACATACCAGTCTCCCCGGCTGGAGACAAATCAACGAAGGGAACAGGTAATGCAAATGGCCGGAGAGCTTGATTTAGGCAGTATTGTCATGCGCATCCGCGCAGACATGTCCGGCGTACAAAAGAGCGTCGACCAGCTGGCTCATGAGATGGGAAGAATGGAGACGGTCACCGGCAGCGCTGGAGGCAAGGTTGAAGCATCAGCCCAGAAAATGAGCAGGTCTGTGCAGGATAGCAGTATTGCCCAGGCAGCAGCATACGGCGCCATTGCAGCGGCCGCAGTCAAGGCAATGAGCATAATCAGCAACGCGATCACGGCGGGGATCGCAGCATCTGAGCGCTACAAGGCCGCGCTCATCGGCCTGAGCTCTGTCGCAGCCGGCAAGGGTATTAACTCTGATGCAATGGATGCAGCACTCCGCCAGGTCACAGACGCCTTCTTTGACGCGGCATCGGCCTCCACGGCCTTTAAGAACCTGCTTAGCCGCGGCTACGACCTGGACCAGGCTACGCAGTCAATTATCCGGTTGAAAGATGCAGCTGCCTTTGGCCGCCAGGCGTCTCTGAGCTTGGCTGATGCGGTTATGAGTGCTACAGAAGGCTTGAAAAATGAGAATTCAATTCTCGTTGATAATGCGGGCGTGACTAAGAATGTCAGCATGATGTGGAAGGATTATGCCAAAACCATCGGCGTGACGGTCGAGAGCATGACCACGGCCCAGAAGGTCCAGGCTGAAGTTGCCGGCATCATGAAAGAAACCCAGCACCAAGTGGGCGATCTGGCCAAAGCAACGGACACGCTGGCTGGTAAACAGGCTGCAGCTGCCCAGAGCGGGGTCCTGCTGGCCCAGGCGTATGGTGAGAGCATGACTCCGGCCGTGTCCGTTGTGACTGAGCTGCTTAAAGGGCTGACGGACACCCTGGCCGGGATAGTCCAGGAAGCGCCTGCACTGGTTTCAGGCGCTACGGCCACCAGTCTGGCTATCGCCAGCATGACTGTTGCGACAAAGGCAGCCCAGGCGCTCAGAGCCTTCAATAACCATCTCCAGGCAGCAGCCGGTGGTGCTACCTTCTTTGGCGTTGCGATCAAAACAGCCCTGCCTTGGATGGCTGCCATTGCTGCGATTGTTGGCGTTGTGACCGTTGCATATACCGCGATGAAAAAGAAGCAGGAGGAAGCAGCCGAAAAGCAGCGAGAAGAGGCGCAAAAGGCAAAGGAAGAAGCCAAGGCTCTGCAGGATAAAATCACGAAGCTGGATGACTTAAGCAAAAAATACGAGGAGCTCATTGGCAAGACCCGGCTGACCTTCGCTGAAAGTGAAGAGCTTTTGGCCTTGCAAAAACAGCTGCAGAAAGAGTATGGCCTTACTGGCACATCCCTGCAGGGTCTGGCGAGTGATTACGGTACGGTGACCGGTGCGATTCGGGAGATGCACATCGAGCTGCTGAAAACGCAGCAGGCGGAGAAGGATACCGCGGCGGCGTCGGCTAAGACTATCCTTGTCGGAACGGATAAATACAAACAGGTAACTAGTCAGATCAGCACCATGAAGGCCGAACTCGATAAACTGCTCACTTCGTCTGGACTTACCGGGGTCGGCGCAATGGACCGCTTGATTAGGTCAGATGCGGCGGCTGCATCACTTAACGATGAAATATATCAACTTGAAAAAGAGAAAGCGCGGCTCGAAACAATCATATCCCCGAAAGCGCTTACAGACTTTAGAGCTGCGCGCAGCAGTGCGGCAGTTGATTATGTCAAGGCTGAGATTGCTGCAATCACCGGTGAATTCGAGATCGGCGGCGGGATAGTTAATGCAGCGGCCAAGGAGCTGATTGACAACCTCTTCCTGGGCCTGGCAGCAAACCCGAAGAACGCGACGCAGGCTGACCCGGATCGCCTGATGAAGGAGTATGCCGCGGCGTTGAAAGCCGCTGACATTGGCCCGGCCATGCAGGCGATGGACGGGATTAATCAGAAGATCATGATGGGGGCTATCCCGACATCTAGCGAAGTCTCCAGCATTGAACAGAATTGGAGTGTAATCAGCACCTTCGCGCAGGGCGTGGGCAAGGCCCTCAACCTGTCCGCTGAGGATACTAAGGCCTTTGCTGCTACGCTGGCGCCGGTCATGACATTGGCCATCAATAAGACGGATGAACTGGCTGCCGCGGGGGCGGCACTGGCTGCGCAGTGGAAAGAATCAAGCATCGCCATGGTGACCAACATGGCCCCCACAGACCAGACCTCCTGGATTGGGGACGCAACCGAAAACGCCCGGAAAGGTATTGACGACCTGACTAAGCTGGCCCAGGAAGCGAAAAAGCAGTCAGACATTGTCAAAGGTCTGAACTTCATGCGCATTAACTGGGACAAGCAGGACAGCGAAGGGTTCAAGCTCGGAGTCGCCCTGCTCACAGAATACGGCGAGGCCGCACCAAAGAATCTAGCGGTGGTCAATAAGGAATACGAAAACCACTCAAAAATCCTGAAAGGCGCGAACATCGACCAGGCGATGCTGATGAGCAGCATGCAGGGCACCATAGCATCGCTGAAACAGTACCGCGATGCATTGGATGAAAACTCCTCAGGCTACAAGCTCATGGATGCGCTGGTTGCGGAACTTGAAACGTCCTTCATCGCGATTGCCGCTATCCGGACACCCGAGCTTTCGCTTGACCCGAGCAAGTATATATCCGACCTTGAAAAAATCGATACGTCCTTCAAGGGCCTGGGGAATACGGCAAAGAGCACCTTTGCCGAAATGGAGATCCTCGCCTCAAAAATCGCAAGCGACAGCAAGCTGCAGTCCGCGCTTGCGCAGCTGAAGGGTGAGATGGAAGGTGGCCGCGGGACCGGGCTGCTGGCCGAGAGCCTGCGCGAGCACATCAGGAGCACAGCCGAGTACGCAAACGCTGCGCTGGCCAACATCGATGAGGTCAATGCCGCAATCGACACCACGGCTGTCAGGCAGGCTGCCGCGGCCGGGGAGACAGAACTGCTGACCGCAAGCATTGATCGGCTGTATACGGATCTGATTGAGGGGCAGAAACAATTTGCAGAAAGCAGCTCTGAGTACAAAATCTTTGAAGGCCTGATTGCACAGATCAGCCAGTGGAAGGCGGCACTTGCAGACGCCGGAACCGTAAGAATTACAGTAGAAGGCACAGATGGCGCGAAGGATCTTCAAGAACTGTCCGCGCAACTGGAGGCGATAGGTAAAGCGACGCAGGACATCCGTGTCAAGCAGGACAGCATCGCCGGCATTCAGCGCCTGGTTGCCGAAGCGAAGAAGGCAAGGACTGCCGGGAAAGACTTCTCCAAACAATGGGAACAGATCACCGCCTTCCTGGGCAAGGATTTCACCGGCAGCCTGGACGACGCCGACGCGTCAATTGAAGCAATGGCCTCCGGCACCAAGGCCGCGATGGATTCCGCATCCTCCTCTCTGGATACCATGGAAGCCCAGATACTCTCCCTCATCGCGGCGGCGGAGCAGGACATCACCATTTCACCACAAGTCAGGTCAGCCAACTTGGGGCCGCTGTACGCCCTCCTGGCAATTATCAACGCTATCCGGAGAGCGACAGGCCAGGGCCCCATCGGCAGCGGCGGCGGCGGTGGCGGCGGACAGAGCGCCTTCCAGAAGGACCTCGCGGTCATGGCACACGACGTGGAGATGGGCCGACTGACGCTTGAAGGCGAGCTGCAAAAGCTTGAGGCACTTGACCTCAAATACCGCAATAAGCGCGGGAAGAGCACACTGAAGACAGACGACCAGAAGGAACTCGATGAGCAAATCTACAGCAAACGCGAAGAGCTGCGCAAGAAGGCGCTGGAAGACGACTACGCCGCGCTTGACCATAAAAAAACACTCAACACGATAAGCGTCAGCGATGAGATTGCAGCACTTGAAAATATCAAGACAGCCCATCAGCTGAATGCTGAGGAAATAATGGAGATCGAGGAGAAGCTTTACGACGCGAGAACACGGCAGAAGGAAACCCTCTACCAGTGGGACATCGCGCTGCTTGATCATCAGCTTTCCACCAGCGAGATGAGCGCCAATGAAGAAATCGTCCGGCTGGAGCGCATCAGAGACGCACATGAGCTGAGCCAGGAACAGCAATACGAAGTCGAAGAACGCATGTACGCCCTGCGCAAGCAGCTGCAAGAAGCGCAGGAAAGCGCAGTTACAAGTGCATACAAGCGCATCACAGACGCGCTAAAGAACCAGCTGGATGAGCAGAAGGACATGGAGCTTGAAGCGCTGGACGATCGCATCGAGGAACTGAACGCGCTGACCAAGGCCGAGAATGAAGCCGCGCGAAAAGACGACGCTGCAAAGAACCTGGCAGACAAACAGCGAGAGCTGGCCGTGGAGAAGTCCGCACGCCGGCGCCGTGAACTCCAGGAAGAGATTGCGGAGATGGAGGCCGCTGAAGCCTTAAGACTATCTCAGGAAGTGCGGCAGGCTGAGATTGACGCGCTTAACGATCAGAAGAAAGCGGTTACAGACAAATACGCCGAGTTGGCAAAAGAAGAAAGCCTGAGGCAGGAAGCCCTTCGTCTGGTGATGAGCGGCAACCTGCAGCAGATGACGGACCTGATCGCCTCCTACGGCGAGGAATGGCAGGACGCAGGTGCGCAACTGGCTGAGGCGCTGTCCAGCGGCCTGCTGGGCAACAGCGGCGCTATCCTTGACACCATCAACAGCCTGACCACCGCCATCCAGGACAGCATCAACGATCAACTGACAGCGATCGGGATGAACCTACCGATGGGTGCCGGAAATACCCTTAACGTCTACATGAGCGGCATCACTATTCGTGAGGAAGCAGACCTGGCCCTCCTTGTCGATGAAATGTATAAAAACATCCAGAAGGCCAGGCGCTGATCAGCACAAACATTAAGAAAGGTGGATCTATGACATGATGAAGATTACTGAAGATTTAGGCAATCTCCTGGGCTTCTTTGAAGAAATGCGAGGCCTTGCAGAGCAGCAGATTAAGCGCCTGGAGAAAATCAAGGCCGATGCAGATGCGTACCTGGAAAAGCAGCAGCAGGAAAGCGAAGCCGGCGAACAATAGGAAAGGGTGATGAATGATGGCGACTATGAGTATCGGCCACAGGTGCAGGTATCCCCCGGCCGAGTGAGCGGCCAAGCAGACCCCAATAAAACCCAACAAACATGAAAGGCAGGCACCCTACAAATGAGTATGTTCACCCTCAAAAGAGGCCTCAAGGCAAGAATCACCAGGATGGTGGATTTTCGCGATTCTTTCAAAAAGGAACTCGACCAACAGCTGCGCGATCCCAGGTATGGCCAGGAACAGTGCGCCAGGCTTGCAGCCCCAACGGCTGAGCGGTATCTGGCCAATTCCGGCATGACCCTGCGCGTGGCAACCGACCTGATTGACACCGCGATCAGTGGCGTCTGGGCAGCCCATGGCCCCGCCAGCGTGGTTGACACCCTGAAGCAGGTGAAGGCCAAGCTGACCGACTATGCCAGCACCCCGCTCACAGAGAACCCCGATCAGCACATGCAGGCCGCCATGGAGTTGATTGATGGCCAGCTCACCGACGACCTGCAGCGCCATATCACCCCCGACACTGCAGTCTGAAAGGGGAAGAAAAATGGCCATCATTCTTGAAGGCGTCCAGAATGTCATGAACAAGTTTTCTGAGCTGATGAATAACATCGGAGATCAGACAGAGGAAAGCATGAACGAGATTGTCATCGACATCGGCTCCAGGGCTGCGGAGAAAGCCCCTGTAGGCAAATCCGGCAACCTGCATGGCAGCATGGAAACCGAAGTGAAGACAGAAGGTGATGAGGTAGTTGGTGAGATCCGCTTCACTGAAGAGTACGCGGCAGCACAGCATGAACACGTTGAGTATGTTCACCCCCAACATGGTGAGGCCAAGTACCTTGAAAAGGCCGCGTTGGAGAAATTGGAGCAGATCAGAGAAAATCTGGGCGCCAAACTCAACGAACTGTTTGGAGGCTCATAACACCTACCCCACTGGCGGCCTACCCCAGGGACCCCGGAATCATTTTAAAAATAAGGAGAAAGAAAATGGAACACACTCTCAAATTACAGCTTTCAACCCGGATCCTTAAGCAGATCAACCCGATCCGCGCATCCTTTGCTGAAAAGATCGCTTTCTTGAACAATTCGGCTTGCTACACCTCTGAACAGAAGGCCGCCTTTGTAGCACATGAAGAGGCCCTCTACGCTGTCGCGGTGCAGACATCTCGAGAGCTTGTCGACCAGGTGATTGACACTGCCCTGCTGGCCTACCCGGAAGCGCCGGTGGTTGCCGCGCTGAACAACCTCAAGGCACTTGTAGCTGCCTATGCCGCAGTACCGGCCGCTGCCGATGCTTCGGCTGAGTGGCAGGCCGTGACCGACTATGCAAATCATCTGTCTGATGATCTGCAGACTATTGAAGTGCCTTACTAAGGCACAGGAAAGGAATTATCAATCATGTCACTTAAAAACAATTTGACAGACGCCATCAGGTCCCTCACGGATCTCAGGTCCAGTGTTAAGGAGCAGATCCGGGTCATCGAAAAAGATGATCGGTTCACTCAGGAGCACAAGGATCAGCTGATCCAGGATGCCAAGGCGGCTTTTACCGTCAGCGCTGACGCTGTGGCCAGTAATGCCAGAGCACAGATTGACCAGGCCAGGAAGGGCTTCCAGCAGAGCCAGGGCGCTATCACAAAGAACCGGCTAAGCCCAGACCGCGCTCAGGCCTTCCAGGCCGCCATCCGTATGATCGAACTGGGAGGAAAGATACTCAGCGCCGGGGACCTTCGCGAGCTGGCGGAGCCCTTTGAAGATGATCGTATCGCCCTGGCTGCCATCCGCGGCCTGGTCGAGCGTGAGGGGCTCAACGGTGAGCAACTGCCCTTTATTGGGGATAAGAACCCGGACGGTCCGCTTGATATGGCATGGGGCACGATCAACAAGGTTGCATCAAAGCCCCTGGATGCGGACATTGGCCTGGAAGTGGCCGTGGAGATCGCCCATATCGAGCAAATGCCAGCCTCTGTGTTTGAAGCGGTGGCCAACACCTAAATAAAAAGGAAGAGCCGCCTGCCAGCAGCCCTTCAATGAATGATGTCCGATGCCAATAACCTTTACGGATATTATACATTGGAGGGCTGTTTGTGTCAAATGAAAAACTGGTTTTAGCTATCCAGGCGGGTGATCAGGACCGAGTGCCGGAGCTCTGGGAACAGGTGAAACGATACTGCTTCATGCTTATCAACAAATACAAAGCCCTGGCTGAAATGAACGTTGCGGTGAGCCTGGAAGATCTGGAGCAAGAAGCCTATTTGGGCATGATAGCGGCCATTCGACGATTCGACCCTGCGAGGGCAAGCTTTATCGCAATTCTCAAACTATGTGTCAGTGATCATTGCCGCGAAGCTCTGGGTATCCGAAGCAAGCGGCCAAAGCTTGAGCACTTTGTCAAACAATCCCTTGATGCACCTCTGCCCGGCCAAGAGGTCAACGGCCTCACGCTGCTGGAGAGGGTGGAGGATATAACACTTCCTGGTATGACTGATGCCTTGGAGCAGGACGACATGAAGCGGGAACTCCGGGAGGCAATCAGCCGACTGCCCTACGGCTGGGATGAATTCATGCGGCAGCACTTCCTGGAGGGAAAACCCTTGCATGACATAGCGCGCGATCAGGGAGTTGCCAAACAGGGCATTTACCAAAAGAAGAAAAAGGCCATCGAAAAACTGAAAAGGGATCCGTCCTTGCGTATGTATGCGGACCTCAATTATTTCAAACCCAAAGGGGTGAGTGCTTTTCACCGGACAGGCAGCTCAACCACTGAGGATCTGGTAATACGCCTTGAAGAGAATAGGGAAAATGAAGAAGCCAGGAAAGCCCAGCTGTTGAAGGAGCTGGAAGAATTGAGGCTTGAACAGGAAGCGAGCAAGGTATAATCAAGGCTTAGTTTTCTTTTTTGATGAGCCTGGCTTTGGCTTCTTTTCTACCATCTCGGTACCTTCCTGGTATTGCTTCATCCTCTGTGCGAACAGCCGGGCAATGTCATGGATCAGTGCGTCCTGGCCTGCCAGGGCCTCCGGCGTCGCCTTGATGTATAGGGGCACTGAGGGCAGGAAACTGCCATCCGGAGCCCGCATGGCAGTAACGCCTACCTGGATGTATTGGTCATCTGGCATAGGGAATCTCCTTTCCTTCATCAGGGCCTTTAAGCACTCCGGCCTAATAAACACTTCCATTAGCACTGTTAAATAATAAACAGCGGTATTATATAATACCGCTAAAGAAGCACAGCCCTCGCTTTCGCAGGGGCTGCCTTTTAATTTTAGCGAAGTTTCTCCCGAGGTGGCGATGTTTGGGGCTTTTATGAGATGTGTTTTAGAATCTGGAGTGCTTGTGTTTTGAAGCCTCTATCTAGTAACACCTTAACGAATTCTTTCCATGGCGGAATAATACTCATATATGGGTTTTCGTCTGGTCCAGAATACATTCCACCACCTGGCCCTGTATACAAGCCACCACCAGGTCCAGTATAAAGACCTCCTCCTGGTCCAGTGTAAAGGCCACCACCTGGTCCAGTATACATGCCTCCGTCTGGCCCAGTGTAAAGACCGCCACCAGGACCAGTATACATACCTCCACCTGGTCCAGAATACATACCTCCACCTGGTCCAGTGTATGCCCCACCATCTGGTCCGGTGTATAGTCCCCCACCGGGACCTGTGTAGTTACCGCCGCCTGGGCCCGTATATTGATTTCTTGGCCACATACTACATCCTCCTATTAAAAAGTAGTATAGAACCTGTATTGGTCTTAAGTGCGCATTCAGAGACTATTCCAAATATACCATGATTCAAAATGTACAGCAAGCAATCTTATCCGCGGGGAAGGCTCAGGAGATTATCCTTCGTGCTGTCATTTGAGATTGAACGCACATACTTCTCATGGGTTCTTGTACTTACTAAGGCAATCAGCTTGGGGTAAGGAGGGATATTAACAGAAACCACATGGCCTTCATTAATTAAGTCATGGACCTGAGCCTTTTTATACCAGCCCTCTCGTGTTACGCCAGTCAAATAGATCTCATCAATCTCCAGCAGCAGGTTCTCAAGCGAGTAGTAGACTGAAGCGCTGCTGTAGCTTGGCTTCATTCTGATTCTGGTTGCATAGACCATGAGTGTACTTCCTTTCTGCTTTATTTAGTTTTCATGTTATTAATGGGATTTGTTGCGCCACGGAAGGCATTATAAAAGCATGTGTATCATAAGTCAAATGTGACTATCTCCAAAAGATACAGCCTAGCACGTCACTAATAAAGATGAATGGTTTTTCTAATCCACTATGCTCCCTCACTGAATGGGGCTGAGCCCGGGCGCTAGTAATCCCTTCGCTGGCGGGGAGGCCCTGGAATCGCCCCAAAAGGGCAATAATGGCGGCTGACCCCCACTCCCTAATTTAGCGGAAATTCGTGCAAGTTGGGGACACGGTCCACCCGGCGCAGGTGTCGGAGATTTGATACCCCCTGCTGCCACTGTCCTACTTTTTCCAACCGTTTGAGGCTTACACGCGCGCGAGGGCTTTACTCTGTTATACCCCCATAAAGGGCAAAAAGAAAAGGCCCCCTCAGGGGGCCTTGATTGCCTGATTATTCAGGCGGGGATTTGCTTCGCGGCTTCGCGGAGTGCACTGTGCAGCCGACCTACCTCTGCAGAAATCGCCTTGATCTTCCTGTCAGTTTCATACAAATAGTCCAGCAGCATACCTGCGCGCAAACCATTCTCGATGAAATAGTGAATAATGCAGGTCTTTTTGTCAAAGCTGAGATCCCCTTCATCTTCTGCCGGTGTATCAAAGTATTCATACAGATCCTCAGCCAACAGGCTAGCCTTAGCGGCTTTGATTTTACAGCCCGCCAATTGATCCGATAGACGCCCCAGAGTGCCGATGATGCTTTTGTCTGTGTTTTCCATGTTTGTTTCCTCCTTTATTAATTAGATGGCTTCGTTCTTGTAAAGTCTGACGACAAACTTGTAGATTCTGATTAAGGTTGCTTCGCTCTTGATTTTCCCCAGCGCTTTCATAATCAAATCCTTGTAATCCATACTTTCTCCTTTCTGCCTGGGCTATCCCCGGCTTGGGCACTGTCTGCCCCTTTAATTGTGTGAATCATAGCATCTTGTACAAGATATTCCAATTGACAGAATGCACAATCTTGTACAAGATTTTTTGTGTACATTGCTACTTGTACAAGATATTCAATGCGCATATAATTCGACAGTGAAAGGGGATGATGATATGTCAGAAAGCAGGAACAAAGCAACGCAGTATAAAAACAGATACAATGCCAGGGCGTATGACAGCCTTCGTATTGTCATACCCAAGGGTCAGAAGGCAACGGTCCAGGCCGCAGCGGACTATGCACAAGAGAGCGTCAATCAGTACACCCAGAAGGCGCTGCTGGAGAGGATGGGGCTGGAGAGGTGGCCAGTGCTCAACGCTGCCCAGGAGGGGCCGGCAGAAGGATAACCTGCCAGGCGATTAATACCAGAAGCTTAAACCCCTGAAGAGGGGCTTTTTCGTTATTCTGCTAGGGAGAGTAAAGCAGACAGTTTTAAGTGTAATAAGCGTTCTAAGCAATAAGCGGGTACCCTGGGCAAAAAAACGAAGCCGGCAGGTTTTAAGTGTTAAAAGAGTTTTAAGAAACAAGTGGGTATCCGAAGCAAAAATAAAAGGTCCGCAGAGGTTATGTGGCCAATATACATCAATGAGTAGGGGTCAAAAAAGCTGGTAAGGGTCAAAGTAAGGGTCAAACCGGAAAAACAAGCTGATATAGTAAAAAGAAGAGCCCCTGAAAACTCAGTGTTTTCAAGGGCTTTTGCCTGGTGGGATTAATTGGGCTCGAACCAACGACCTCCACGATGTCAACGTGGCGCTCTA
>DIWD01000040.1:0-2362 GCA_002428405.1 bacterium UBA6115
GTTGCCTTTGATTCATCAATTCCGCGCTGGGCATCCTCATAGCGGTTCAATCGGGTGTAGCTGTCTATGGTAGTGGGCAGCAGGTCCGCCTCTCCCTCTTTCTCAAGGTGGCTGAGCAGGGCAATATGCTCATTGATGCTTGGAACGCCCGCGCGGGGTTGTATCAGTGTCCGGCCGTTTTTCTGTGCATCATTGAGCCTGGTGACAAATCGCTTGGCTTGAGGTATCCCCTTTTGGTAGCTGACTGCCTCATCCAAATCAACTTCAGCGCCAGTGGGCCATGCTTTCAGCACATCCTGCCGCTGCGCCATGAAAAAATCCAGAGTCCATTTATTATTGGACAGCTTCATAAGCGTCTTCCTTTCCAAAATACTCCAGCATCAGCCGAAGAGCGGCTTCCCGGTCGTAATTTGACAGCAGTCCCATTGCAGAGAGGATATACCCGCTGTCACAGAGGATCCTGACACATTTGGGTGTCAGCGTCATTGGATCCTGCATGGACAGCGCCGCATTAACGATCCCGCGCAAATCAGGCGCATAGATCAGGGCGCCGCCAGTCAGGAGCATCAGTTCCGTGCGTGTGAGATCCTTCCCGGTCTGCTGATCAACAGGTCCGATGGGCGTATACACCCGTTCAAGCGTTCCCGCGTGGCGTGCCAGCGCGCAGGATACCGCGCCAATGGCCAATGCGCGGTCAACAGCCAGTTCTTCCTGCGTTTCCGGTAGACGTGATGGGTCAGTGTGATAAGAATTTACAATGTCTCTGATTAACGATTCAGGCCGGGCGGCAAAATTCACAAGCATTTCCATGCCAATCGCCTCAATGACGCCATTGGCGCTGTAGCGCATGCCGATGTCCCCTTCCACTGTCCGCTTGGCATAGGGTTCCGGCAAACCGCGCAATAGAACACTGGGATTGGAAGGATCTCCCTTGGCGATGGAATAAACATCAGTGGTCGCGCCTCCCAGGTCCACCGCAATCAACTCGCCAAGCCCCCGCGTATGCTTTGTGCCTTCCGAAAGCAATGTCAGCGCTTCCAGAACCGATGATGGTGTGGGCATCAGGATACCGTCCAAGAGTTCACTCGTTCTGCTCAGACCTTTGGCGCGGATAATGCGGCTTAAGAAAATCTCCCTGATAATCGCCTGAACCGGTCCGACATTCAGCTTGTTGATCTCCGGCATAACATTGGGTGCGCAGAAAACAGGGTGCCCGCTTTTTTCAAGGACCTGGACACAGTCCTGCTGAGCGCTGCGGTTCCCCGCGATAATAACAGGAAAGCTGCCGCCGTCCCGGCTGAGCGCAGCTGCGTTGGAAAGAATGATATCGCTGTTGCCGCCGTCTGTTCCGCCGGTCAAAAGAAGGATATCAGGTTCGATCATCCTGATTTCCCGGATATCTTCGTCTGTCAGCTGATAAGCAAATGTTTTCATGACTTTCGCGCCCGCGCCGAATGCCGCCAGTTTCGCTGCTTTGCTGGTAAGCGCCGGGACAAGCCCGCACACAACCATTTTCAGCCCTCCTGCGGCGCTGGAGCAGGCAAGCTTTGCCTGAAAGCTAAGTTTTCCGCAGGATCGCTCAAGGATAAGCAGGGCTTTATTCAACCCGGTTGATATATCCTCATCCGCGGTCGTGAACGCCTGAGCGCTGCCCAGGATCTTCGGCGTATCCAGGTCAGCGGCGGTCAGTTTTGTATAGGTTGAACCAAAGTCAATCAGCAGGACGTGCCGCATTGCCTATCCCTGGAAAAATCTTCATTCAGGGCTTTTATGCCGGCTTCAGGCGTAGTTCCGGGGCCGAAAACACGGTCAAAACCCATTTTCTTAAAGCGTTTTTCCACTTCTTCAAACGGTTGTTTTCCGACAACGATATTGCCCCCGACATACAGCAGGATTCCTTTCAGGCCAGCTTCTTCGCATTTATCCCGAAATCCCTGGCAATCCAGTTCCCCATGCCCATACAGCGACGAAACGATTATTGCGTCAGCGGCAGATTCAACTGCTGCCTCGATAAACTCTTCCTGGGATACCATGACGCCAAGATTGACAACATGAAATCCCGCATCCAGAAAAGCGTAATTGAGGATCTGGTTCCCAACCGCATGAACATCCGCCCCGATTACGCCCAGGACCAAGGTTCTCGCCATATATCGCCTCCATTTGCTAGTCAAAATGAGGATAGCCTGTCCAACCCGGCTTGTCAACCACCGCTCCTTGTTTTGCTTTACCATTGCACCTATAATGCTGTTGAGATACTTTTGTTCAAAGGAGGGTATGAAGTGAACATCTGCCAGCTGACAGACACCTTTCTGCCGGTCGTTGACGGGGTTGGCCGCGTCGTTCTCGCATATGCCGAGACATT
>DIWD01000040.1:2412-29492 GCA_002428405.1 bacterium UBA6115
TACAGAAAAAGAATGGAAATGATCGACCTTGACATTGTGCACGCGCACAGCCCTTTCTCAGCCGGAAAGGAAGCGCTTCGTCTGGCAAGGGAGAGAAAACTGCCGGTGATCGCATCTTTTCATTCCAAATACTATGACGATTTCCTAAAAGTCACGCACAGTGAGACCTTGGCGAAAATGATAGTCAATAATATCATTAGTTTTTATATGCGCTGCGATGAAGTATGGGCGGTATCCGAAAGAAGCGCAGACGTACTCAAGTCCTACGGTTACAGGGGAAATGTCCTTGTCATGCCAAACGGCGTGACCATGCGGACTGCTGACCAGCAGAAAATCAAGGAAGTTGAAGAGCGTTTTTCACTGGGATCTTTTCCCATGCTCCTGTTCGTCGGGCAGATCAACTGGAAAAAGAACATTTTGCGCGTGCTTGAAGCCGCCTCTCTCCTGCACCAGTCAGGCATGTCATTCCGCCTGCTGCTTGCCGGGCAGGGTCCGGACGAGAAGATGGTCCAGGAAAAGATCAAGGAGCTTGGCCTTGACGGCTGCGCCATGATGACAGGTCATATCGCAGATTTACCCACTCTTGACGCTTTATACGCACGGGCTGCTGTTTTCACCTTTCCCTCTTTGTATGACAATGCGCCCATGGTCGTGCGGGAAGCCGCCGTCATGGGTACGCCGGCCGTACTTGTTTCAGGAAGCAGCGCAGCAGAAATCATCCATGACGGCGCGAACGGATTCCTGTGCCGGGATGATTCCAACGACCTCTACCGGGTCTTGCGCAATGCCTTGACAGATCCGGAAAAGACGAGGTATATCGGCATACAGGCCCGTACCACCATCCCCCTCCCTTGGGGTGACATCATGGAAAAAGCAGTTTGTCGATATGACGAGCTGGTGAAAGAGAAAAAAGGCAAAAAACGCAGGTATTACGCTCAAAAACCAGCTACAAAGGCCTTGCGGGGATGAACGGGGCGAACAGATTTGACATCATCGTCATTGGCGCCGGACACGCAGGATGTGAAGCAGCGCTGGCCTGTGCCAGGCTTGGCCTTTGTACAGCAATGATAACATTGAACATTGACAGCATCGCATTGATGCCCTGCAACCCTTCCGTCGGAGGGACAGGAAAAGGCCAGCTGGTACGCGAAGTCGATGCCCTGGGCGGCGAGATGGGCCTGGCAATTGATGACACCACGCTTCAAAGCCGGATGCTCAATACCGGAAAAGGCCCGGCAGTCCAATCCCTGCGCGCGCAGGCTGATAAACGCCAGTACCAAAAGCGAATGATGCGCGCATTGTTTTCACAGGAAAACCTATTTATTATTCAAGCGGAGGCGACGGACATCCTCACTGGTTCCGGAGAAGTCACAGGTGTCAAAACCATCAGCGGCCAGGTGATCCCTTGTAAAGCAGTTATTGTTGCAGCCGGGGTGTATCTGAACAGCCGCATCATTATCGGGGAAACGCACTGGCATTCCGGCCCCCAAGGATTGTCAAGCGCAGACCGCCTCTCCGAGGCATTGCAGAACCTTGGTTTTCAAATCAGGCGGTTCAAGACAGGCACACCTGCCCGAATCGACGCGCGCAGCATCGATTTCAGTCAGATGGAAGCGCAACCGGGCGATGAACCGATTGTTCCGTTTTCCTTTCTGACAGACAAAACACTTCAAAACCTTGAGAAATGTTTCCTGACCTGGACGAATGAGCAGACACACGAAATCATCAGAAGGAACCTTCACCGCTCCCCCATGTTTTCAGGCGATATCAAGGGAACCGGCGCGCGATACTGCCCCTCGATTGAGGACAAGGTTTCGCGCTTTGCGAATAAGGACAGGCACCAGGTATTCCTTGAACCGGAAGGGCTTGCGCATCCTGAATGGTACGCTCAGGGGCTCTCCTCCAGTCTGCCTGAGGACGTCCAATGGGACATGTACAGAAGTGTGCAGGGTCTTCAGCACGCCCGGCTGACCAGGCTTGCCTATGCGATTGAATATGACTGCATCAATCCTCTAGACCTGACGCCCACTATGGCATCCCATCATATTCCAGGCCTGTATTTTGCCGGGCAGATCAATGGCACCTCAGGGTATGAGGAAGCGGCGGCACAGGGCATCCTTGCCGGCATCAACGCAAGCCTGTACCTGAAGGGCAGGGATCCGTTCATCCTTACCAGGGAACAGGCGTATATTGGCGTTTTAGCTGATGATTTGAGCAGCAAGGGTGTTGACGAGCCATACCGCATGATGACAGGTCGGGTCGAGTACCGTTTATCCCTCCGTCAGGACAACGCGGATTTACGCCTGACACACCTGGCGCATGCGATCGGCCTGGCCAGCGACGAGCGGCTTTTAAGGGCTGAACGAAAGGAGAGGGAGACGGATGAACTGCTCCGTGCGTTCCGGGAAAGCCACAGACAATCAAACAGCGGCCCTGACAGACCGGCCATTGTCCAGCCAGGCAGCGGTTATTCCCCCGATGCTGTCAGGCAAGCTGATATACAAATGAAATATGAGGGATACTTGAGCAAGGAAGCCGCACAGATCAAGACGGCCAAGGCGATGGAAGACTGGCGTCTTCCAGACGATATGGATTATTTGTCCATCGCTTCGCTCAGGATTGAATCAAGGCAGAAACTGACGCGCCAGAGACCGTATTCCCTTGGACAGGCTTCGCGCATTCCAGGCGTAACCCCAGCTGATGTCGCGGTACTGTCAGTCTGGCTGAAAAAGCACATGGCAAACGTGGAAACACTTTAGTTCCTATCCCTCTTGAATGACAATATTCATATCATCCGTGAGAGCTGCCCGCAGCATGATGGCGCATTCAATACGCTTCTTAAACAGTTCACATCCCAGGCTATAAATACCGTTCATATTGCCTGTGGCATGGCAGGCATTGGCCGCGCAGCCGCCTGCGCAATATAGCTTGGACCAGCATGCGCGGCATTCCGGGTGCGAATATAGATTGTTTTTACTGAACTCGTCCCGCAGTTTCAGGTTTGTTACCCCATGTTCCAAATCCCCAAGCCGATACTGCTCCTCGCCAACAAACTGGTGACAAGGGTACAGATCGCCTTCGGGCGTGACAGCCATATACTCAGTGCCGGATCCGCAGCCTGACAGGCGTTTATATACACAGGGGCCATGTTCCAGATCTATGTTATAGTGATAAAAGCTAAAGCCCCGGCCCAGGCGTTCCCGGCGGAGCATTTCTACCGCCAGGAGTTCATATTGCTTGTACAGGATCGGGAGGTCTTCTTCTCTCAGCGCACAGGGATCGCCTTGCTTCATGACAACAGGTTCCATGCTCAGCTGTGTAAAGCCAAGGTCCGCCATGTGCAGGATGTCACTGAGAAAATCTGTATTCTGCCGGGTATAGGTACCGCGGATGTAGTACCCCTTTTCACCCCGCTGCTGAACAAAGCGCTGAAACCTGGGGACGACATGGTCATAGCTGCCATTCCCATTTCGGTCAACACGGAAACGGTCGTGCACTTCCTTTCGCCCGTCAAGGCTTAGCACGACATTTTGCATTTCCTGATTGCAAAATGCAATGACCTCCTCATCCAGCAAAACGCCGTTTGTGGTGAGCGTGAACCGGAATACTTTATTGTGCTCCTTTTCCAGTTCCCGGCCGTATTGCACCAGCGCCTTGACGACATTCCAGTTGAGAAGCGGCTCGCCTCCAAAAAAGTCAACCTCCAGATGCCTACGGCCCGTTGAATTATTGATGAGAAAATCCAGCGCTTTTTTACCTGTCTGAAGGCTCATGAGACCTGCGCTGCCATGGTAGCTCCCTTGTCCGGCAAAACAATAACTGCAGGCAAGGTTGCACACATGCGCGACATGCAGGCACAGCGCTTTGACAGCGGCACCGTTTTGTTTCAGTTTGCCAGCGTGCGCCTCAAAGGCGTCACTGGTATAAAGCTTGCCTGCTTCACGAAGCGCATCCAGCTCATCCAGCAGGTTTTCGGCAGCCTCCCCCGTCAGTTCCGGTTCATCCGGATACAGCTTCCTCAGGCACTCAATGGTCTCCTCCCTGTTCAGGGTTTCATACAAATGAATCGCCTGAAGTGAAACCGCATCAGTAAGGTGGATGGAACCGCTGTAAACATCCAGGGCAATATGATAGCCGTTTTGGGAAAAGGTATGGATCATAAACCTCCAAAAAACCGCCCTGAATCAGGCGGTCTTGATGCAGTATGGCAATTGCGCTTGATCAGTCCTTTTCCTTCTCGCACGGTTGATTGGCAACACCGCAGGAAGTCTTGCAGGCAGACTGGCAGGAGGTTTGGCACTCGCCGCACCCGCCATTGCCAAGGCTTGCCTTTAAGTCTCTTGTTGACAGCGTCTTGATTTTCATATCATTCACCTCATCTTCCAGATAATTGGTATTTTATCCATACAGGCCGTCCGTGTCAAGGATTTGCCAGGGAGGTCCGCTGATGGTATAATCCGCCTTGCGTGCTTTGTTTCCCGCCGGCATATTCACTGATTTCGTTTCCCCTTGAAGAATGTGTCCAGCAGAATTTTTGCTTCCTTCTGCATCAAGCCTCCCTGGCAAACTGTATGGTGATGAAAAACCGGGTCCATGGGTAGTGCGTAGACGCTGCCACAGCAGCCGTACTGACTGTCAAAAGCGGCGAACACGCAGCGGTCCAGCCCTGAGAGGATGATGGCGCCTGCGCACATGGGGCAGGGTTCCAGGGTAACAAACATCACGCATCCCTTCAGCTGCTTTGTTCCCAGCGCTTTCTGCGCACAGGTGATTGCCAGTATTTCTGCATGGGCAAGCGCATCATTTCGCGAAACCTGCTCGTTGTGAGCTTCAGCGATGATGGTGTCATCACAGACAATGACTGCGCCAACCGGCACTTCACAGGGGTCCTCAGCCGCTTTCCTGATCGCCGCGGACATAAAAGCCGAATCCTGCATCCATCTTTCCTCCAGAAAGATTGTAGCATAAAAACAGGGAGACTATACAGACAGTAATATGGAAAACGATATCATCAGAGCCATCAAAAGCCGCCGCTCTCATCGTGCCTATCATGCTGAACAGATCAGCGGGGAACAGATTGACACACTGATGAATGCTGCGCTCGCCTCACCCTCTGCCAACAACCTGCAGCCCTGGCACTTCAGTTTTGTTCAGGACCAGGACTTGCTTGATCAAATCCATCAGGAAGCTGCCATGGCAGCGCTGAATCAGTCCGAAGGATCTCCCAGCACACGTTTTTTCGATATCAATTTCCATGTGTTTTATCATGCGCCAACCGTCATATTCATTTCTACTCCCAAAGGCCAGCCTTTTGCGGAACTTGACTGCGGTATTGCTGCGCAGAATATCGTTCTTGCGGCTGAAAGCATGGGCCTTGGCAGCGTCATCCTGGGCCTGCCCAGGGGTGCGTTTTCTGGCCCGGCGAAAGCCGGATTCGAGACTGCGCTCAGGTTTCCAAAAGGATATGTCTTCACCATTGCCGTCGCAGTCGGTATTCCTGCGGATGAAAAGCCCGCCCATGATATACACCCGGAAAAAGTCACCATGATTGGAAAGACTCAGGATTGATAGAATTGTCGGAGGAATCAGCAGTGCACAATCAAGAACGCCTGAAAAAGGCAACGGCATCACTCGCTTTTATTTTATTTCTCCTCTTCCTATTGCCCGCTTTCGCCCAGGATACCGCCGTCACCGGCAGCGTTTTTTTTGACGCGAATGGCAACGGCCTGTTTGATGTGGCTGAAAAGTCTGTGAAAGGTGCAGAGCTGGCCCTAATCAGCATATCCGGTGCAAGTGAAAGCCTAATCAGCCATGTCACTTCAAACCAGGACGGGCAATACAGGTTTACATCAGTACCGCCGGGCGATGTTTATTTGCAGGTCAGCCTGCCGGATGACTTGCTGTTTACCACATATACTGAAAGTGGAAGCGCCGCACTCCCGTCCTCCGGCAGCAAGGGAAGAACCCCTGTCTTCCCAATAAAACCAGGCGAAGAGATCCAGCGGCTCATTGGTGCTGCCAGGCAAGGCGCTTATATCAATGTGACTGCGTTTGGGGATGATAACCTCAACGGCGGACGCTTCAGCAGTGAACCGCTGTTAAAAGGAGTCGAAATCGCGCTGGTTTTTGAACTGGACGGTCAGCAGTATACAGTTGCAGAGGCAAAAACAGACAAGGATGGGTTCGCTCAGCTCAGGGACCTGACACCATCTGAGTACCGCTTGTGGGCGAGGATGCCGGAACCTTACATCATCGGTCCGATTGGGCAAAAGATTAACCCGTTTTACAACATTATTCCTCCAACCGACAGCAATGAAGGATTCTCAGAGCCTTTCAGCCTTCAGCGAAGCCTGGGCGTTGGAATCGGCGGGGTCATGGCAGGCAGCCTGTCAGGGCGGATATGGATGGATGCCAACATGGACGGCGTAATGGATGAGAACGAAGGCGGATACCCAGGCGTTACGATAACCTTGTCACCCCTTGTCATGGGCGTCGAGAGAAGCCTGGTAACAGCTCAGGAAGATGAGTTTAATTTCAACCATTTACAGCCCGGTATGTACCGCCTCAGCGCTTTGCTGCCTGAAGGCGTCATGTTTGCGTTGGAGAACAGCCCCTCTATATTCCATGACGGATTCACTGACAGCCAAAATACGCAGATTCAAGTCGAAGAAGGCCTTGAGACCATTTTGGATCCTATTGGTGTGATGTCATCATCCAGTATTTCTGTCATTGCCTTTCATGACGTAAACACCAACGGACTTCCTGATGAAGGTGAACCGGCATTCATCGGTGCGACGGCAGAGGTCCTTACGGATGGGGAAGTATCAGCCCTTGCCATGTCCGACAGCGAGGGCAAAGCCCTGCTTCAGCGTGTTCGGGGCGGGAATGTTTCTTTACGGATGAGTCTGCCTGATTCCCAGGTTTTCAGCGTATACGGCGGAGAAAACGGGAATGTGTTTTCCTCATTGTCTGCCGCCAGTCAGGTCACGATAGAAAAGCAGCTTGGGAATGGGGAACAATTGACGCTCTTTGCCGGAGTGACCATTCCATCTGCCATAACCGGCACCCTCTTTGATGATGCGGACCTTTCCGGCGCATATGAACAGGGCGAAACGAAACTCGCTGGTTTTACTGTTCAGGCCGTCAATTCCGATGGCGTTGCCGCATCAGAAGCACTTACGGATGAAAATGGCCAATACCTGTTGGAAGATCTTGTCCCCACTGACTACACCGTGCGAATTCTGCTGGTGTCGCCATTTGTCTTTTCTCCGGCGTCCAGTTCAAGCGCTTCGATAAAGAATCAAATCATCTCACAGACGCCGGATTATGGCATTACCGATGTACTCACACTCAAACCAGGGCAAATCCTCGAACATGTTGACGCTGGCGCGTTCCGTTCCGCAGTCATCACCGGCGCTGTCCTGTTGGGGGATGAATCGGACGGCTTCACCGGAACTCAGGGAGGACTGTCGGGCATTCGGATCGAATTGGTTGAGGAAAGCGGGGTTCCTGTATCAGTGTACACAATCGCTGCAACCGACAGCCAAGGCGCGTTTTCACTCAAGGGGGCATTGCCGGGAAGTTACCGGCTTAGGTTCACCTTGACCGATGGGGTCAAGCTGAGCAAACCATATATGGATGATCCTGTTTTTCAAACAGAAGTTTTTAATGTCAGAACAAGCGATATTCTTGCGCTTGAGCCTATTTTCGCTGTAAAAACCGGCACCTTGTCCGGGCTTGCGTTTTTTGACAGGGACAGCGACGGAATATTCAGCAATGGCGATACAGGACTGAAAGGCGCAAACATCAGGATCAAGAATCAGTTAAGCGGTGAAACATATGAACTTGTCAGCGGCGATGACGGCCGATACATAATTGGCGGAATCCGGCCCGGCACCTATGAGACCACAGTATATCTGCCGGCAGGATTCATTCTATCCAACAGCGAAAACAGCCTGGCTCCTGCCTCTTTGACCGGTATTTCCACAGCGATGCTGGAGTTTCTGATGGGTACAGCGATTGACAGCACAACCTTGGCCGCTGTCGTGCCCCTTTCCATCAGCGGAGTTGGTTATTACGACCATGACCTGAACAAGAAATACGATTCGCAGGCTGATACTCCCTATCCTGCGCAATTCACATTGACGCATCAAGGCACAGGCAGCGTGTTCAGCCTGAGCGCGGACCTGCAGGGCGCTTTTTCCCAGTCCCCTGTATACCCGGGAAAATATGAGCTGAAGATCAGTTTGCCAGAGGACCATCTGTTGACAGCGCCTGAATCAGCCACACAGGATGGCGCATTATGGACATCCGATATTGCTCTTGACCAAACAAATACCAGCATCGAACTTGCTGTTGTGCAGCTATCCGGTCTTTTTGGAACTGTCTGGAATATGGACGGGAGCCTGGATGGCATCGAGGGCCTGTCCATCACACTCAACGATACTAACGGGAACCCGTTGCAGGAGACATCTACGGACGCCAATGGGCACTTCGAATTCACACGCCTTATGCCTGTTGATTACACGCTGAGCACCGCGCTGCAGCCTGGCTACCGTTTCGCCCGCGCAGTGGACACTGCGGGCAGACCCAGCGTCATCACTGCGAATCTTGCGGATGCTGGGGGCAACTCCGGAAAGAGCGGGATATTCAGGTTAAGTATGGGTGAACAAAGGCAGAACCAGGACATCGGCATCGGCGCGATGGGAAAACTGGGTGACTTTGCCTGGTTGGATTCTGACGGCGATGGAATGCAGGACGCAGGTGAGCCTGGCATTCCTGGAATAGAAATCGTGCTTTACCAGTACGGCCAAATTGCGGCGCAGACTTCAACCGATGCATATGGCCGTTATCTGATTGCTGATCTTTATCCGGGCACTTATTCCATCCAGGTCACGATGCCTGATGAATTAAGGCCAACAAAGCAGCAATCAGTGTTCCCGCTGGTCGCAAGCATCCTGCGAAGCGGAGAAGGTCTGACTGCGTATTCAGAAAACATCCTTGTGCCAAGCGGCAGACGCAACCTTAACTGCGATCTGGGTTTTATACTCAGAAGGGAGGGTGTGCTTCCGCCGTCCCTGCTTGAACTGCCCCAAAAGGACTGGACACAGGTCAATCAGCAGCAGCCAAAGAGATAATTCCGGCAGCATTCCCCCAATCATATCAAAGCATCTTTACATCCTGCCGCCGTTTCGGCAGCCGCAGGAAATATGGATGCGAAGATACGGTTGGGAATGGCACGGCATATTGAAAAAACCGCTGAGTTCAGCGGTTTCATTATAGAAAATCTTGATATTCATTCAGGCAGCGGCACTGGTATCAGTATGGAAGGCCTGTTACTCCTCTTCTTCTTCCTCTGGCAGTTCAGCATTGTGGAACACTTCCATCACGTCGTCATTATCTTCCAATAGTTCTATGATTTTCCGGACCTTTCCCAAGATTTCTATGTCCTGGATGCTGATTGTTGTCTGCGGAATCTTCCGCCTTTCTGCGGTAAGGAAGGTATAACCCTTTGCTTCAAGCGCCTCACGCACCGCGGAGAAATCATTGGGCGCTGTATAAACCTCAAATCCTTCTTCGCAGACCTGAACATCTTCCGCTCCCGCATCAAGGGCATGCATCATCAGGTCATCCTCGATGATGCCCGCCGCACGCTCAATCAGCAGCAAACCCTTGAAATCAAACATATAGCTGACTGATCCTGTCGTGCCGAGGGAACCGCCATGTTTCTCCAGAATATGCCTTACCTCGGACCCTGTACGGTTGCGGTTATCAGTGACAACTTCCACAATCAGAGCAATTCCGCCAGGCGCATAGGCTTCATATGAGATTTCTTCAAAGATCACGTTATCCGACTCGCCGGCCGCCTTCTTGATGCTGCGGCTGATATTGTCATTGGGCATATTGACGGCTTTTGCTTTTGCGATGATATCCCTCAATTTTCCATTGACTGTCGGATCGCCTCCCCCTTCGCGAACGGCAATCGCGATTTCACGCCCGATTTTAGTAAAAGACTGTCCGCGCTGCGCGTCCGCTTTGCCTTTTTTATGCTTTATATTGGCCCATTTCGAATGACCTGACATTAAATTTCATTCCTCTCCGCTAATCTTGAATCGAATCATACCATCCGGGAATAACCGCGTCAAACATAAACAAGTAAGGCTGTTGGCCCTGCGCATTCCCTGACCCTCGTTCTCAGCCTGCGACCACTCTTGCGCGGTCAGGATAGTTTGTAATGAGAATATCCGCTCCAAAGTCCAGAACCTTTCTCATATCCCGGTCATCATTGACTGTCCAGACATTGACCAATCCCCCCTGTTCCTTTGCTTGCTGATATTCCTCGGGATTCATCAGTAAATCCGAATAGTGCGGATGCAGCGCATCCATCCCCGTTTTGGACAGGTATTCCGCCGGCTTGAAGAGGCAGCAGTCATACAGAAGGCCGCAAACGGCCTTCGGATTGATTCGCTTGATGATCTGCAAGGAATAATGATTGAAGGAGGAGTAAATGACCCGCTCGCTCATGCCGGTTTTTTCAACCAAATTGAGGCATATCTCTTCCATACCCGTGTATGGCAGCCGGCTGTTCTTCAGTTCAATATTGATTTTCAGTCCTGTAGGTTTCAGCAGGCCAATCACTTCCTCAAGTGTCGGTGCTTTCGCCTGCGTATACTCCGGATGTGTCAGGTTGAACAGATGCATCTTGATATCCTTGAGTGTCATGCAGCAGATGAGGCCGCTGCCATCTGACACGCGGTCTATCCGCTCGTCATGCGCGACGATCAACTGACGATCCCGGCTGAGATGCACATCCAGTTCGACACCGTCAGCTCCCTGCTCTGCCGCCAGTTGAAATGCCTCCAATGTGTTCTCAGGCGCATAGCCAGAAGCGCCGCGGTGCGCATAGATCAATGTCTTCATTTCTCTCCCTCAAGCTAAAAAAATGATGGTCTGTCATGATGTCAATACCAGGTCTGCGCAAAAGCAGTCACGCGCCAGTCCTCGCTGCTGAGGCGGTACTGAAAGACTTCTGTGTTGACTTGCTCCTCCTCAGGAAGCATGGACATGTTCCGCTGCGGGTCCTTCATTTTGCTGTCATATAAGTAGGTCAGCCGCTTGATTCGGCTGGACAGGTTGCCTTCCACCGTTTCCAGAAGGTAGATGCCATCTCCCCTGTCTTCCACGCGTGTAACCAGTCCGACATGCTTTGTCTTGTAACCTCCCCTGTCCCCATAAATCGCCAGGTATCCCGGGCGGGGGATGTTGGTAATCCTATCTATATTGGTATATCCGGTCAGCAGTTTGGGAACCCCCGCTTCCCTCACGCCATAGGGCTGTCCGTCAGGCAGGGGGGTCAGTTTACTGTAAGTGTCAGTCGACGCCTGGGGAACGCCGGCTTCACCCAGCGAATAGGAGGTGAAAGCGCCGCACCAGCCGAAGCTGGCATTGGGGCCGTAATACCAGATGGTGTACTTGTTGTTGCGTTTGAAACCGGAGCCTGAGGCGATCTCCCATTCTGAAAGGGCAAGGTCGATGGCAGCTGTGATTTCCTCAGGTACAGGCAGGTTTACTTTGACCTGGAAAGAGCGGGTCAATACCGATTTCCCTTTGTTTATCAAGGTGATAACGGCCTCGCCTTCAGACAGTGCGGTAACCACTCCATCCGTATTTACTTCAGTAATATTCGGCGCATTGGATGACCATTCGCCTTTCAGCTTTGTCCTGATGAGGTATTGCTCGTTTGGCAGCAGTGTGCGGATGGTATAAAGTTCATTATCCGCAAAAGCAACCATCGGCAGCAAAAACGCAATAAGAAGTAAAGATACAAGGATTTTCTTCATTCGTCCCCCTCTGTTTCAGTCAATGTCTCTTCTTCTGATATCTCCACACGCGCATCTCTTTTCTTCCTTCGCATTGAAAATGTCTGGTCGATAATGACGGCAAAGAACCCTGCAATAATGAACAGATAATAGGTCATGAATCGCCAGATCAGCAGGGCTGCAAAAATCATGGAATCCGGGAAAAAACTCCTGAAAAAGAAATAAAATCCGCCTTCCTGAGCGCCTGATGCGCCTGGAAGGGGTGTAAAAGAGGCAGTGATGTAAAGCAGAAACTGAATCGTCAGAACCTGAAGATAATTGTTGCTGACAAGCGAAAAACCCCTGTAAATAAAGTATACCACGCTCATCAGGGCAGTGACCTGAATCAGTGACAGGGTGAAAAGCAGCAGAAACTGGCCCGGATGCTTAGTCAAAATCTCAACACTGGAATGAAAATCATTCGTCGCGGCGTCAAGGCGCGATGATGTCTTGGACTTATCCTTGATGAGTCGGAGTCTGAAGCCCATATTCACTACAAAAACTATGATCACACGCACCAGGTTTCGGTTGATGGCTAAGAGAATAACAAGGATAACCATCAAGGAATTGAGGGAAAAACCGAGTGTGACCAGCCAGACTCCTTTACCGAGGATACTGTAAACATAGCTTCCCGAAGAAATCCATAAAAAGGCGCCAATCAGCAGCATCGCGCATTGCCAGCAGAAAAACTTGATCGCAAGGGCCGAATATCCGATGCCTGTTGAGACGCCTCGTTTCTTCATTGCGAAAGCCTGCATAGGCTGCCCGCCTGATGCCGCAGGAGTGATGGAGGAATAATAGATTCCAATAAGGCCAACCAGATTACAGGAAGATAACCTGATTTTAACCTGCTGAAAATAAAAAAATGTCCGAAGGATCAATCCCTCCAGTAAAACATGGATGGCAACGCAACCAAAAGCGCCGATAAGCCAGATGGGATTGATCCTTTGAAAAGCGCCGACGATCTGGCTGATGTCACCGGCTTGGGAGACCAGGTACAGGACAAGCAGGAGAGTCAGGATGATAAACCCGATATTCAGCAGCATGCTGCGTTTTTCCCTGGTCAGTTTCGCCATAAACCCTTTCCGCATGCGCATTTGCGTTTTTTCATAGGGAAATTATAGCATAGCACCTATGCTTTGTCACGGAATGGCAGGTCCGTTGAACGCCCGTAGCGTCTGTGCTACAATCCGCTTATTGACATTATTCGTCAGTTGAGGATGGTAGGAGCGGATAACATGCGGGAACGGCCGGAGAGCGACATTCTGATAGGCAGCTGCCTGCCGAGCCATGAGCCGGAAAAGTGGCTGGATAGATTCCTTGATGCTGGGTTTGAAACCTTGTCTGTCAATTTTCACATGTCCTTTTCGGGTGTTGAGATTGAGCTGCAAGGGCCTTTAATCAAGCAGCTGGCCTCAAAAAACGGAACGACAATCACATCGCTTGGTATCTACTGCAACCCGGTTGAGAATCCTGAGCATGTCACCCAACTGGAGCGGGCAATTGACTCGGCAGGATTATACGGCGCTGAAATTGTGTCCACATTCGCCGGGGCTTATGAGGGCAAGCCGGCGGAGGCATCCTTTCATCGCTTTGTCAAGGTCTTCCGCGAGCTTTGCAAGCGCGCGGAAGACAGGGGCGTTCGCATCGCCCTGGAAAATTGTCCGATGGGTGGCAACTGGCAGAGGACAACGTGCAATATCGCATTCAATCCCCGTGCCTGGGAGATGATCTTCAATGAAGTCCCTTCGCCCGCGCTGGGATTGGAGTGGGAACCGGCGCACCAGATGGTACAATTGATCGATCCCATTCCGCAGCTGCGAAAATGGGCGAATAAGGTGATCCATGTCCATGGCAAGGACGCAAGTCTGGATTGGAGGGCTGTGAAGGATGAAGGTGTTTTCTTTCCCTCCAATCAATATGCGCTTCAGAGGACAGTCGGCTTTGGCGACTGCAACTGGTGCGATATCCTCTCTATCCTCCGTCTCAACGGATATAAAGGCAATATCTGCGTGGAAGGATTTCATGACCCAGTTTATCGGGATGACTTGGAAATGACAGGGCAGCGGCATGCGCTGAGTTATCTGAAATGGTGCCGCGGAGGTGAGATCCATCATGGGGAGAATAGATCTATTCCCCTTTCTTGAAAAATATAGCGAAGAAAAATAAGGATGTGAGGGCTTTCAATGATTGTCGCGAAATTTGGCGGCACTTCCCTTTCAGACGCAGAGCAGTTCCGAAAGGTCAGGAATATTATCAACAGCAACGCTGAGCGAAGATACATTGTTGTCAGCGCGCCGGGCAAACGGTTTGAACAGGACCAGAAAATCACTGACTTGCTGATAGATGTCCAGCACAAAGCCCGAAACGGGGAGCCGTTTCTTGAGACTTTCACCCTGATACGAAACAGGTTTGTCAGCATCGCTGAAGACCTGGATATGCCCGGCTGCCTGGACAAGGAACTTGATGAGATTATGGAAGCAATCCTCTCAGGAGCCAACCGCGACTTTGTTGCAAGCCGTGGGGAATATTTGTGCGGCTTGCTGTTTTCCAGATGGATGAAATTGCCATTTATTGACGCTGCTGATGTAGTCCGTTTCAGAAAAAACGGCAAGCTTGACGATAAGAAAACGTACCGGCTGCTGCGCAACGCGCTTTTGCGCCATGAAAGGGCTGTACTGCCGGGATTTTACGGAGCAGATAAGGACGGAAACATCATTACTTTTTCACGCGGCGGCAGTGACGTCAGCGGCGCACTGGCCGCGGGCGCGATCGATGCGGACTTGTATGAAAACTGGACTGACATCACTGGCTTCCGTTCTGCCGACCCCCGCATTGTACACGACGCCAGCTATATTTCACTTCTGACCTATCAGGAGCTGAGAGAGCTGAGCTATATGGGCGCCACGGTGCTGCACGAAGATGCTGTATTCCCGGTCCGCAACGCCGGAATCCCCACAAGCATCAGGAACACCATGGATCCCCTGCACCCCGGCACAATCATCCAGCAAAGTACAAGGCAGCAATCAAAGGTCCCTACTGTAACCGGTATCGCCGGGAAACGCGGGTTTTCAGTGATTGTGATGGAAAAGAACAGGATGAACGAAGAGATAGGATTCGGCAGAAAAGTATTGTCAATACTTGAACGTCATAAGATCAACTTTGAACATCTTCCAACAGGGATCGACGCGTTGTGCGTGATGGTTTCCTCCGCAGCACTGGGAGGCAAGCAGGAGCAAATCATCAGAGAGATTGAGGATTCGGTCCACCCGGACACGATCAGCATTCAGGACGGTCTGGCGCTTGTTGACTGTGTCGGCGCCGGTGTTTTCAAACAGCATGGAACCATTGCCAGGCTGTTCAGCGCGGTATCAGAGCAGGGCATCATTATCCGTACCATGTTCCAGGCGCCCAGTGACCTTTCCATTATCCTCGGCATTGCCGAAGAAGACCTGAACCGCGCGGTCAACGCAATATATGACGCTTTTATCAGGGAATAAGCTTCATCAATGCATGAAAACCAAATTAATGAACGTTTTATGGATGAAAAACGCAAGGAGGCAAGCCTATGAAAAGAACATTCATGATCCTGATTATTCTGACATTGACCCTGGCGCTTCTGCCCAATGCCTTTGCGATGCCGCCAGGTTCACTGCCGCCCGACCGCCTTGTGAGCCTTGAGCATAACGCGCCTAATACCGGAAAAATGCTGCCCGCCTCATTTGATCCCTACCAGAACACTTATCTCCTGACAGTTGCAAGCTGGGTATCCAGAATCACCTTCACTCCGGTCACATCATCCCCTACCTCTATAGTAACCGTCAACGGCCAGGTGGTTCAAAGCGGCCAAAAATCCCATATCATCGAAATGAGCAATGACCCGCAGACAGTGCAGGTGACTGTTTCCGCATACGACGCAGCCAATCAGCTGACCGCGCAGAACACTTATACGATATATCTGCAGAGGCGCCCCAGTGAACGGCGCACGCGCGTGTCTGCAGGATATATTACCCAAATTGACCTTGCCGACGGAATTGCGACCATTTCAGCTGATTTGGTGACAGTCAATTACCAACCCAAGACAAATATCTCCACATTCATTAATGATACAGTATATTTGTATAAGTATAAAACCGCAGCCAACTGCCTGTTTTATTACGGCACCAAGCAGCATCCAGTGAGGGCGGTTGACGCGCTGAGCTTTGTCAACAACTACCTCTCAAACGGCAGCAACCTTTACTACCTCATTTATATTGAGGATGAAATTGTCGCCGTGATGCCTTACGCATCAGACTGAACCGGCCATGTAATCGGCATCAAAAAACAAGGACCCGTCTGCAAATGCGACGGGTCCTGTCTTATTATGGTTCAGCCTTTCATCGCCATTTCAAAGCGTTTTGAGACTTCATTCCAGTTCACGACCTGCCAGAAGTTCTTCAGGTATTCTGGCCTGCGGTTCTGATACTTGAGATAGTAAGCATGTTCCCATACGTCAACACACAGAATGGGGACGCGTCCGTTGGTCAGGGGACTATCCTGATTGGGGGTCTTTTCAATGATCAGTTTGCCGTTTTCAACAGTCAGCCAGGCCCATCCGGAACCGAACTGGGACTTTCCGGCATTTTCAAATAATTCCTGAAACTGATCAAAGCTGTTGAAGGTTTCAATGATTTTTTCAAGCAGTTTCCCCTCGGGCTGACCAGTTCCACCGGGGCCCATGATTTCCCAGAACAGGCTGTGGTTGAAGTATCCGCCGCCATTATTCCGCACCGCTATGCGAAGATTCTCAGGCAGTTCCGCCAGGTTCCTGATGATCTTCTCAATGTCCCACTCAGCATATATGGTTCCTTCAAGTGCTTTATTCAGATTGTCCAGATAAGCCTGGTGGTGCTTGGTATGATGGATTCTCATTGTGTTTTCGTCAATATAGGGTTCCAGCGCATTATACGCGTATTTTAGTTCAGGCAGAGCGAATTTCATTTCAAACCTCCTTCGTTTAGTAATGATTACATACCCCTTGCCGCCCCGGATGAAACAATGCAGCCAATGCGGTTATTCGGCGTGGCGGATGCAGTTTGCGGCTCTGCAGTCATCCTGCTATAATCCACTCAGCATCAGCAAGGTAAGTCATTTTATGTCTTATATCTTGTTGGCGCCGGCAAATATCATCATTTCTTCATGTGAACGGCCGCCAGCATGCCGTCTTTACAGGAACAAGTAAGTCTTTGATCTCATGGAGCTTGAGGAAGAGAAATTCAGAAAATGCGGACATATGATTAAGATAGCGCTTGACGGGCTGGATATTGAGCTGAAATGTTTCCATGATATCAGCTGGCTTAAGGAATACGGGCATGCATTCTGCGTGTTTGACCGTCTTGTTTCCGGCAATCTGTGCTTTGGGATGGAATTACGCGGAGTGAAGCATTTTATCAAATACGCAGGCGCCCCGACATTGAATTACGCGGGGGATCCTCAGGCAGCGGTGCAAAGGTTAAAGGCGGCTGAAGAAAAATATGATCAGTTAAAGCACCCGAAACTGAGCCGGAAGGTTTCCCGTTTTGAAAACGTCAGCGGTTTCGGACTTGTCTTTGACTGGTTTGATGGCTTTGCTCTTGCCCCGCTTGAAGCTCATATGCGCGCAATGCGTGAATTGCCCATTCAGACAAGGCTTCGCCTGTTTGACGGGCTTGCTGATTTTATGGTTCAAGCTTCAAACCGGGACTATGTCCTTTCAGGATTTTCGGACCGTCATATCCTGATTGATTTCTCGCGCTTCGACGCAATCATCTGCTCGGCAGACAACATGGTGCTGATGCCCGCCAAAACGCCCTATCCAAAAATGCCCGGCTCGCCATTTTATATGCCTCCGGAAGGATATGCTCCCGGTGCAAAATTGGATGAAAAGAGTAATATATATGTCATGGGAGCATTGGCTTTCACTTTTTTTGGAAATCGGGCAATCACGAATGGGACTGGCTGGGAAGCTGGCTCCCTGCTGTATGAAACCGCAAAGCAAGCGGTTTCAGATGATCCAGACAAACGCCCGAATACAGCCAGCGCGTTTTTGGAAAGATGGCGCGGGACGGTTCTGCACTTTCCACTGCTATAGTTATTCGCTGACTATCCCATCTTTTACCTTCAGGACACAGTTTGGCCTGATGCCGTCCAGTCCGTTCAAATCAGTGCAGGTCAGGAGCGTTTGCATGCTGGAAAGCCTGACGAGGAGCCTTGCGCGCCTTCCCTCATCCAGTTCACTCAGAACATCATCCAGTAATAACAGCGGCGCTTCCCCATGCGCTTTATTCAATATGTCAATCTGCGCCAGCCGCATAGCAAGTGCCGCAGTCCTGGCCTGACCCTGGGAAGCAAAGGAGCGCATCTCCTGTTCGGCAAGCATCATCCTCAAATCATCCCTGTGCGGGCCTGGCCCTGTTGACAGTTTCCGCAGGTCATCCGCCCTGCTGGATTTTAACTGTTCCATCAAGTCTTTCTCCGGATCGATGCTTTCATCCAGTGTCCCCTGGTAACGAAGAAAAAAGTGCTCATTCCTTCGGCCTGATATAAAAGCGTAATGCTCTTTGGCGGCTTGGCTGATCGCCATTGCCGCGTCCCTTCTTTGCCGCACAATCGGGACTGAAGCCTTGGACAGCTGTTCGTCCCAGATGTCAAGCTGCCCGGCATCCGCTTTACCCCGGACAATTTCTTTCAGCAGCGCATTGCGTTGGCGAAGGATGGATCCGTAAGTCTGGATCGCGTAGAAATAGGCAGCCTGGCTCTGGGAAAGGAGCATATCCAAAAATCCGCGCCGTCCCTGGGGCGAGCCTTTGACAAGTTCAAGATCCTCTGGCGAAAACATGACACAGGTCATGTGTCCCATCAGCTCGCCGATGCGCTGGACAACTTTTCCATTGATATAGATGAGTTTCCGCTCACCTTGCTGGGAGAACAACCGGACCCCGACTTCGTCCTGCACCGATATGCGCTGAATGCGCGCGTGCACAGCGCAGGTCTTGCTGCCAATTCTGATCATGTCCCGGTCATTGGAAGTGCGGTGGCTGCGGCCAAGGCAGCATAAATGGATTGCTTCAAGGAGATTGGTTTTCCCCGCTCCGTTTTCCCCGATGAATACAGTGATGCCCTCCGGAGGCATCACCGCAAGCTGCTGGTAGGATCGGAATTGATGCAAACGTAGCTGGAGCAGGCGCATTTTACTTATGATACCTCTCTCCTGAGATGATTTTAAATGCCCGATACAGCTGTTCCAACATCATGACACGGGCCAGCTGATGAGGGAAGGTCATTTCAGACAGGGACAGCGTCTTGTCAGCTCTTTTATATATTTCTTCTCCAAGACCCATCGAGCCGCCTATGACAAAAACAATGGAGACAGACTGGTCGCGCCATTCTCTGACTTGTTCACTGAAAGTGAGGCTGTCCTGTTGTTTTCCGTTGATTCCCAACACGATGACATAATCCTGCGGCTTCAGGCGATTCAGTATCCTATCCCCCTCCAGTTTCAGCGTGTTGATCATGTCTTTTTCTGACGCGGCGCCCGGATCCTTTTCATCCGGCAACTCAATCAGCTCGATCTTGCAGTACCGGGTCAATCTGCGCAAATACTCCTTCGCGGCAAGATCGAATCCTTTATCTTTTTGCTTTCCAACAGCGATGATCGTCATACGCATGACAGGCGCATCAGCCAAATATTACAAATCAATGCTTGCTGCTTTCCTTTCATAACTGTCTCAGGAAAATTATATCACACAATTTTATAATGAGCATCAGAACAGTCTTTAATGCTTTTTAAAGATCATCAACAGTCTGGATATTGAATAAGGCTTGAGATAATGTGAATAATTACACAAGTTTATAAAGCATTCAGTTCAATTCTGCACAGCGACAATCGATTATGAGTTTGATGAAATGAATATACATCGATGCTGTCCCTGTCAATCAAACGCTTGTTCTATCCACACTGTCCACATGTTTATCCACTGTTTTCAGACGATAATGATGAAATACCTGCAGTTTTCGTTTTTGAAAGGTATTTTAAGAAAATTTTCGCGTGTTATCCACAGGATGAGATTGTTGCTTATCCCAGCGGCTGTCCACACGAACTTGTTTTCAGACTAAAGTCTGTTTTGGCATTATTATACGTCAATGTTTCCGAAATGTTACAATTTGCAAACAAAAAACCCGCCATGATGGCGGGTCGGCTATCATATAGGATTATCGGTTCAGCAAGGTCTCCTCCGTCTCCTTATCGAAGAAGTGCAGCCGGCTTGTGTTCATTACCACGGTGATATCGTCTCCGATTTTTGTTTTGGTCCGCGGGTCTACGCGGGCGATGATGTTGTCATCCTTGCCAGTCGTGCTCATGTAAAGATAGGTTTCAGAACCCATGAGCTCTGTCACTTCAATATGCACCTTGAATCCTGCTTCAGGATGAGCCGCAACAACTTCGGGTGTGTCGGAGATGTTTTCCGGGCGGATACCCATAACGACTTCCTTGCCAAAGTGATCTTCGTCCTTGAACTTCTTGAGTTTCTCTTCAGGCACAACGATCTTGTTGTCTCCGAACACTGCGACAACCTTGCCATTCTCCTTTTGCAGGACGACATCAAATAAGTTCATCTGGGGGCTGCCGATGAAACCGGCGACAAATTTGTTGACAGGATAATCATAGTTGTTTTGAGGTGTATCCACCTGCTGGATGAAGCCATCCTTCATGATGACGATACGGGAGCCCATGGTCATGGCCTCGGTCTGGTCATGGGTAACATAGATGAATGTGGTTTGCAGCCGCTGATGGAGCTTGGTGATTTCCGTACGCATGGCGACGCGCAGTTTGGCATCAAGGTTGGAGAGAGGTTCATCCATCAGAAAGACCTTGGGCTCGCGTACGATGGCGCGTCCGAGAGCGACACGCTGGCGCTGGCCGCCGGAAAGCGCTTTCGGCTTGCGGTTCAGGAGATATTCAATATCCAGAATATGGGCAGCGGCCTCGACGCGGCGCTTGATTTCGTCTTTTGGCGTCTTGCGCAGCTTCAGGCCGAAGGCCATGTTGTCATAAACCGTCATGTGCGGATAGAGGGCATAGTTCTGGAAAACCATCGCGATATCACGGTCCTTTGGCGCTACGTCATTGACCAGCTTGTCACCGATGTAGAGCTCCCCGTCGGTAATCTCCTCAAGGCCGGCAACCATCCGCAGTGTGGTTGATTTCCCGCAGCCGGACGGACCGACGAGTACAACAAACTCCTTGTCCTGGATGTCCAGTGTAAAATCGCTGACAGCAGTTACGTTACCGGGATAGACCTTGTAGATGTTCTTAAGTGTTACGCTTGACATGACTTTCCTCCTTCATAGTTATGGGCAATCCCCCACACTTGATTATTCTATGTGCAGTATAATAGCTCCAGAGGCAGATTTCTATTGAAAGAACTTCTAAAGTTCAAACTCATCCTTTGTGCAAAACATGACACAAACGGCAGAATAGCGGCCATTCTGATATTATATTCATCAGGTCAGTATCCACACCCGCATATTTTATTTGCTCGTCTGTCTGAAGAAGAAATCAGTCCTGCCTGCTCCTGCAGCTTTTAGTACCTCAAGCAGCCTGACGCCATACTCTCCAAGCGAGTTCTTCATCGCCTCACTGTACGCCATAATTATTACGACTCCACTCACTTCACTCAGGCAATCTGCCAGCGCGTCCAGGTTCGCGCCGTAATATTCAGGCAGCGTCAACATACGCTGGAGATAGGAATGCGCCTGCGTCCGGGAATCCATTTTTCTGCCGTCCAGCCTAATCTTCCGCATATGCATCCTCCCCGTAAAGCAATATGAAACTCATGTAATGGTCATCAGTATAATAGATCAATCCGTCGCTTGAATAAACGATTCGCTTCGCACCCCGGCTATCCATACCAAGGGTATTGATGTCGCATTCGTAATAAACCCTCCCGGCTTTTCTTGGGAGCAGCCCTTCATAGTTATTGAAGATATCTCCGCCGATACAAGCATCCTCAGCATATGGGCGTAAATCGCCTCCTTGCCAGCCCAAAGCGTGTGCCTGGGTCTTTGTGAGGAAATTTTCCGGCAGATTGCCGTATGTGTGTAGATACAGCGCAACATCGTCCCTTGAGGTAAAGATGCCGTTTTTATTGATTTCGGCAGGCGCCTCCTGCCAATCCGTTCTCACGTCAGATTGGCCATTCACACCGGCGGTTGGCTTTAGGATGGCATCCGTGTCCCGCGCCTGGGGCTCAGAGGGCCGGTCAGTGAGCAGCATGCTGACCAGCAAGGCCAGGATTAGAACCAGGATAACAATCAGTGCTTGCTTTTTATTATGTCCGCTCATGCTTCAGCCTTTCAGGTGAAATCCCAATCTGTGATATACTGCATTCACGCGCCTGGCAAGTATTGCCAAAACACTGGTATCATTGTAGGAATCCCTGCTGAATGCGTCAACCTAAAGGGCAATGTGAGGAATCAAGATGGTTTTAAAACAAATCGCGGAAAGAATCCTGCCGCCGCTGCTAAAGCACATTCCAAGAAATAAAGCCGTTCTGTATCCTTTTTATCTAGCAGGGCATTTGGAAATACGTAAAGATGAGATTCCCCTGAAGCGCCTCCCCTACCCATTTTATGGCCTGAGCATCGCATATGCCTCTGACATCCACTTTGGTAATTATTTCACCAAAGACCAAGCGATAATGCTCTGTCAGCAGCTCCTTTCCCTCAATGCTGATATTGTCATTCTGGGCGGAGATTACGGAGACAATCTTGAAAACTCCATCTTATTTTTTCAATCCATCCATCCCTTCCCGGCATCAACCCCTGTGCTGGCCGTGCTGGGAAACCATGATTATGGAAAGAAAAACGAAAAGATCAGCCCATTGCTTGATGAAATGAGGGAGAAGAACGTCATCCCGCTGGTCAATGACGTATGGAAGCTAAACAGAGAAGGCAAAACGCTTGCGGTTTGCGCGCCGGATGACATTCAATGCGGGAAACCCGACTTCGCGGCCTTGATTGAAGAGTCAAGAGAGGCTGATTTTGTGATTTTCGCCCCGCACTCACCAGATTTGCTTCCGGAGGCCTTTTCATCAGGTTTTTCTTTCCACCTGGCTCTTTGCGGGCACACACACGGCGGGCAAATAGTCCTATGTGGGCGCAGCCTCCATTCATCCAGCCGTTATGGCGATCGTTACCGCGCGGGCTGGTATTATGAAAACGGCGCGGTCATCCATGTCAGCAGTGGAGTGGGCACATCCATCCTGCCTTTGCGCGTAGGCACAAGGGCGGAAATCCACCGGTTTACCCTACGGATTGAACAATAGGGGCAGGCAGGGCTCGGCATTGAGATTCATTCCGGCATAGTCGCCCTTTTGAAACTGAATATACGCCGCAGCCCCGATCATCGCGGCGTTGTCCCCGCACAGCTCCAGCGGCGGCAATAATAGCTTTATTCCCGATTCATCACAGGACCGCTGCATCTCCTGGCGAAGCAATGAATTGGCGGAGACACCACCCGCCAGCGCAATAGTCCTCCACCCGCGTTCACGGCACGCTTTCATCGCCTTTTCTATGAGGTGTTTGACCACAGACAGCCGGAAGCATGCAGCCATGTCCGCCTGGCTGAATGGTTCCCCACGTTGCTGAATGCCGTGTAAAAGATTGATGAATGCGGTCTTCAGCCCTGAGAAGCTATAGTTATACTCCCCCGCGGTTTTGGGCTGGGGCAGATGATAAGCGTTGGGATTCCCCTCCTCCGCCAGCCTGTCAAGATTTGGTCCGCCCGGGTATGAAAGGCCCAGTACCCTGGCTGCTTTGTCAAAAGCCTCCCCAGCCGCGTCATCCAGTGTGCCTCCCAGCAAATGAAAGCCATCGTCAAGCGTCTCCACCAAATGGCTGTGGCCGCCGGATACTACCAGACACAGGAAGGGTGGTTTCAATTCCGGGAAGACCAGGTAATTCGCGCTGATGTGTCCCTGTATATGATGAACGGCAATCAAGGGTTTGTTCAGCGCATAGGCCAGTCCTTTGGCATAACTCACTCCAACCAGCAGAGCTCCGACAAGGCCGGGCCCATTGGTGACAGCAACCGCATGAATGTCTTCTAAACTCAGATTCGCTTCAGATACAGCGGCTTTAACCACCGCATCGATCTTTTCCACATGTGATCGGCTGGCGATTTCAGGCACAACACCTCCATACGGCACATGCAGCGGGATTTGGGAATATACCGCATTGGAAAGGATCCTGCGCCCATCTTCAACAACCGCCGCCGCAGTCTCATCGCAGGAGGTTTCAATCGCCAGAATACGGACCGGGCCATTCCAGGACGTGACGCTTTCTCTTTTCATGTCTTCAAAATAGGTCATCTGGCCCTCCGGCTTAGAATGGCTCTAAAACCTGTTGCCGCCGCCAGAATCAACAGGAGCAGAAGAAGGATGCTCTGCATGGCTTTTTGCGCATAAGCGCTGAAGAAAGCCTGCGGCATCAGTTGAATCATCAAATCTGTCTGAGGGTCCATCAGCCAAAGATCGTTTCGGAATACCGCTTGATGAAGCATGGTAAACACATGATCAAAATCAACGCCTGCGTATAGAACAATCAGCAGGATGAAGCCGAGTGCCTCCGCCGCGGCAATCTGTGCGCTTTTAGCCAGCATGCCAGGAAGGAGATTCGGGGGGTCTTTTTTGATGAACAGCACAAGGAAAACAAGCGCGATAAGTGGTAAGACAAGATTCCTCAACAGCACGGATACCTCCACCAGGGACTTTACATCCTTCAGGTGCTCCAGTTCGCGTTCATGAAACGAGGGCTGTAAATTCCCGTTTTTTATCACCTCATACTGCGCTGTGTCCCTGTTCCCGGCCAGGTAACCGGAAATGGCTTCCGCCAGCGCGGGATATTCTGATTTGGATATGCTTGAAACACGGGTATCGGCGTGATCATAAAACAGGGATGATAGGGTTCCCTGATTCAAGGCGGGTAAAAAAAGCAAACGGACAGCAAGAAAAATGAAAGCCAGGAACAGTATACCTATCAAAGAAAACATTGTAAGAGAGCTCTTCGCATCCGTATTGCCCACGGAGTTTCCTATCCGCAGACGCATCACTGCATTTTCAGGTAGGCGGTGATGAAGCCTTCCAGATTGCCATTCATCACGTCATCGATGTTACCGGACTCATAACCGGTGCGGTGGTCCTTGATCATGGTATACGGCTGGAAAACGTAGGAACGAATCTGGCTTCCCCATTCGATTTTTTTCATCTCTCCTTTGATTTCGGCCATTTTATCCTCATTCTCACGTTCACGAAGTTCCAATAATCTGGCCTTGAGCATGCGCAGGCACATCTCTTTGTTCTGAACCTGGGAACGCTCGTTTTGACATGAAACGACGATGCCGCTGGGAAGGTGCGTCATCCGTACGGCTGAGTCTGTCTTGTTGACATGCTGGCCTCCTGCGCCAGTGGAGCGGTAGGTGTCCACACGGACCTCTTCCATGTCGATGACAATGTCACTGTCCCCTTCCAGCATCGGCGCAACGTCAAGGGAAGCAAAAGAGGTGTGGCGCCGGGCATTCGAGTCAAAGGGGCTGATGCGCACCAAACGATGTACGCCTTTCTCACCGCGCAGGTAGCCATAGGCATTTTCGCCGTCCACTTCAAAGGAGACTGATTTGATTCCCGCCTCATCCCCCTCCAGGTAGTCAAGCAAAGTCACTTTAAACCCCATGCGCTCACAGTAACGGGTGTACATACGGTAAAGCATCTGGGTCCAGTCCTGCGCCTCGGTCCCACCGGCGCCCGCATGCAGGGAGAGGATGGCGTTGCTGTCGTCATAGTCCCCGCGCATCAGGGTTTCAAGTGACAATGCCGCGATTTTCCCCTTCAGCTCTAGAAGTTCGTTTTCGGCTTCAGTAGCGGCATCCGCGTCATTTTCTTCCTCGGCCAGTCCAATCATGACTTCCAGGTCGTCCCGCTGCTGCAGGAGGCTTGTGTAATGATTGATCCTAGTCTCCAGGGTTGAGATGCGCTTATTGACCAGGGTGGATTGTTCAAGGTTGTCCCAGAATCCGGGCGCTCCCATTTCTTCCTTCAGCTCTGTCAATTCCCGGAGCATCTGTTCAATGTGCAGGCCGCCCCGAATCTCCTCCAGTTCGCCCTGAAGCTCTGCGAGGGTTATTTTCACCTGTTCCAAGCCCAGTATCATTTTTATATCATCCTTATTTTCCGCTCACGGACTGGCCGTGGCAGTGCTTGTATTTCTTGCCGCTGCCACATGGGCAGGGGCTGTTGCGACCGACCTTTTCACCGGGCTTCGTTCTGACAGGCTGGTTTGTGTTTTTTCCGGGACTGCCGGGACCGATTTCAGAGGTGACCCTGGCGGCTGCCTTGCGTTCCTGAGGTTTTTGGATCTTTAGCTGGAAGAGAAACCGGATCGTATCTTCCTGAATCAGCCGCGACATCTCCTCAAACATGTCGAAGCTCTCCATTTTATACTCGTTCACGGGATTTTTCTGAGCGTAGGCACGCAGGCCGATACCGTCGCGCAGCTGGTCCATTGCATCAATGTGATCCATCCAGCGGTTGTCCACTGCCCTGAGCAGGATAGAACGTTCCAATTCCCGCATATCGATGCCAAGAGCCTTGATTTCTTCTTCGCGTTTGATGTAGAAATCCCCCGCTGCTTTCTTCAGGAAACCTGTTAATCCTGCGCGGTCAAAGCCGGTGATTGCGTCTTCATTCGCCTTAATGGTCCCAAATGGCACACAGAGGCGCTCAACCTCCTCCCGCAAACCGTCCGTGTTCCAGTCCTTTGTCTCACCCGAGCAGAAACGCTGCACTGATTCATCCAACAGTTTCTCATACATGCTGATGATGGTTTGGCGCATGTCCTGCCCCTCCAGCACCTGCCTGCGTTGGGTATAGATAAGCCCGCGCTGCTGGTTCATTACATCGTCATACTGAAGAACGTTCTTCCTGACTTCATAGTTGCGGCTTTCAATGCGCTTCTGCGCGTTTTCAATCTGCCTGGTCAGTATACCGGCAGCCAGCGGCTCATTTTCATCCATGCCAAGCTTGCCGATGAGCGGTTCGATGCGTTCACCGCCAAACAGGCGCATGAGGTCATCCTCAAGAGATATGAAGAACTGACTGGAGCCAGGATCGCCCTGACGTCCGGCGCGGCCGCGAAGCTGATTGTCGA
>DIWD01000040.1:29555-73175 GCA_002428405.1 bacterium UBA6115
CCTCATTTTTGCCTGTTGCCTCTTCAATGATGTCCTCAGGGACTTCTTCCTGGCGCAACGACTTTCGGGCCATGAAATCCGGATTGCCGCCCAGGAGAATATCTGTGCCGCGCCCAGCCATGTTGGTCGCGATGGTCACTGCGTTCAGGTGACCTGCCTGGGCAATGATAGCGGCCTCACGCGCATGCTGTTTGGCGTTGAGCACTTCATGGCGGNNCTCTGAAACCTCAACAGATATTGTACCGACAAGCAAGGGCTGCCCCGTTTTATGCCGGCGCTCGATTTCCTCAACAGCTGCATTGTACTTCCCTTTTTTGGATCGATAGACCATGTCGTTGAGATCTTTTCGGATCATTGGCATATTGGTGGGTACCTGGACAACATCCAGCGAATAGATGCCCTGAAACTCCGCCTCCTCCGTCTTGGCTGTGCCCGTCATGCCGGAGAGTTTCTTGTACANNTACATGCGGAAGTAATTCTGGAAGGTGATGGTTGCCAGCGTCTTGCTTTCGCGCTCAACCTTTACATGCTCCTTGGCCTCAATCGCCTGGTGAAGCCCGTCGGAATAACGCCTGCCGATCATCAGGCGCCCGGTGAACTCATCGACAATCACAACTTCCCCGTTTTGCACGACATAATCCACATCGCGCTTGAAAAGCGCGTTGGCTTTCAGCGCCTGGATGAGGTGATGATTCAGCTCGCTGTTCTCCGGGTCGTTCAGGTTTTCAACACTGAAAGCTTGCTCTGCCTTTCGTGCGCCGTCCTCAGTGAATACTACAGCGCGATCCTTTTCTTCAACAGTAAAGTCCGTGTCGCGTTTCAGCCGGATGACAAAACGGTCCGCGCGTTCATACAGGTCAGTAGATTTCTCCCCTTGTCCGGAGATGATCAACGGGGTACGGGCCTCATCAATCAGGATGGAGTCAACCTCGTCCACAATTGCATAGGCATGTCCGCGCTGCACCATATCCTTCCTGTAAACAACCATGTTGTCGCGCAGATAATCAAAGCCTATTTCATTATTTGTGCCATAGGTGATGTCACTTGCATAGGCACGCCTTCGCTGCTCGTTGTCAAGGTCATGGATAATGATGCCGACCGAAAGTCCCAGGAAGCGGAACAGCTTTCCCATATCCTCGCCCTGGAACTTCGCCAGATAATCATTGACGGTAACGATATGCACCCCATCGCCTGTCAGGGCATTTAAATAAGCAGGCAGACAGGCGGTAAGCGTTTTGCCCTCGCCCGTCTTCATCTCGGCAATCCGGCCCTGGTGCAAAACGATACCGCCGATGAGCTGCACCAGAAAGGGGCGCAGACCCAGTGTCCTCCTGGACGCTTCCCGCACTGCCGCAAAAGCCTCCGGCAGAATGTCGTCCAGGGTTTCGCCTTTGGCCAGGCGATTTTTAAAGAGGTCCGTCTGAGCCCTCAGTTCGCTGTTGCTCATTGTTTCAAACCCGGGTTCCAGCGCTTCAATGGCTTCCGCCTGTTTGCGCAGCGGTCTGATCTGCGCCTCTTCACCAAAACCCAGGGAGGCTTTCAGTTTCTCGAACATGGGTCACTCCTTTGGCATATCGCCGGAGGAATTATACCATGCGGAACACAGGGGGAACAAGAACACACAGCGCTGCGGCAGGCTTGTACCCCATGTAAAACTGTATTAATCTGTTTTACGGGAGAGTGATGATCCAGTGTTTGTCAAACATCCAATTCCTCCGTTCATCTGCCCGGACAGCCGTGTTTTGATCCTGGGCAGTTTCCCTTCGGTGATGTCCAGGGAAACCGGTTTTTATTATGGCCACCCGAAGAATCGTTTTTGGCTGTTGCTGTCCATGCTGCTGAAGGAAAGAATGCCTGAGTCAAACGCTCAGAAGCATCACTTGCTTGCTTTCCGCCATATCGCATTATGGGATGTCATTCAAAGCTGCGAGATCAAGGGCTCATCAGATAACAGCATCAGAAACGTTAAAATCAACCCTATCAATGAACTGGTTAGCGGCACTGCGATCCAGACCGTATTCATCAACGGCTGGACAGCTGGAAGGCTATTCCTCGCGAATGTCTGCCCAGAGCCGGAAAAACCGATATATATCCTTCCTTCAACCAGCGCTGCCAACGCGTCCTATTCACTGAACAATCTTGCGGAGGAATGGAAAGCCATTCTCACGTATCTTGATTGAAAAGCCCTCCTTCAGGACTGCTGTATGAAGGGCTTTTAAGATTATGATCTTACAGGATGTGCTTGCGCAGATCGGCTTTTTTCGCGGCCTTGACATGATCCAGGACATACTGTGAGGTGATGGTGAGATCGACTTCGGGCATCTCTTCCCCACCGGCGTTATAGGAAATATCTTCCAATAGTTCCTCAAACACCGCATGCAAGCGCCTGGCGCCGATGTTCTCCCCGGCATCATTGAGGTTGCAGGCAGCCTGGGCGATCTGTAAAAGCGCATCCTCCTCAAACGTCAGCATGACCTTGTCTGCCCCCAGCAGTGCCGTGTATTGCAGGGTCAGCGCGTTTTCCGGCTGACTCAGAATGCGTACAAAGTCTTCCCGTGTCAGGCTTTTCAGTGTCACTTGAACAGGGAAACGACCCTGCAGTTCGGGAATCAGGTCCGACACCTTGGCTACATGGAAAGCGCCAGCCGCAATGAACAGGATAAAATCCGTCCGCACAGCGCCGTATTTAGTGTTGACCACGCTTCCTTCCACAATGGGCAGAATATCCCGTTGTACACCTTCACGGGACACATCGGGTCCTGAGGATGCGCTGGATCGTCCTGCTATCTTGTCGATCTCATCAATGAACACAATTCCATGCTGCTCAGCCCTTCGGATTGCCTCCTCTTTCACCGCATCCATGTCAATCAGTTTCTGCGCTTCCTCATGGATGAGGATTTTACGCGCTTCTCTGACTTTGACCCGGCGCAGCTTTGTCTTTTTCGGCATCATTCCGCCCATCATGTCGCCGATGTTGATGGATGCGCCTCCGACTTCCAGCTGAGGAGTCCCCTCCTCAACCTCGATTTCAAGCTCGTGATCTTCCAGGTCGCCATTTCGGAGTTTTTGGATCAATTCCGCCCTGCGCCCGGTCAGGTGCTGGCGTTCCTCATCGCTCAGATCGGATTCCTTTTGCCGGCCCCGCAGGAGCAGGTCAATCGGATTGGCAGCCTGTTTGAGCGGGGGGCTTGACAGCAGTGTCAGCAGGCGATCCTCCGCCAGCACTTCCGCGCGGGTGCGAATTCTCTCCTCGTGCTCCCCCTGCACCATCCTTACCGCGTTCTCAGCCAGATCCCTTATTATGCTCTCCACATCGCGGCCTACATATCCGACCTCTGTGAACTTGGTGGCCTCCACCTTGACAAAAGGCGCATTGACCAGTTTGGCAAGGCGCCGGGCGATCTCCGTCTTGCCCACGCCCGTAGGACCGATCATCAGAATGTTCTTCGGAAAGATCTCATCACGCAGTTTTTCTTCCACCTGGCTTCTGCGGTAGCGGTTGCGCAGCGCGATAGCCACCTGTCTTTTCGCCTCGTCCTGGCCGATGATGAAGCGGTCCAGTTCCCTTACAATCTCCCTTGGCGTCAGTTCACGCATCATCAGGCATCCTCCACAATGATATTGTCGTTGGTGAACACGCAGATGGAGGCTGCGATATGAAGCGCTTTCTCCGCGACCTCCCGGGCGGTGAGCTCAGTATTTAGAACCAGCGCGCGCGCCGCGGCCAGCGCGTAATTCCCTCCAGAGCCAATCGCGCAAATGCCGTCGTCCGGCTCAATGACTTCTCCGGTCCCGGAAATCATCAGCATTTGCGTCTGGTTGGCAGCAATCAGCATAGCCTGCAACTGACGCAGCACCTTGTCTCCGCGCCATTCCCGGGCAAGGCTGACAGCCGCGCGTTCCAGGTTGCCGTTTGTCTGGACAAGCATTTCCTCGAACCGGTCGCTGAGCGTAAAGGCATCAGCGACAGAACCCGCAAAACCAACGATGACCTGGTTGTTGAAAATACGGCGGACTTTTCGGGCTGTGCTTTTGAAAATAGTGTTTTCACCCATAGTGACCTGTCCGTCGCCGGCAATGGCAATCCTGTCAAAACGTTTGACAGCGCAGATTGTGGTTCCCTTTAATTCCATCATGTTCTCCTTTATGCAAACAATTCCGGCCGCGTCGACTTCATCGTGTCCAGGTCATGCAGTGCGCGCTTTGCGAGGCTGAGATACCGCTGCTGCTTTCCACGCACCTTATCCTCCAGTGGCGGAAGCAGACCAAAGTTGATGTTCATTGGCTGGAAGTTGCGGTTATTCGCGCTGACATATCGGCCCAGCGCGCCAATGGCAGTTGTATCAGGAAGGACAGGGTCAGCATAACTCTTGAGCCGGGCTGCCATCGTAATGCCCGCGAGCAGGCCGGACGCAATGCTCTCCACGTAGCCTTCCACCCCTGTAATCTGCCCGGCAAAAAACCGGAGAGGATAACCGATGACGGCAAACTGCCTGTCCAGGAAACCCGGGCTGTTGAGGAAACTGTTCCTGTGCATTACGCCAAAGCGGGCGAAAACCGCATTCTGAAGTCCCGGGATCAAACCAAATACGCGCTGCTGCTCAGGGAACTTCAGCCTGGTCTGAAAGCCGACAAGATTGAATAGGCTTCCAGCCGCGTCATCCTGGCGCAATTGTACAACAGCAAAGGGTTCCCTGCCAGTCCTTGGATCAATCAGTCCCACTGGCTTCATCGGCCCGTAGGCAGCCGCCATATGCCCCCGCCTGGCGATGGATTCAATGGGCAGGCAACCATCAAACAGCATGTTTTCTTCAAAACCGTGAATGGGCGCGCATTGCGCGTCAAGCAATTCATTGATGAAACGATCATATTCATCCCTGTCCATGGGGCAGTTGAGGTAGTCGTCTCCCCGGCTGTACCGGGACGCGCGAAAAACCAAATTATGATCGATAGAATCAGCATTTACAATCGGCGCAGCTGCATCAAAGAAAGAAAGCGTGCCTGAAAGCTTCTTTATCTCCTCTGCCAATCCCCCGTCAGTCAGTGGACCAGTCGCGATAATGAAGGGTTCTTCCGGCAATGTGTCCAATCGTCTGCATTCAATATGGATCAGTTTTTGACTCCTCAGACGCCTTGTGACCGCGCCGGAAAATCCTTCCCGGTCAACGGCCAGCGCGCCGCCGGCCGGCACCCGGGTTTCATCTGCGGCGGAGATGAGCAATGAGCCAAGACGCCTTAGTTCTTCCTTCAATAAACCCGGTGCGTTTTCCAGTCTGTCGCCACGCAGCGAATTGCTGCACACCAACTCAGCGAAAGACGCCGAATGGTGTGCGGGGCTATAATGCTCAGGTTTCATATCTGCAAGCGTGACAGGAATACCGCGTGCGGCTATCTGCCAGGCTGCTTCGCAGCCCGCCAGCCCACCTCCCACGACTGTCACGCGGGTCTCAGACATGTTCGGCCTCCGCGACCTCCTCCATTTGTTCATGGTGGCGGCAGGTTTCGTTGCTGCAAAGCAGCCAAAGGCTGTTTTTTCGATACTTTTCCGTCATATGGCTGCCGCACATGGGGCATTTTTTCTCAGCGACTTTGTCCCAGGATGTAAATCCGCATTCCGGATAACGCTCACAGCCATAGAACTTCCGGCCCTTGCGTGTCGTTTTTTCCAGGAGACCGGCGCCGCACAACGGGCATAACGCCTTGATATAAGTCAATACAGGTTTTGTACTGCGGCATTCCGGAAAGCGCGGACAGGCCAGGAAACGGCCGTAACGGCTCATCTTGTAGACCATCATCGCGCCGCATTGGTCACAGGGGATATCGGACACATCATCCGGTATCTCAACCCTTTCGACACCGATTTCCGCTTTTTCCACCATTTCTTGGAAGGATGGATAGAAATCCCGCAGGATGGATTTCCACTCAGCCTTGCCTTCCGCCACTTCGTCAAGCTTGTTTTCCATCTGCGCGGTGAACTCAAGGTCCACAACCGGCGCGAAATGCTCCAGCATGATGGCGTTGACCATCTTCCCCATTTGTGTGGGAAAAAGCCTTTTCTTTTCCCGGGATACATAACCGCGCGAAAGGATAGTGCCAATGGTGGGCGCAAAAGTGGATGGGCGGCCGATCCCCTTTTCCTCCAGCGCACGGATCAGAGAGGCTTCGGTATAGCGGCTTGGAGGTTGGGTGAATCGCTGTTCCGTGAAAACCTCAAGAATCCTTACCGCGTCCCCTTCTTTGAAAGCCGGCAGATTGCTTTGTATTTCCTGTCCGTTGTCATCCGTGCCTTCTTCATATATGATAGTGAAGCCGGCAAACGTTTTATGTTCAGCATAATAGCGCAGCGCCACACTTTCAGAAACAAGGTCCGCTGTAAACGTCTCATAGACCGCGTCCTGCATCTGGCTGGCCAGGAAACGTGTATAAATCAGGCGGTAGAGCTGCAGCTGCTCACGGCTCAGATACGCTTTGATGCTCTCGGGTGTTCTTGCCGCGTCCGTCGGGCGGATCGCCTCATGCGCGTCCTGCGCACGGCCGGAAGCCTTGTATTCCTTCGCTTCTTTCGGCAGATATGATTCGCCATAGCTTTTCGCGATCATTTCACGTGCGGATGAGATCGCCTCTGTGTTCACACGAACGGAATCGGTACGGATATAGGTGACCAGACCAAGGCTGCCTTCACTGCCCAGTTCAACGCCTTCATAAAGCCCCTGAACAACCTGCATTGTGCGGGATGAAGTGAAATTTAGCTTGCGGCTGGCCTCCTGCTGCAGAGCGGAGGTCGTAAAAGGCGGAGCGGGAGCCTTGACGCGCTGTTTACGTTTGATCTGACTTATGGTAAAAGATCCGGACAGGATTTTATCCCTTGTTTTCGAAGCAATTTTTTCGTCTTTGATGGCTGCTTTTCTGCCTTTGATCGCTCTGAGCTTGGCGCGCAGCGGCACCTTCCCCGCCTTTCCCTGCCCCGCGGTAAAGTCCGTGCTGATATCCCAGTATTCCTCCGGGATAAAAGCGTCAATCTCATCCTCGCGATCGGTGATCAGCCTCAGCGCGACACTTTGTACGCGGCCGGCTGAAAGGCCCTTTTTGATCTTGGCCCACAGGAGGGGGCTGATCTGATAGCCCACAATCCGGTCCAATGCCCGGCGGGCCTGCTGGGCATTCACACGATCCATGTCGATCATGCGGGGAGCTTTGACAGCATCCTTGACCGCTTTTTTGGTAATCTCCTGAAACTCAACGCGCAGGTGCCTGCTCTCATCCAGACCAAGGGCCTGTGCCAGGTGCCAGGAAATTGCCTCCCCTTCGCGATCGGGGTCGGTCGCCAGGAGGACCTGGCTTGCGTTCCTGGACAGCTTGCGAAGTTTCGCAAGGATTTCTCCCCTGCCATGGATCGTGATATATTTCATGGCAAAATCCTGGTCCGGCTGAATGCCGAACTGGGATTTTGGAAGATCGCGTACATGCCCCTGCGAAGCTTCCACCTTATAATCCCTCCCTAAAAAACGCGCAACAGTGCGCGCTTTGGCAGGGGATTCAACGATAACCAGTTTATAACTTCTTGCCTGCAAAAATGCCTCCAACGATTGTTATCTTCCGGCCTGCTTAAACATCCGGCCGGGAAGGGCCTCAATCAATCCTGATAGTTCCAGCTGTGTGAGCGCTGCATTGAGCTGCGGTACTGAAATCTCAAGAAACCTGGACAATTCGTCAAAGCCCTTGGGTTCATTGCAAAGCGCATCATATAGCCTGCGCTGCTGGTTTGTCAAATCAGGCATCGGCATCTCCATCTGCTCAGCGCTTTTACTATACTGCCAGCCCATATCGTCCAGGATGTCCGCGGCTGAGGTGACAAGGCGGGCTCCTTCCCGAATCATGCGGTGGGGCACCTCGCTGCCAGGCGCGCCAACCTGGCCGGGCAGAGTGAAGATTTCGCGTCCCTGCGCCAATGCATGTCCGATCGTGATTTGGGTGCCGCTTTTTTCCCGCGCTTCGATCAGCAGCACGCCATGGCTGAGCCCGGAGACCAGGCGGTTGCGGAAAGGAAAATGAAAAGCCAGCGGTCCGGCATTGGGGTGGAATTCACTGATGACCGCTCCGCCCTGCGCTATCATACGTTCTGCCAGATCCGTGTTCTCCGGCGGATACACGCGCTTGATCCCGGAGCCTAAAATGGCGATGGTCCTGCCGCCGCCTTCCAGCGCGCCTTCATGGGCGGCTGTATCAATTCCCCGGGCCAATCCGCTGACCACCGTGATGCCGTTTGCCGCCAGGTCCCTGGCAATGCGAAAAGCCTGCTCCCGGCCATAACCTGTCTCCCGGCGTGATCCGATAATCGCGATGGCGCTCTCCCCTTGTTTATGCACACTTCCCTTATAAAACAGCAAATCGGGAGGGTCGGTTATCTCCTCAAGCAGGGCGGGATAATCTTCATCCCCCAGAGCCGTCAAGGAAATCCCGCCGCGATTGAGGGATAGTTCTATCTTGTCCAGCCCTCTTTCACGCAGTTCAGCCAGTTCGGCATATGCCTTGCTGCCTGTGACAGTCAGCATATCCGGCAAAAAGCCATCATAAACTGCTTGCGCGGAAAGGTATGTGTCCAAAAGGCGTTTGCGGGCGTTGAAGCTCAATGACTCACTGCAGGACAGCCATGCCCGGCATAACCTTTCCCGCGTTTCAGGCATGCCGGCCTCCCCAATACTTACTGTCAATCATGCGATATTGGACCGCTTCCGCCATTGCGGGCAGATCAACTGTCTCTTCATTGGCTAAGTCGGCGATTGTCCGGGCAACCTTGATGAGCCGGGTGTAGGCGCGCATGCTCAGTCCATAGCGTTTCACGGCGTTTTGCAGCAGGGAGAGCGCTTCAGGCGTTGCTTTTGCATCACTTTCCATCTTTTTACCGTGCATCTGCGCGTTGGTGCGGATCCCTGTTCCTTCAAAGCGCTTTGCCTGCAGGTTTCTGGCCCTCCTGACCCTTTCCCTGACCTGCAGGCTGCCTTCAAGAGGCGCGCCGCCGACGATTTCCTCCACCGGCACAGCATCCACCTCCACCTGGATGTCGATGCGATCCAGCAAGGGGCCTGAAATCCTGTCCAGGTACTTCCTGATTTCATGGCTGCCGCAGCGGCAGTGATGCGTTTTACTGCCATAAAATCCGCAGGGACATGGATTCATGCTGGCGATCATCATCATCCTCGACAAATACTGCGTATGCGCTTTCACCCGGGAGACGGTAATTTCCCCGTCTTCCAGCGGCTGACGCAGTGCCTCCAGAATATGTCGGGGATACTCCGGCATTTCATCCAGAAACAAAACGCCGTTGTGCGCGAGGGATACTTCGCCAGGCAGAGCGTGGGCCCCGCCGCCAATGAGCGAGGCAAGCGAGGCTGTGTGATGCGGAGAGCGGAAAGGCCGCTGAGTAATCAACCCGGTGCCAGGTTTCAGCATGCCCGCGGCAGAATGGATCCTGGTTGTCTCAAAGGCCTCCTCCTGCTTCATTTCCGGCAGCAGCCCGGGCAGGCAGCGTGCCAGCATTGTTTTCCCGGAACCCGGAACCCCGATCAGCAGGAGGTTGTGGCCGCCGGCAGCCGCGATTTCAAGCGCGCGTCTGGCAACCTGCTGGCCGCGTACCTGTGCCAGATCTGTATCAAAAGTATTCCCTGTCAGATATTCCTCATAGTTTTTCTGAATCTGCGCCGGGATGTGAAGTTTGCCGGAAATATGCTGCGCCACTTCATAGAGGCTGGAAGCGGGATATACTTCCATCCCGCTGACCACCTCAACTTCCCTGGCGTTGGCTTTCGGCAATACAACCTTGCGGATGCCCAGCTCATGCGCGAGAATGACCATGGACAAAGCGCCGTTTACGGGCTGGAGTTTTCCGTCCAGCGCGAGCTCTCCAAAAAACAGCGTGTCTTCAATCCCAGGCGCCTGAAGCTGTCTGCTGGCCAGAATGACCGCGATGGCGATGGGCAGGTCGAAAGCGCCGCCCTCCTTACGCAAATCAGCAGGCGAGAGGTTGACGACCGTATGCCCAAGCGGCATGATAAAGCCGCTGTTCTTCAGCGCCGCGCCTACCCGGTCGCGGCTTTCTTTGACTGCGGCATCAGGAAGGCCGACGATGTTGAACTGGAAACTGCTGGCGGAGGTGACAAAGGCCTCCACATTGACAGGTTCTCCCTGGATTCCGTTAAGCACCATACATTTTGTTCGCGCAAGCATCTGAAGGGTCCTTTCTCAGTAGTAAAGCCAATTGGGGAACCACTTCATCGCATCCAGCCAGGCAGTGGGAACCCTCACGCCGCTGAGGTATGGGAAAAATGCAATGAATAGGATCAGGGCGGTCAAGGGCAGCGCAACTGTAAGCGCCTTCGCAGTTTTTTGATTCCTGGTCATCAGATAGCTGACCAGAAGGGTGATGCACAGGATAATAAAGGGCACAGAAGGAAAATAATGGTATATATAGGTGCCTCGGGGCACCAGAATCCAAGGCAGGTACTGGGCGGCAAAAGCGATGAGCAGCATCACCGGGCGTCTGTCCCGGCGTAGTTCCTCCGGCACATGAACAAGCCCATCATGTGAAACAGCCTGACCGGCAGCAAGAAGGGCGGCAAGAATGAGCGCCAGAAGGCCGCCCCACCAGATCAGTGGATTGCCAAATGAAAGGATGGTGCTGGCTGTGCCGTTAATCACACCCCCCGCGTAATAGTACATCGGCTTGACAATCAGCGGCCATTCATACCATGGAGAACTAAAGAAATGATCCGCCCCAAGGCCTTTGGCAGAGTGGTAATTATACATCCCGACATTCGCGCTGATGACCTTTTTGAGGGTCAGCCCGCCAGGCGTGCTGATGAATACCGGGATATAGGACAGGTAATAAATGACTGCCGGGATCGCTACAAAGAAAAGCAGGCACCACAGGCTGGTAATAACCGTGTTTTTCAACCAATTTTCACCAAGTGTCCTTGCAGTCACTGCGTTTTCTCCCAGTGCGTCAAGCTCTTTTTGTGTAAGTTTCGCGCAGCTATACCCTCTGCGCATGATCCTGACAAGCGTCCAGAAGAACAGCAATGCCAAGCCTGCGCCGGCATAGATGCCTGTCCATTTGCTGGCGATGGCCAGCCCCATCATAAGCCCGGAGAAGAACAGCGGAGCGAGGGTTTTCCTCAGCGGCAGCGCGGCATCATCCATGCTCATCCAGCGGAACATGAAATAATAGGCGTAGATGATGAACAAGGTCGCAAAGCTGTCTATGGTGGCGATACGCGTTTGGGTGAAGTGCATGAAGTCAAAGGCCATCAGGAGCATCGCGAATACGCCGAATCTTTTTTTACCGGTAAACTGCTTGCCCAAAAGGTAAAGCCCCGGCAGCATCAGCACTCCGGCAAATGCGCCCGCAAAGCGCCACCCGAAGGGTGTCATGCCGAAAACCAACACACTTAAAGTCATCAGCACTTTGCCAAGCGGAGGATGGCTGGTCTCATAAATCGCACTGGGTTCCTGATTAAGCAATGCGTTGCGCTGTTCATACGCTGTTCTTGCATGATAGATCTCATCAAAGTACATGCTGTTAAACCAGCTTGGCGGGCCTGAAAGCGTATTCTGCTCGTCAACCAATGCTTCAGCACCGGGGGTCGTCTGGGACAGCGGTATATTCTCCCCCGTTATCAGGTCCTGAGCGGCCACCTCCATCAGGGTCAGCTTTGCGCCTGGCGCCGTGAAACGGATATAGCGCCCTGATAGTTCCTGAGGAGAGCCGTAGTATGAAACTGACCCGTCCGGTGACCGGGAAGACTGGTTGAGGTAACGCCAGGCGAAGCAATCCCCGTACTGAACCCGGCCTGGATATGATATCCAGTCCTCACCGTCTTTACTGGTCTCCACCGTGAACTCGCTGTCCTGCCAATGGATGCCGGGGAAAAACAGAAGTTTGAATGAACGTGTTTCTCCCATATCCAGTGTCGCGGAGATGTTCCCTCCGTTTGATACCCAGGGCGTCTGCGGCGAGGCTGTCGAGCCAAGGTTGACCAAAGCCAGAATAGCGTACAGCGCTGTTATTCCCAGGATGATCGCAGCGTCACGTCTGCCGAATTTTACTTTTTGTTGCTTGCTGCTCAGGAACGCGAAGCGGTCCTCTCCCCTGTCTGTTTTTTGTTTCAGCGGATAGTGCTTGAGAGGCTTGGTCAGTGAATCAGGAGCAGTCAGGGTCATACCCAGGTAAAGCGCAAAAGCCGCGATTGGCAGGCTGAGCGCTGACAGGGCGAATTCGAGCCAGGCGGAATCACTGACAAGCCCTGCTTGGGGCGCGGATAGGTTTCCAGCTCCGCCGCCGATACGGACACCACGATCCAGCACAACGCCTGAATTGAGGAAGCAAAGCGCGGTGACAGAAATCAGCAGGATGAGCAGGCGCCTGTCACGCCGCATAACGTAAGCCAAGGTCAGCAAGGCGGCCGCCAGGAAGAGATAGCGCTCATGCATCATGGTGCCCAGGACAGCAAAGAGGATCAGGAGAACCGCGGCAAGCAGAGGCAGGTTCCCTGTGCTCTTGCCTTTGATATACTGCCAGGAGACCAGCATAAATGAAGAAGCCATCAGAAGCGATCCCTGCAGGGACAGACTCATGGGGATAAGGGAAAGATGCGCCGGCAGCAGGGCAATCAACAATGGCACTTCGCTTTTCAAAGTGTTCTCTGACCTGTTGTTTCCAACTGTTGTCTTCTTTTGATATAGATAATATGCAGCCGGTCCCGTCAAGGCAATAAAACCCGTCAACCTCAGAAGGAAAGAAGCCGGCTCAGCGACGCTGACCCAATTTTTGCCGAACAGGAAAAAGAGGTTGGCTGCATTGACTGAAGCATAACTGTAAAATCCCATGGTATTACCGTAAAGCGAAATCAGCCAGGGAACGCCGTTTTTCTCATTGAAGAAAGGAAGCGTGACTGCGGCGGCGACAAAAAGTGAGAATATAAAGCCAACGGTCAGGTCTCGCAGAAGTTTTTTCTTGTCTTTCCGCCAGATAAAGTCCATCACCAGAGCCAGCAGCCCCAACGGCCCTGCCATCAGGGCCTGCGGTTTCATCAGGACCGCCAGCACATACACCGGGAGCGCCCAGTGCCAGCGCTTGGCTATAATCAGAAGCACGGCAATGATCAGCAGCAGCGAAGGCACGCTGTCCACCTGCCCCCAGGCTGAGCCCACCAGGCAAGGCAAGGGATTAAAAGCGTACAGCATTGCCAGAAGCAGGGCGGCGCGGTGACTGACTATCTTCATGGCAACTTGGTAAAGCAACGCCACGATGCACAAATCAAAGAACATCGCGGGCAGCTTGATCATCATCTCGGTTGCGCCGGTGCCAAGCGCCCGGCCTATCAGGCCCAGCGGCCACAGGACCAGCATGTATCCGGGTGGATAATCGCTGAATAAGCCGCTGATATAAAACTTCGCCGGGCCGATTTCCGCCATCTGGTTGGCCCATGCGGTAAAGCAGGCGATGTCGACCGGAAATCCGGGAACAGCCCAGGCAATGAACAGCCTGGTAAGAAAAGCGATAAGCAATAGTAAGAGGAGTTCAGGAATTCTTTGATGATGGTTCTGTGACAATTCTCTTTGAGCGTCACGCTCTGCCCTGAAGGCAATCAGGACCAGCAGCAGCGCGCCTAAAATCATCAGCATAAGCAACCAGGGTGCGGCAGGTTTTGCTGGTTCTGTTTCCTCAACTGAAAAACCGTCTTGCGCCTGTTCCTGCTGATCCCAGCTATCAACATAATATCCTTCCGGCGCTTCCTTTACAGCCATCAGTGATAATTCATCAAACTCAGCAAAACCAGCGGACTCACCGGAGTAACCGCCCAGCCGGGCAAACAGTCTCAGCTCCCGCTGATTCCGGCCTGTCCTTCCATACAGTTCTATTATCTCCCATTGGCCCTCTGTATCAAAAACCGGGTTCGAGAACACATAGATGCCTTCAATGGACAGGTTGGCTCCCCGGCCGCCATCCGCTTCAGCCCGGATATAGCCGGTGAATCGGTATAGGGTATCAGGAGTGACTGGAACGGATTGGACAAAACGGGCATCGTTGGGCGAATGGTTGACGATTCGGATCCCCTGGCCGCTTTTTCCATCTATTACAGAAAAGTCCGTGATGTCCGGATCATTGAAGTATGCCTCAGGCAGCCAGTCTTCAGGAAGCAGTTCCGCGCTGACCAGGTCAAACCCGCCGTTATGAAGCAGTTCTATCCCTAGCTCCGCAGGCGCTGTCCCGCGCGGCGTCAACAGCCAGACCAGCGCCGCAGCCAGGAAAACTGCGGCCAAGATGAAAGCGCGTCTTCTTCCTTTCATGCAGCCTCCTCAGCTTTCATGCAGGATGTCCGGGTAATATAAAACACCGGCGCGGGTGATTTCCAGGCAGCCAACGCGATATGCTGAAGGCTGCAAGGAAAGATATGCCTGAACCGCATTCTTCATCCTCCGGCGTTTTTCAAGCGTGACGCTTTCCAATCCGCAGCCCAGCCTGCCATTCGGGCGGTACTTCACCTCGATGAAACAGAGTATATCCTTATCGCGCGCGATGATGTCGATCTCTCCGTGGTGGCTTTTAAAACGCGTCTGAAGGATACTGAGTCCCTGCTTTACAAGGTATTTCGCCGCGAGTTGCTCACCCAGCAGCCCGGATTGATATCCTGTCATCAGCGAAGGATCCTTCCCAGGAATGTTGTTCTATGCTCGGGGCAAGGCCCCAAAGCCCTGAGGGCATTCATGTGGGCCTTCGTACCATAACCCTTGTGACTGGCAAACCCATAATCAGGATAGAGATGGTCGAGCATCAGCATTTCCCTGTCCCTTGTGACCTTGGCAATGATGGACGCGGCGGCAATGGAGTAGCTGATCGCGTCTCCATGAATGATTGGTTTTTCCTCCCCATCCAGCCCGATCCCTTTGACCGCATCGATGAGAAACAAACGTACTGGCGCGCCCTGCGCAGCGCGGCGCATGGCCAGCTTTGTCGCCTGAAGGATGTTGATCTCGTCAATTTCCCTGGCCTCCGCTCGCCCTGTGCCGACAAACAAGGCATATTGTACAATTTGTTTATATAATTGCTCACGACGTTTTTCAGAAACCGATTTTGAGTCATACACCCCCGCGATCCTGGGTGTTCTGGGCATTACCACGCAGGCCGCCATGACGCAGCCCGCCAAAGGCCCCCGTCCTGCCTCGTCAATTCCAGCGAAGCATAGGTTCTTATCCCATAGCATCTCGTCACAAGCGTAGACGCTCAGATAATCTTTAGCCTTCGGCAAGGGTGCCTCCGTCAGGAGCCTCAAGTGTAATCCGGCCAAGAAGGCCAGCACGGAACTCATCCAGCACGCAGACGGCCCCGCGTTCCAAATCCGCTTCGCCGCCCTTGAGCAAAAAACCTCTTGAAAAGCATACGTTTTCCATCAAAGCCTGTCCCCGCAGGTTACTGTCCTTGATTTGATAACGCGCGATGACGCCCTCAGGCGCAATCAGCATCAATTCATCCAATAGCTGCAGCGCCAGATTGAACACGTCCAGCACTTCGTCCCGTATTGCAGCAATATAGGCCAGACGCCGCGCGGCGACCGGGTCATCCAGCTTAGGCCAAAGCAAACCAGGGGTATCCAATAACTCAAGCAGAGGCGCGGCCTGGATCCATTGCGGGGCGCGCGTGATGCCCGGCCTGTCCTGCACCTTGAAAGCGGCTCGTCCGGCCAGCAGATTGATGAATGTGCTCTTTCCCACATTGGGCACGCCCAGAATCATTGCGCGGGCTGGTTTTACCAGGCCGTGCGCTTTCGCCCGGATAAACATATCTCTCGTCAGTTTTCCAAGCGCTTTGAGTATCTGAGCCTTTCCCTTGTCCATTTCAATCGCCATAACGGAAAGATCTTTATGCCGGAAGTACACCAGCCATCTCTTTGTCATCGCTGGATCGGCAAGGTCTGCTTTATTCAACAGCAGAAGGACGGGTTTGTTTCTGGTAAGATCATCTATTTCAGGATTGCGGCTTGAAAGCGGAAGCCGGGCGTCGCAGATCTCAATCACTGCATCCACGCGCTTGAGCTGTTCCGTCAGCAGACGCCGGGCCTTCGCCATGTGGCCTGGGTACCAGCCGATAACCTGCTGCAATCGGTCATCCTCCTTTGGAAGATGAATAAAAAATACCATGCTTTCCTTCCATTTGCAAGGAAGCAAAGCGGTTTTAGGTTGACACTTCCTGAATGTCAATGGTAAAATAAGCAATCAGCTATGATGAAGGACAACCCCCATGCAATGGCGTCTCAAAGAGAGGGTGGCAGAAGCTGCAAGCCGCCTGAAACGCTTTGGGGCATTCACTTCAGAGCTGCCTGGCAGAAAAGAGTAAGCCCGGCCGTGTGCCCGCGTTAAGGGAACAAAGCGCGCGTGAGCGCGAAAATTGGGTGGTACCACGCTGACCAGGCGTCCCATGCGAAGGCATGGGCGCTTTTTTTGGAGGAGAACAATGCAGGAACGGTTGAAAACCCTCAGGGAATCGGCATTGGCAGTTATCAATGCCTCTGACACATCAGACGCTCTCACAGAAATCAAACATCAGTATCTTGGAAAAAAAGGGGAACTGACCCTCATTCTCAAGGAACTTGCCGGTCTTGATCCAGAGGAGAGAAAACAGGTTGGGAAAACAGCCAACGAAATCAAGCAGGCCATCATTGACACGCTCACCCTGCGGGAAGAAGCGCTTATCAGCGAAGAATCCTGCATTTCCGGTGCGATCGACCTGACCCTGCCAGGTCTGTTTCCATCTTCAGGCGGGCTCCATCCCATCACACAGATGTGCTATGACCTCAACGACGCTTTCCATTCACTTGGATTTGAGGTGTTTTCCGAGGATGAGATCACAAGTGAGAAATATGGTTTTGACAACCTCAACTTCCCGCCTGACCATCCTGCGCGGGACACGATGGACACCTATTGGCTGGCAGGCTATGAGGAAAAGACCGGAGCAGACCGCCTCTGCCTTCGGCCGCACTTGACAGGGGCAAGCGTCAGGTACCTGAAAAAACACGGCGCGCCCGCCCGCTTTGTCTACCCGGGCAGGGTTTACCGCAACGAGAACACCGATGCCCGGCATGAGCGCGCCTTCTTCCAGTACGAAGCGTTGATTATCGAGAAAGACTTCGCATTCGCTTCCGGCCAGCTCTTGATGCGGACGATTCTGGAAAAAGTATTCGGGAGAAAAGTTGACATCCGCATGCGGGCGGGGTTCTTCCCCTTTGTGGAGCCAGGGTTTGAGATCGATATGAAATGCCTCGTCTGCGGCGGCAAAGGGTGCAAGGTCTGCAAGAATGTCGGATGGATCGAGGTGATGCCGGGCGGCACGCCGCATCCCAACGTGCTCAGGGCAGCCGGGCTTGACCCTGATATCTGGTCCGGTTTTTACATCAATATCGGGCTGGACCGTCTGGTCATGATGAGGTACGGCGTTGATGATGTGCGTCTGTTCCACAGCGGAGACCTGCGGTTCCTGGGACAGTTCAGATAAGGGAGAAGGATTTATGAAATTATCGCTCAACTGGCTGCGCCAATATGTCCAGCTCCCGGATGGCCTGAGCATAGAGCAGCTTTCCTATGACCTCACCATGAGAACGGTTGAGGTGGAAGGATCTGAAAACCCCGCAAGTACGCTGGAGGGGATTGTCATAGGTGTTATTGCGGACATCCAGGCCCACCCGCAGGCAGACATGCTGAAGGTGTGCGAAGTGGACATCGGGGGACCCGATCCAAGCACCATTGTGTGCGGCGGAACCAATCTCAGCCCCGGCATGAAGGTCGCTGTCGCCACTCCCGGATCAAAGGTCCGCTGGCATGGGGAAGGCGAGAGCGTCCTCATCAAACCAACAAAACTGCGCGGAGTGAAGAGCGACGGCATGATCTGCGCCGCATCTGAACTGGACCTGGGCGGCCTGTTCCCTGCAGAGAGAGACCATGAGATCCTTGACTTGACAGGCTTCCCTGCAAAGCCGGGAGACCCTGTCGCCAATGTGCTTGGTCTTCATGATGTTGTGCTTGAAATTGACAACAAGTCGCTGACCAACCGCCCGGACCTTTGGGGACACTATGGGATTGCCAGGGAGCTTTCAGCCATATACTCCTGCCCCCTAAAACCGCTTCCTTCCTTTATCAAGCCGGTGAATCTTCCGGAATATCCCGTGACCATAGAAAATACGCAGCGCTGCCGCCGATATGCCGGCATCGCATACGAAGGCCTGAAAAATATCCCCTCTCCTTACTGGCTGAGATTGGCGCTGTGGAGTACCGGCGTGCGTCCAATCAGCAGCCTGGTGGACATCACCAATTACGTCATGCTTGCGGTCGGTCAGCCGACACACGGCTTTGACAGGAACAGCGTCAGACGAGAAATCATCGTGCGCAGCGCCCGCAAAGGCGAGAGCCTGACGATGCTGGATGGCCAGACACTGCAGTTGACACCGGAGGACCTGATGATCTGCGATGCGCAGGAGCCCATTGCCCTGGCGGGCATCATGGGCGGCTATCGGGATTCCATCCTTCCCGGCACAAACGAGATGCTCCTTGAGGTCGCAAATTTCGAACCCATCGGCATCCGCCGAAGCGCAAGCCGTTTCCAGATCCGTACGGAATCCGCTATCCGCAATGAGAAGGGGCTTGACACACAGCGGGTTGATCTGGCGCTGGCTGTGGCAGACAGCCTGATCCGTGACCTCTTCCCTGAAGCGCATATGACGGCTTTTACCGACAGGTACCCAGTCAGGACGAAAAACCTGGTCATCCATGTCAAATTAAAATGGCTCAATACGCGGCTTGGCAGGGAGCTGAGCACACAGCAAATAGGCGAAATTCTTATGTCACTCGGTTTTGGGATGCGCACAGAAGACGACGAGCTTGTCATCACAGTACCAACCTGGCGCGCGACCGGCGATATAGCGTTTCAGGATGATGTGCTGGAAGAGATTGCCCGGATGATAGGCTATAACAGCTTTGATTTTATCCCGCCGACCGTTTTACTCAGCAAGGCGGTCAACCAGCCCAAGGCATTGCTGGAGCGAAGGGTCCGCGAGTATCTTGCTTTCCAATGCGGATTGCAGGAAGTATTCACTTATCCCTGGGTGAACCAGAGATACCTTGCTGCCGCCGGCATTCAGCCGGAAAGCTGCCTTCAATTATCCACGCCGCCCTCGCCGGATACAGCGTGCCTTCGGACTTCACTGATCCCGGGTATATTGGCAACTGCCGCGCTGAACCTGAAAACCTTTGAAGAGTTCAGGATCTATGAGATGACGCAGGTATTCTCCCCAGGAGAAACCCATCCCAGTGAGGAAGGTGAAACCCTTCCTCTGCAGCGCCGGTATCTTGCCGCTGGATTGGTTGGTTCTGATCCCGTGGTACTGTTTCGGCTTTCAAAGGGAATCCTTGAGCGTCTCCCCCGCGCTGTCATGGCTGAGCCCCTGGAATTTGAACAGAGGGAGATGCCTGCCTGGGCTGATCCAAAAGCCTGGCTGAATGTTCTCTCAAACGGCGAGGTCATCGGTTCCATGGGGATCGTTTCCAGAAAAACCGCGCGCGCCGCGGACATCAAACGGGCGCAGATCGCGCTGTTTGAGCTGGATATGGAAAAAGTCATCCCCTTCCCTTCCCGCAGCAACCGTTTTTCAAGCCTGCCGCTGTACCCTCTTGTGGAACAGGATTTTTCCGTTACCCTCAATGAGGATGTCTCATGGGCGCAAATCGTTTCCATTTTGGGGAGCAGCGTGAAGAGCATCAGATTTATTGAGGAGTACAGGGGAAAACAAATCCCCGAAGGAAAGAAATCCATTCTGTTCCGCGTCTGCTTCGGCTCTGAGGAGGGCACGATGACGACGACACAGATTGAGGAGAAAATGAACAGTATCATCAAAAAAATAAGCAGGATCGGCGGTGAGGTCCGCAGCTGACCAACGGAATTATCCTGGCTCAACAGGATCGCAGGTTGAACAAGCCGCCCTTTGCCAGAGCGGCTTGTTATTCTCTCTTGTTTTATCCTATTGATCAGATTTTCAAGTTTTCCTCTTCAGGCATGGTATCTATCACGGCATCAACAAGTCTGCGGAAGGTTTCCTTCACAGCTTCTCCCACCGCCAGCACCTCCTCATGGTCAATCGGTGTATCCAATATCCCGGCTGCCATGTTGGTGACGCTGCTGATGCCAAGCACACGCATCCCGCAGTGCCTGGCAACGATGGTTTCCGGTACCGTGGACATTCCCACCAGGTCCGCTCCCAAAATCCGTGCCATACGGATTTCTGCCGGGGTTTCAAAACTCGGACCATTCATCCAGCAATAAACGCCGCTTTTTATATCGATGCCAAGCTTGTTTGCCTCCTGTATTGCCACGCGCCTGAGTTGGGGATCAAAGGCAGCAGTCATGTCAGGAAATCGGGGGCCGAAGCGATCCTGATTTTTCCCGCGCAGGGGATTGCGGCCGGACAGGTTGATAAAATCCTCAAGTATAACCAGATCCCCGGGCTTGAATCCCTCGTTGACCGCACCGGCGGCGTTGGTGATAATCAGGGTCTTCACCCCCATCAGGCTCATCACGCGCACCGGGAGGGTGACCTTGTCCATGCTGTAGCCTTCATAACTGTGAAACCTGCCAGACATGACCATCACCCGCTTGTCCCTGATCGTACCTGCAACAAACTTCCCGGCATGGCCCGGGACAGTTGAGACGGGAAAGGAGGGGATTTCATTATAATTGATTTCAGCCGGATCCATCAGTTGTTCCTCATACCCTCCCAGGCCGCTGCCGAGGATCACGGCAACGTCCGCCGGACCGCAGCTGTTGAGCACGATGTTCGCCGCCTTCTTGATGTCTTTATAATCCATCATAACAGTTCCTCCAGCTCTTTCATGAAAGAACTCGCGCCATAGCGCTTATCCAGGCCAAAGTAATCGGAAATGGTTGCAGCGATGTCTGCGAAGGTGGCCCGGTCACCCAGGTGGATGTGCCGCTCTGCCCCCTTCCGCCAGGCAAGCAGAGGCGCATATTCCCGGGTGTGGTCTGTTCCGCGGAAAGTCGGGTCACATCCATGGTCAGCCGTTATCATCAGCAGGCATTCTTCCTGCATTTTGGATAGGATTTCCGGCACCGCAGCGTCAAAATCCGCGAGAGCTTTCGCGTAATTCTGAACATCTCTCCGGTGTCCGTGCACCATGTCAAAGTCCACCAGGTTGACAAACAGCAGGCCGTTAAAGTCCTCATCAAGGAACTTCATCATTGACTCCATGCAGGCTTTGTTTCCTGCGGCGTGGTCGCTCTTTGTGACCCCGCGGCCTGCGAAAATGTCTTCAATTTTTCCAACGCCGATGACGTCATATCCGGCGGACTTGAGGTCATCCAGAACAGTTTTCCCGGTTGGTTCCAGTGAGAAATCCCTCCGTCCGGCAGTTCTCTTGAACAACCCTGCCTTTTCCCCTGTGAAGGGACGGGCAATCACCCGGCCTACTGAAAGTTTCCCTGTAAGCATTTTTCGGGCGATCCTGCACATCTCGTACAATTGCTCGTTGGAGATGATCCTTTCATTCGCCGCTATCTGAAACACTGAATCCGCCGAGGTGTAAACAATGGGAAAGCCAGTGCGGAGGTGCTCCTCCCCCAGTTCATCAAGGATGGCTGTGCCGCTGGCCGCTTTATTCCCAATGGTCTTTTGACCGATGGCCTTTTCAAACTGTGTGATGAATTGCTCCGGAAATCCATAGGGAAATGTCGGAAATGGCTCTGCTATCCTCAGCCCGGCGATTTCCCAGTGACCGGTGGTTGTGTCCTTGCCCGGGGAGCGTTCCCTGAGCCTGGCGCTGAGGCCTCGTGCCTCCGGATGCGGCGGCAGATGCGCCTGGCTGATGTGGCCAAGGCCAAGGCGCTCAAGATGAGGCAGCCGCAGGTTAGCCGCCGTGACAGTATTCCCCAATGTATTAGCGCCTGCATCCCCATAGGCCGCTGCATCCGGCAGAGAACCCGCGCCTACGGAATCCAGAACAATCAATAAAACTTGCTTCATTTTACGTCCTCCGTCAGTATCATAACGGTTTTTCCATAAATGGACAAGGGTTATGTAAAGGCGAAAAAGGGAGTATACTTCCTTTGTGTGAGGTGAACTGATGGACTTTATTGCATCATCGGCGTTTGGGTTGGAAGGCATTGTAAAAAAGGAACTGGAAAGTCTGGGGATCAACGCCAAAGGCGAACAGGGCGGCGCGAGATTTATATCGGATATGGCTGGAGCGTTCAAGGCCAATCTGTGGCTGGCCTGCGCTGACCGGGTCCTTTTGGTGCTGAAGGAGGATACGGTCAAAAGCTTTCAGGAACTGTTTGATTTTGTTCAATCAGTTGCCTGGGAGGATTATTTGCCGCACAATGCCATTTTCCCTGTCAGTGGCAACTGTGTTCGCAGCCAGCTGATGAGCGTGAGCGATTGCCAGAGCATCACGAAAAAGGCGATCGTGGAACGGCTCAAACGCAAGTACCGCACTGACTGGTTCCCTGAAAACGGGATCAAATACCAGGTTTCCATCACAATCCACAATGATATGGCGCGTCTTGCACTGGACACTTCCGGTGAAGCGCTGAATAAAAGAGGTTACCGCACCTGGGTCGGAGAAGCTCCCATCAGGGAGACCCTTGCAGCCGCTCTTGTACGGCTTTCCCCATGGCTTCCGGGGCAGACGCTGTATGATCCCTGCTGCGGGACGGGCACGCTTTTGATTGAGGCCGCTTTTCTGGCAAGCAACAGGGCGCCTGGATTAAACAGACAGTTCGCGATGGAGGAGTGGAAAATCACAGATCAAAACGCCTGCCGTGAACTGCGCAGGGAAGCGGAAGAGCGGTATTTGCCCCAAAACATAAAGGGTATCAGCGGCAGCGATATTGATCCTGAAGCGCTGAAGCTCTGTGAAAAACACCTGGCGCAAGCCGGTCTGACAGATTTGATCAAAGTCCGGAAAATGGATTTGCGCGATGTCAGGCTGGACACGAAAAGCCCCTGTTTCCTGACCAATCCGCCGTATGGGGAGAGGCTGGGCGATCAGAAGAAGTCAGCGGTTATCGCCGCCGCCCTGGGCAAATTACTGAGGAATCATCCAGGCGCGTCGCTTTGCGCCATCACCCCGGACACCGCTTTTGAGCAGCATGCAAAAAGCCGGGCCGTTTCCCGCAGAAGGCTGTACAACGGGCGGATTGAATGCGAATTCCTGGTCATGAAAGGATAATGCCAAGCTACTCTTTCAGGGTTTCCGCTTCTATAAAATCATCCTCTGCGGCGGGCAGGCGGTCGCACACCATCAGCCAGGCATCCTCACCATTGTCTTCATAATACTTTTTACGCACTGAAACCTGAATAAAACCGAGCGAGCGGTACAGAGCTATGGCGGTTTGATTGCTCACGCGGACTTCCAAAGTCATGCAGCATACTCCAAGGTTGGCCGCATATTGCATCAATTCACGCATCAGCATACGCCCGATGCCCTTCCCCCGCTCATTTTTCTTGACCGCCGCATTAGTGATATGCCCTTCATCCAGAATGATATGCGCCCCTGCGTATCCCAGTATCCGCCCGTCTTTTTCAGCGACAAGATAACGGGCGACAGGATTTTTTGTCATTTCTGATTGAAAATCCGCAAGCGACCAGGGACGCGCAAAGGTTTCCGCCTCTATCCCCGCTATATCAGGCGTGTCAGAGATGGTCATGCGGCGGATATTAAGCCCTTCCATCTGTTTCAGCCCTTAATCGCTCTGCCTGCGGGACCCGCAGGTACAGCGGCTTGAGCTGTCCAGGCTCCACTGCGCTCTCCTGCTTTTCATGTCCAATCATAGCGGCGGATGCCGCGCCCGGCAGGACGAGATGAGCAGGCGCGATAACAGCTCGATTTCCCATTTTACTTATTATTCTGTCTTTATTGATGCTGACCCCGTCCCCCAGGAAAAAGAAACTGTCTCCCATGGAGAGAACTTTTTCAAGATATTCGTCCATCTTCAGGGCAATGTCAGGAAATAAACGCTGCCCGTTATAAAACGCAGCGCCATAGACCTGGCCTGCACGCGCGTCACGGATCGTACAGATGACCTTATCGGAGAAAATAACACTTTTCGCCATCGCTTCCAGTGCGTCGACCGGTACGCAAAGGATCCCGAGACCCCTCGCCATCCCCTGGGCCGAGGCAACGCCGATGCGTACACCGGTAAAGGAGCCAGGGCCGACAATCACGGCTAAAAGCCCGATATCTGCCTTCGTCCTGCCCGACTTGTTCAGCGCCTCTTCCACCATGAGCATCAAGCTGCTGGAATGGGTCAGCCTGTTCACCGCGCGCGCTTCATACAGCAGCGTTCCGTCCTCCAGAACCGCGGTGCTGCAGGCAGGGCCGGAGGTGTCCATCGCGAGAATCAGCATTGTTCCTGCTCCATATCCGAAAATTTTATGTTCTCAAGGTTTCTGAAGCCCCCGCGAAGTAAAAAGGTGATCCTGCGGGTGTTCTCATCCAGCGGCTGCAACTGCACTTCAAGACAATCCTTTGGAACCAGTTCAGGCGCGCGCTCATGCCACTCAATCAAGGTCAGACTCTCTCCCCCGATGTACTCGTCAAGACCTATGGCGTACAATTCCTCCGCATCATTCATGCGGTACCAGTCGAAGTGATGAAGCGGGAAGTTATCCATCTGATATATATTCAGAAGGGTAAAGGTCGGGCTGGTCAGGGGAGTTTTGATCCCCAGCCCCTGAGCGATGCCTCTGGCGAACTCACTTTTCCCTGCGCCCAACGCTCCGCTGAGCAGGATCACGTCGCCTGCCCTGAGTGCCCCAGCCAGGCGCGCACCAGCCTTTCTGGTCATTTCTGCGCTGCGGCTGATGAAGTGAGCTGATTGAAGCATTTTCAACGGTAACCCTTTTTCAGGATGGGTGAGAGGTATCCATACAGGGCATATGTGATGACACTGACTACCACGCCCTTGAGGATATTGAAGGGAGCAGTGATAAACAGGACCACTTTAAGCAGCGAATCAGCCGCGGGCACAGCTTTTGAGGCCATAGCGACAATATCGGCGGTGGTCATGTTGAACAGCGTGGCATATAGCGGAATGAGTACAAAATAATTCAGCACTACGCCCATGATGGTCATTGCCAGGGTACCGACCGCCATGCCGGCAAGGGCGGTTTTGCGGGTGCGGTTTTTCTTGTAGAATAATGCGGCGGGAAGGAGCATGGCGGCCAGCATGAAGAAGTCAGCCGCCTCGCCGATTCCCCCTGTTTCAGAAAAAATGATGCCGATCAGATCCTTGATTGCAAGAGTGATCAAACCGTTGACCGGCCCCAAGGCAAAGCCAGCCAGCATCACCGGAACACCGCTGAAATCCAACTTATAGAATGCAACGACAGGGATTTCAATGAGTTCAAAAAGCAGAACCGAAATCGCGCCAAGGATCGCAACACGCATCATCGTCTGGGTAGACATGCCGCTTTTCATAAACCTTTCCTCCTTAAAACGCCCCAAGCAATATGGGGCGTGCGGGAAAGTCTATCCCCCGTCTTCTCTCATCCAGACTGTACTGTCGGCCATGGAATCTCACCATGTCAGCCATCAGGCTCGCGGGCTTTACCGCCGGTGGGGAATCTCACCCCGCCCCGAAGACGCTTGGTTTGCAATTGCAGTTATCCTATCACATGGCATTTCTGGCGTCAAGCCGTCAGAAGCAGAACCGGTCCTTCCCGGCGCACGTCCAATACATGGCAGCATCCCACGCCGAAAAGCGCTTCCATGCCGTTTCTGAACTCCTCTGATAAATCCCGCGGAACGAAGTTGAGTGTTGTCCCAGCGAATCCGCCGCCATGAACACGGCAGGCACCCCGTCCATCCAGGATGCTCTGGGCTCGGGCCAATGCCAGCGACACAGGCTGCTCACGGCTGTTGATATAAATGTTCTGCAAAAGGGTCCATGATGATACGCCCGAAGCATTCACCCTCCTGAAAAAGCCTTCGATATCCATGGCCTTCAGCGCGCGCACTGCCTCCTGGACCCGTTTGTTTTCATGGTAATAGTGCATGGCGCGAAGGACTGCCCTGTCCCCGGCCACCTGTCTGACATCGGAAAAAGAATCCAACAGTTGTTCATAGAAAGAATCCCTCAGCAGGCTGCCGCCGAGGGCTTTGGCTGCAGAAATCATGTCAGCGGGTATTTCTGCATAGGCATTCGTAAGGTCATCATGGCTGCTTCCAGTGTTGACGATGGTCAGGGCATAGCTAGCTTGAGCGAATGAAAAATGCAGGTTATCCACTTCTGGCGAATCATCCTTAAAATCAATGGCGACAATCCCCCCGCAGGATGAGGCCATTTGGTCCATCAGCCCGCTGGGCTTGTTGAAATAAACGTTTTCAGCATATTGGCTGATTTTTGCGCGGGTTAAAGGATCAATCTGAAAAGCGTTGTATAACGCGTCAAGCACGGCACAGATAAGCACCTCAAAAGCTGCGGAGGAGGACAGGCCGGAGCCGGAGAGCACGTCCGAACTCATCACTGCGTCAAATCCCCCGATTTTCAGACCCCTCTTCAGCATACCGGCGGCAACGCCCCGTATCAGCGATGCAGAGGTGCCGGATTCGGAAAGGGCAGGATCCAGATTGTCCAGGTTCAAGGATATCGGCTGATATCCTTGGCTGTAAAGGTGCACCTTCATATCATCACGGCCGGTGACCGCGGCCGCGATGTCCAGATTGACCGCGGCGGCCAGCACAAGGCCGCGGTTATGGTCTGTATGATTGCCGATCAGTTCGGCCCGGCCAGGCGCGCAAAGCAGGGAAAGCGGCTGCTTACTGTTGAAGGTTTCCTGATGCAAACGGATCAGGCGCATGTAGCGTTCCTTTGGCTGTTTCTTTTCGCCGTAAAGGGAGATGAATGCGGCTGTCACCAGCGTCTCATCCAAAGCGTTCAATGCGGCTTCATACGCCACTGTCCTTCAACCCCCTATCATAAACCCGCTGCCAGAACGCGAGGAAGTCTTCCAGCCCAAGTTGATCAAGTTCTTCCGCGAAAATGAGGAACTGCTCCTCGCTGGCATCCCATTCACCGTTCACGAAGCGCGCGATGGATTCATCCACATACCGGCCGATGGCTTTCTGCAGCGGTGCGATCTCCGCCTCCTCTGCACGGCTTAGTGAAAAAGGAGGAAAGGGGCTGACAGCAAATCCGGCAATCAGCTCAGTTTGTTCCATTAGCTGCCTGACGGTGGGATCAGTAAAACGTCTTTGAAACCCTTCGCATGAAATGCCGGGAGCGGAATCATCAGTGGAAATGATCGACACTGACAGATAAGCCTGGCTGGCGCTTTCATTCAGCAGCCTCCAGCTGCCATCCCCGTCCACCACGTAATCCTCACCCTCTTTACCGACGCTGGCAAGCACAGCGCCTTCCTGGGTATACAGGGTATCCACCCACTCAAGGGCACCTGCAACATCGTCGCACGCGCTGGTCACGGCAAATGCGCCTGTATACACAGGGCTGGCGATGGGTCGGTATATCTGCCTGCCTTCATAGGCAATCGGCGGCATTGCGCGGTACTGCCCCACCCATTCCACTGGCACCAAATTGGTTGGGAGCGGCGAAAAAAACGCGCCGAAATGATTCGTTGCCTTGGCATCCGTCTGACGGCGCAGCGAATCCATCGCTGTGAAGCCATCCTGATCTAGAAGGCCGGCATCCCAGGATTCGGCCAGCCAGCGGATAAAATCCCGGAACTGTCCTTCAAGTGGCATGAAGCGCACCTTATTGCCCGAGAGAAAAACATTGAAGTCGTTTGCCGCCAGCCCCCAGGCGTGCGCAAGATACTTCAGGTCATAGGGCCCGTTAAAGCTCAGCGGGATTTCATCCTGGCGGCCGTTGCGGTTTGGATCTTTGGAATGGAAGGCCTCAAGGACCTGGCGTAACCCGTCAGGCGTTTCAGGCACCTGCAGTTTGAGTTCCTCCAGCCAGGACTGGTTGATCCAGAGAATGTTCTGTCCAGGGACAAGAGAGATATAGGGAAGAACAGCGATCGCGCCGCCGGGTAAGGTGACCGCCTTGCGGATTTCATCATTCCCCTGCATCAGGGCATAAAATGCCGGAGCGTGTGCTTCAAGGTAAGGTGCCAGGTCAACCAGAACGCCGGATTCAAACAGCTCAATCGTCATAGCGGGCGTCAGCCGGGCTTTGAACAGGACATCAGGAAGCGCTGGATCGCCTGTCATCATGCCGGAAAGCTGCGCATTATATTCATTTAGGTCACTATACTGCCGAAAGCGGGATGAAAGCCCGGTACGCTCCTGCACGCGTTTGAAAAACAGGTTTTCTTCCCAGACCCGGTTGTTTTCAGCGGCCTCGTAACCCATCATTGTCATGGTCTTCTCTGCGCCGCTCTGTGGATATGCCGGCAGGGAAAGGGAGAGCAGGAGAAGCACTGCCATAAAGAAAACTGATCGATTGCGCAAATTGAAACCCTCCGTTGTAATCGTCTTTTGATTGTATGAATCTCTCAGAAAATCCTGCTAAAGCATCAAGCTTAAGAGCCAGAGAAGCAGCAAGTGCCCCGGGTAGGCGGCATAGGACAGCCATTTGGGAACTTTTAACCCGCTGTCTGTCTGAATCAACATCAGCGGAAGCGGCAGTATGGCCAGGGATTGCAGCTTAAAAAGCCCCAAAAACTCGCTCATCGCGCGGTTGAATGGCGCAAATGGCGTCCCGGTCAGCGCGGTGATGATGTCGCGTGGAATAACAGATCCGCCCGCGCCCCAGTACAGGCAGAAGGTAACCATCAGGGTGGCGAGCCCGCTGCGGCTGTCCCGTATCAGGTGCATCAGGATGATGAGCAATACACCCCGCCATCCGTAATCCATCTGGAAGGAAGCCGCAATAAGCAGGCAAAGGGCCGGTACCCAAATCTGGCTGAAATGCCATTTTGCCCGGATACCCTGGATGGCCAACAGCCCCAGCAGCAAGGTGGCCATGACATTCAGCTGGAGCCAGGAATGGCTGAGGGCCAGCATATAGAAAGGCTGGGAAATGATCGCAAGCGCCAGCAGACGAAGAGAGTAGCGCTTCCAGTCTCGCGTCCGTTCCAAGCCAATGACAATACCCCAGCAGAACAGCGGGAATGCGATACGGCCGATGATTCTCAGCAGGGTGACGGAGGGAAAGAAAATGACGCCAATGTGGTCAACCATCATGGTCAGGATCGCCACAATTTTAAACAATGACTGGTCCCTGTTCGGCCTGGAAGTGCTTAGCGCGGCATTGGTCATGTATACCACCTCAGGGGCAGTATAAATCCCATGGCGCCAACGCGCAAGCGCTTTGCGGGATGCTTGCCGGTTATCTTGCAGATATGATAGGATACGGTATTGAAAGGAGTCTTGCATGACCGCACAAATCCTGACTGCGTTGGACAGCGCCGCGCTTGCTGCCAGGACGATCCTGGAGAGCAGCGGGGAGACCTACAGGGCTGAGGAAACAGCGCTGCGCATCAGCGATGCATATGGCCTGAAGGACGCGCAGATCATGGCCTTTCCGACAGGATTTATACTCTCAGCCAAGGTTGAAGGCAGACAGGAAAGCCGTGTTTTCCGAGTGCAGGACCGTAGCATCCGTTTGGACAGGATTGATAAGGTGAACGCGGTTTCCCGCGAGGCTGTGTCCGGAATGATTGACCAGATGGAAGCGTTGAACAGACTGCTGGCCATCCGCAATGAAGATCCTCCAAAAAAATGGAAGATGAACCTGGCCTATGCCCTGACTGCCGCGTTTTTCAGCTTGATGTTCGGCGGCGGATTATCCGAGTTCCTGCTGTGCCTGTCGGTCGGCTCCCTCACCCACATGGCGCAGATGCTGCTTGTCAGGCTGTGTTATCCAGTCCAGCTCCGCTCCTTTCTGCTGGGATTCTTTACGGCGCTCACCTCGGTCGCGGGTCTAAGGCTTTTGCATGGTTCTCAGGAGGCGGTCATCACCGGAGTCATCATGCCGTTATTGCCTGGCCTGGCCATGACCAACGCCATACGGGACACCATGCGCGGCGATTTGGTGTCGGGTTTGGCCCGGGGAGCGGAAGCATTATTTTCCGCCATTCTCCTTTCCGCAGGGGTAGCTTCGGCCCTGCTGATTGGAGGCTTGTGATGGATGTGCTGATTCAGGCTTTCGCATGCATGGCTGCGGCCTGTTTCTTTGGACTGATTCTGCATCAGCCAAAGTCCACTTTGCATTTCACTGCGCTGATCGGCCTGCTGGGTTACGCGGTCTTTACCCTGATAGGCGGCGGCATCCTGGCTTATTTTCTTTCCAGCCTGACAGTCGGAGTGCTGTGTGAGCTGACCGCGCGCGCAGTCCAGAGAACCACCACACTGTTTCTCATCAGTTCCATCATTCCCCTGGTCCCCGGGCTCGGGCTCTACCGCTCGATGATGGCGCTGGCTGGGCAGGATTACCAGAACGCGCTTGCCATTGGTATAGAAACCCTTGCAGGGATCGGCGCCATCGCGCTGGCGCTGACCGTCGCAACAGCCCTCTTCAACAGTTTCAAGCCGGCTCAAGCAAAGAACAGCCAAGATTAAGGAGACAATATGCACCTTCTGATTACCAATGACGACGGCGTCAGCGCGCCTGGTATCCTGACTCTTGCCAGATCAGCCGCATCAGCCGGACATTCCGTTGTGGTGGCTGCACCGGCCACCCAGCAAAGCGCAACCGGGCATCGGCTGACCATCAATGAATCCCTGATGGTATCTGAGCGATATCTGGATCCCCGGTTTAAGGCTTATGCCATCGGGGGCACTCCGGTGGACTGCGTACGCATCGGCCGCAGGCTGAGCAGCACTCCCTTTGATTTTTGCCTGTCAGGTATCAACGACGGGGTAAATCTGGGCACCGATCTTTTCTACTCCGGCACCGCAGCGGCTGCGCGCGAGGCGGCGATGCTCTATCTGCCCAGTATGGCCATCTCCATTCAGACAAACGCGGACGAGGATATGCGCGCCATGCTGTCAGAGCACGCCCTTCTAATTATGGACTACATCCTCAAACATCCCATGCCCAGACTGACGTTCTGCAACCTCAACGCGCCCAGTCTCCCGAGGGAACAAGTAAAACCTGCAAAAATCGCTCCCCTTGCCCAAAGCTTTTATCTGGACGAATATGTTGAACGAGTGAATCCAAGAGGCCAGCATTATTTTTGGATTGAGGACGGCGCTGCGATTGAGGACCCTGAAGAAGGGACCGATGTTCATTTCCTGAAGGCCGGGCATATGACGGTGTCCTTTGTCGGCGGCTTTCATGACAACAATAAGCTCTATTACCCAAAACTTGAAGATGCCCTCAGGGGTTGATGTCCTCATCATTGGCGGCGGGCCGGCGGGGATGACTGCCGCGGCTTTCGCCAAGGCCGCCGGAGCGAGGGTGCTGCTGATTGAGCACAATGAAAAACTTGGGAAGAAGCTCTATATCACCGGCAAGGGACGATGCAACCTGAGCAATCTGTGCGAACTCGAAGAGTTTTTGGAACATGTGCCGCGCAATCCGCGCTTCCTGTATGCCGCGTTGGATTTCATGCCGCCCCAGAAACTCAGGGATTGGCTGGACATCCTTGACTGCCCCAGCATGGTTGAGCGCGGAAAACGGGTATTCCCGGTCAGCCAGAAAGCGTCTGACGTTACACGCGCACTGGCAGGAAACCTGCTTGAGAAAGAATTCCGGCTGAAAACCAAGGCTGTTTCCCTGATGATCCAAGAGGGCCGCATCAATGGCGTCAGGCTATCATCAGGCGATGAGATCCACGCTTCCGCTGTTGTCCTCGCGACGGGAGGGCTGTCCTATCCCTTGACCGGTTCCACCGGGGACGGGCATCAACTGGCGATTGAAGCAGGCCATCGGGTCAGTGAGCTTTATCCTTCACTCACGGGCCTGGAAACAGAGGAGGAATGGCCAAGGAATCTGCAGGGTCTCACACTCAAAAACGTCAACGTCACTCTGTCATCCAGATGGCCTGAAAAGGGTCGTTTTCGTGAGCAAGGCGAAGTGCTATTTACCCACTTCGGTGTTTCCGGCCCTTTGGTATTGATGCTGAGCAGTTACTTATCGGGATTACCGATAAAAGATATTGAGGCGTCAATCGATCTGAAGCCGGCAGTCGAAGAAGCCGTTCTGTCACGAAGGCTGGAATCGGATGCCGCGCAAGGCGGGAGAAAATCGCTGCAAGGCTTGCTGCATGAGTATATGCCCTCAAGACTTGCAGCTCTGTTCCCAGAAATCGCTGGTGTTCCCGGAACCAAGCCGGTCAGCCAGCTCAGTGCCCAGGAAAGGGAACGCCTTGTATTCCGGATGAAGCATCTGTCCTTGCATATCAGCCGCCTCAGGCCCTTTTCAGAAGCGGTCATCACCCGGGGCGGTGTGAATGTGAAGGAAGTAAACCCTTCCACGATGGAGTCCCGCCTGGTGAAAGGGTTATATTTTGCAGGCGAACTGCTGGATGTGGATGCGTTGACCGGGGGTTTTAACCTGCAGATCGCCTTCTCAACCGGCGCGCTGGCGGGGCACAGCGCGGGCAACAGCGCAATCAATACTGATTAATGGAGCGGAACGTGCACTACATCGTAATGGATTTGGAATGGAATCAGCCTCTCTCACACCGAAGCATGCAGTATCAGCGTTTTGGGAACAAGCTGATGTTTGACATCATCCAGATTGGCGCGGTCAAGCTGGATTTTGAGCGCAGGATGGTCGCCTCCTTTAACCAATTCATACAGCCGGGCTGCTACTCAAAGCTGCATCCGCGTATCTCACGCATCACTGGGATCGTTCAGGAGGACCTGTACGGCGCGCCGGGATTCACAGAAGCCTTCGGACGATTTATCTCCTGGTGCGGGGAGGAATTTACGCTGACCACCTGGGGAAGCGATGATATCTCTGTGTTTCAGCAGAACCTTGACTTTTATTTGAAGGATGGCCGCGCCATGCCGCCGGTGTATGACCTGCAGCGGCAGTTTGGGGTCATGGAAGGGGCCGGCAAGAACAGGGCCGGACTGCAAAACGCGATGAAGCGGTATGGCATTGCAGCTAGCATGGACCATCCCTTTCACAGCGCGATCAGCGATGCCTATTATACAACGCTGGTTTTTCAGCGCTTTCCCAACGCGCTGGATGTTCTCAATTACCCGCAGACAGCCCGTGAGATCACTCCCGTCAAGGCTCAAAGAGGCGAGAAGTCTGACGACCTGCATTTTCCAAATATCAGCCATGCCCTGATGAGCTACTCTGCCACGCATCCAAACTGCCCGGTCTGCGGCAAGATTATGACAGTGCCCGAGGGATACGCGCCGATGCGGGACAATACTTGGCGCGCGCTGGCGGATTGCCCTGATCACGGGCTGGTATTTGTTGATCTGCTTTATAGAGATGACTCCGAAGGCAAAACGCTGATTAGGCGCCGCGCGCAGCTCTGCGAACAGCAAAATCCCGCCTATGTCCGTACAAAGCATATGCAATGGGAAGGCAAGGTCGCCTTGCTCAAGCAGAAGGAGGTATCCGCGTGAACATCACCATTGGCGGACAGACCATGGCTTTTCAGGCTCCGCAGAAGCTAAAGAATATTGTTGAGGCAATGATTCCGGAACAAGCCGGCAAGGTTCTCGGATGTTTTTCAAACAGGTCCGTGCTTGAGCTTGGGTCGGACATTTATGAGTCTGGAGAACTCTTCCCCATCACTTATTCCAATGAGGAAGGCAGGCGGATTTATGAGCGTTCCCTGCGTTTTGTGCTGCTCATTGCCGCGCGAAGGTTATTCCCCGACTATCATGTGCGCATCGAGCATTCGATTGGACAGGGGCTCTATATTGAGTTGGAGGGAATGAGACTTAGCCCAGGTGACGTCGAGTCTCTTGAAATGATGATGCGCGACATCGTTGCTGATAACCTTCCGTTTACACGCAGCCGCTGGAGCAAGGAAGAAGCGATCGAATATTTCCATGACGAGGGCGATGAAGACAAAGCCAGGCTGCTCATGTACCGTCCTTACGCCTTCTTTGACATCTACTCCTGCGGAGGCATGTCGGAGTATTTCTACGGCGCCATGCTGCCTGCCACCGGTATGCTGAATGCCTTCGCTCTCAGGGCATACGCGCCAGGCCTGGTGCTGTTGCTTCCGGACCGCAGCCAGCCTGATAGAGTGTCTGAATTTGTCAGCCTTCCCAAGCACATGGCAGTGCTCTCCCAGTCCAATTATTGGTGCAAAGTGCTGAAGTGTTCCACCGCGGCAGATTTAAATGAACTGATCTCCCAGAATAAACTACGGGACTTTATCCGGGTAAACGAGGCTTTTCACAGCAAGTCACTCTCAGAAATTGCCGATGACATCACCAACCGCGGCGCGCGCGCCATTTTTATCTCCGGCCCTTCATCAAGCGGCAAGACCACCTTTGCCAACCGCCTGAGCATCCACCTGAGGGTCAATGGCCTCAACCCCCTTCTCATATCAATGGATGATTTCTACCTCGACCGTGATGCGCTGCCGCTGGAAGAAGACGGACAGCCGGATCTGGAGTCCCTCAGCGCATTGGACGTCCCCCTGATGCAATCCTGCCTTGCCAGCCTTCTGGCTGGACAGGAAACCATGCTGCCACGCTTTGATTTTATTACAAAGAAAAGGGCCGCAGAGGGTACTTTCATTCGCATCGGGATGGACACACCATTGATTATTGAGGGCATCCATGCCTTGAATCCAATACTGCATGAACCCTTTGATAAAAGCCTGATGTGCTGCATCTATATCAGCCAGCTGACCACCCTGAACCTTGACCGGCATAACCGAATCCGCACTACGGACGCCAGGCTTTTGCGGCGCATTGTGCGGGATCATCAGTTCCGCGCAACCCCGCCTGAGAAAACGCTTGCGATGTGGGATAAAGTCCGCAAGGGCGAGGAGAAATGGATTTTCCCATATCAGGAACGGGCTGACATCGTTTTTAACTCCGCGCTGCATTATGAATTGCCGATCCTCAAAACCATCGCTTATGACATGCTTAAAAAAGTTTCTCATGCTGACCCGCACTATATAAAATGCAGCCGGATCCTCAAGATACTGAATTATCTGCTGCCAGTGCCTGAAGAAGTATTCAATGAAATACCGCCGCTGAGCATCCTGCGTGAGTTTATCGGCGGGAATACTCTGTATTTGTAGCTTTTTAAGCGAAAAAACGCGGAGACTGACTCCGCGTTTTGATTGGGTATTGACCCAAATTATACGTTCCTGGTTCGTACTGTCTGAATGTCGACATTCTCGGACAACTGGCTGACCATGTCGGAGAAATGAAGGTTGGAGGGCAGGTGAAGTGTGTAGAGGTTCGTATAGATGTTTTGCTCTGGTTTTTCCGCCTCTGGGATGTGCTCGATATGGAAGTCGATGTCCAGCACCTTAATGTTGTTTTTTTGCAGGTATTCATTGATATATGGCAGGGCGGCCGGCCGGTTGGTGAAGCGGATCTCCACACGCTTGACAGTGTTCACGCGGATAACGCGCTGCAATACAATCAGCACCACCATAATGAATCCGCAGATGATCAGTGCAAGCCAGTAATAGCCAAAACCGATAAGCAGCCCCAGACAGGCGACATTCCATAAGCTGGCGGCGGTGGTTAGGCCGGAAATCCTTTTCTGTGAGATAAAAATGGTGCCAGCGCCTAAAAAGCCAATACCGGAGATGACCTGGGCGGAGATGCGGCCTATGGTGATGGTTATCGCCCCTTCACCGGTCATATTGAGCATTCTGCTTATTAGCAGGCATTCCAGCACGGCCGCAAGCGCCGCGCCCAGGCAGACCAGGCTGTGCGTGCGCATCCCGGCAGGACGGTTCTTATATTCCCGTTCAATCCCGATGACACAGCCAACCGTAACGGCGGCTATCAGGCGGATCAGCGCCTCATACCAAGTGAAATCATTCGCTTGAATCAATACTTCCACCGCGAACCCCCCTATTCATGATGGATGCATGTTAACACACAATGCAAACAAATGCGATGGCTTTTTATCTGTATTCCATTTATTCCCATTCCCGGGCTTTGTTTGAAACCGCCGGCTATTTATTAAAAATCACTCCGAGCAGGATGTTCATACATAAAACATCATGGTAGAATCAAAATCAGGAGGATTTATGATAGAGCAAGCCTGGCTGGTGGTGAACGCTTTTTTACGCGGCGGTTCTTTCCTGAAAACGGAAAATGAGCTGCTTGCGGCAGCACAGCGCGCCGGAATCAGGTTGCGGGTGATGACTAATGATGCTTTTATTTCTGCGGACTGCCTGGACAGAAGACCTGCCGCCGCGCTGTTTTTTGATAAAGATATCCGCCTGGCGCAGCGAATGGAGACAGCCGGCATGCGTCTGTACAATCCTGCCCGCGCAATTGCGATATGCGATGATAAAACCGCGACCGCGCTTGCGATTGAGGAGGCAGGGCTGCCGCAGCCCGAGACCATCCTATGCCCGAAGAGCTTTCCTGGGGTCGGGTTTTCGGACGCCAGCTTCCTTGACAAGGTGATTGACAGGCTGGGCTTTCCCATGGTGGTCAAGGAGGGGCATGGATCGTATGGAAATCAGGTCTATCTATCCAGGAACAAAGACGATCTCTTCCGTTTGCTCCAGGGTATAGAGCATAAACCTCTCCTGTTTCAGCGCTTTATCAGTGAATCCGCCGGGCATGATCTCAGGGTTTATGTTGCAGGCGGCATGGCTGTTGCAGCGATCCGCCGGGAGAACAGGCAAGGTGATTTCCGGGCCAACATTGAGCATGGCGGTACAGCCAGCGCCTATATCCCAACGCGGGAGGAAGAATCACTGGCTATATCGGCTTGTTCCGCCTGCGGCGCTGATTTCGCGGGTATTGACCTACTGGTGTCCGATGGCGGCCCCCTTGTCTGCGAAGTCAACTCCAATGCGCATTTCACGGGATTGGCCGCCGCCACCGGCGTCAACCCGGCTGATGATATCATCAGGCTGCTGAGAAAAAGCCTATGAGAAACATCTGGCTGGTGTATGAGCGGAACAATATCGCGCGCAATCAGTTTTTCATCGACCGGTGGTACGACGCGGCCAGGGTGAGAGGCGTCGGAATCAAACTGATAGCAGAGGATGAAATAGTCTGCGGCATCAAGGAAAACAAGCCTTCCATCCTTCATCAGGATGGTTTGGTTCTTCCGGACGCGGCCGTGATGCGGCTGAATATGCCGATACTGACAGCGCACATGGAAAAAATGGGCATCCCCTGTTTCAACAATGAAAAAGTCGCACGGATCTGCAACGACAAGCGTCTGACCCACCAGGCGGTATCCGGTATCGCGCCAATGATGGACACTGCATTCCTGCACGGGCATGAAGAAAAGCCGCCTTTCCCCTACCCCTTCATCGTCAAAGGGGCACATGGTTGCGGCGGCCGCCAGGTTTTTCTGGTACAGGACCAGGAATCATTCCGTCTTGCGCTTGAAACCATACAGCCCGACAATGCGCTGGCCCAGCCAGTGTGCGATACGCCGGGCAAGGATGTCCGCGTCTATGTGTTGGGAAACCGAATCATAAAAGTCATGATGCGCTTTTCTTTAAGCGATTTCCGCAGCAATATCAACCAGGGCGGCAGCTCGGTACCGTATGAGTTGGCAGCAGATGATTTGAAAATGGTGTATAAAATCATGTCGCTGTTTGATTTCGGCCTGGTGGGCATTGACTTTATCTTCCATCAGGGCAGGCTTCTTTTCAATGAGATTGAGGACGCGGTCGGGACACGGATGCTGTACGCAAACAGCATTGACATCGTCAGCGATTACCTTGACCTCATCCTTGTCCGCCTGGGCTGAAAGCAAGGAAGATCACAGATGGTATCCCATTAACTTGATAACAGGGGCTTCATGGTTTATACTGTTGCCGTTTTCATGTGAGGTAGAGCAAATGGAAATCGACCTTCACGGAATGAATCTGTACCAGGCACGCATTGCTCTTGCCGGCGCGTTCAAGAGAGCAACAAGCGCTGACTACCGCCTGCGTGTTATCCACGGTCACAGTCAGGGCAGCGCGATCAAGGAAATGGTCCGGAATGAATTTAGCCATCATCCGAGTGTTTTGCGCCTTGAAAACAGCCTGAATCCGGGAGAAACCATATTTGTCCTGAGAGAGTTTTAAATAAAGGAGTAATGATGCCCAACAAGTCAAACAGGCCGAGGATCCAAAGGGCTCGGCGCAGTGAGCCTCGTTTTGGCCTGCTGCTGTTCAGCCTGTCGCTCATCGTCCTGCTGCTGATTCTGGCTCCTCTTGAACCAACCAATAAAGCACTGAACCTTAGTCCCGACGGAACACTGACCAGTGTGCACGAGGGGCTGCGCATCAGCGAAATCATGGCGGACAACACCTCCGCGCTGCCGGATGAGTATGGAAACTTCCCTGACTGGGTGGAACTGGTCAATACCACGCAACAGCCCATCAGCCTGGAAGGGCTTTCCCTGTCCAACCGTCCTGACAGAGCCCGGTTCATCTTCCCGGCCGTGAGCCTTGCACCCGGTGAGCGTGTCGTTGTTTTTTGTGACAACTCCAACCAGAATGACCCGGCCAAACCCTTTCACGCCAAGTTCAAGCTCTCCAGCATCACATGCAATGTTTACCTTTTTGACACAACGGGGTATGTCCTGGACAAGGTTGAGAATGTCCCCACCTTAAACGCCAATGAGACCTGGGCGCTGCAGGAGGACGGCAGCTATCTGAAAAGCGATCTGTTTACCCCTGCCTATCCCAATGACCCGGCAGGTTTTCAGGCCTACATGGACAGTTACATCGTTACATCCGGAAAACTGGTCATCAATGAAATCTGCCCAGCGCCGCGTTCCGGGCTGCGGGATGAGGACGATGAACTGAGTGATTGGATCGAGCTGAAAAACAACAGCGACGAAATCATCGACCTGAGTCAGTTTGCGTTGTCTGACAACGAACAGCGTCCGGTCAAGTGGGTCTTTCCGGAAGGTTCCTATATCGCGCCGCATGGTTACTACCTTGTTTTTGCCTCGGGGAAAAACCGAAACAATCCAGGGGGTTATCCCCATGCTGATTTTTCTCTCTCAGGTGAAGGAGAAACAATCACCCTGTCAACCCGCCAGGGACAGCTGCTGGACCGCATCAGCTATGAAAGCATGCCGGTCGATCACAGTTACGGACGGGATGAAAGCATCGGCGGATGGGGAATGTTCACCATTGCAACGCCGGGCGCTCCAAACAACGCAGCCGGTTTCAAGATGGCTGAAAACTACCTTCGCGCTTCCAACCCCACCGGCGTTTACATCAGTGAGGTCATGAGCAGCAATGACACCGTGGTTGCCGCCGCCGGTTACCCGGTGAGCGATTGGGTGGAAATACATAATGCCAGCAACGAGATCAGGGACATCAGCCGCTGGGGCCTGTCTGACAGTGTCTCCTGGCCCAGGAAATGGCAGTTTCCTCAGGGAACCAGCATCTGGCCCGGAGAATATAAAATCATCCTTCTCGACAAGAGTGCAACGCCCGGTTCAGATGCCTCCGCGCTTCGCGCCAGCTACGCTGTCACGCGGGCTGGCGGGGAGGTCATGACGCTGGCAACCCCGGAAGGCAGGGTGCTGGACAGGATTGTTACCCCAGAAATCCCGACTGACATTTCCTACGGCCGCACCGCTGGGGTGGATGGTTTTTTTTATTATGAAGCGCCGACACCCGGTTCAGCCAATGGCGCCGGTTTCTCCGGATTTGCACCTCAGCCTTCCTTTTCCATCAATGGCGGCCTGTACCGGGAGAATATCATCGTCAGCATCCAGATCCCTGAAGGCAGCGAGGTCCGCTTTACACTTGACGGATCAATCCCCACCATATCAAACGGAACAGTCTATGCCGCGCCCATTGAGATAAAGGATACCACAGTCCTGCGTGCGCGTTCCTTTATCGGCGGCCTGCAGCCCTCCCAAGCCATCACAGCAACATATGTACTGAAAACCTATTTCTCACTGCCCGTGGTCTGCCTCACGGCTGACCCCTCTGAGCTGTGGGATGGAAAGACAGGGATGCTGGCAGCCGGGGATGGGATCAATCTGCTCCAATATGAAAAAATACCTTTTAGCAATCCTTCTCCCACATACAGACTTCACGGCAAGGAACAACGCCCCGGTTACGCAGAGATGTTCAATAGTGATACAGGCGAAGCGGTTTTCAGCCAGGGGGTCACCTTTGGATTGATTGGGCAATACTCCCTTGACATCCCCCAGAAATCCTTCAAGGTGACCGCGAGGGCAAAATTCGGAACTAAGTATTTTTCCGCCGCCTTGTTTGAGGATCGCTCTTTTGAACAGTACAAATCCTTCGTTCTGCGCGTCAGCGGAAACGATGCGGTTTGGACCAGAATGGTAGACGGCGTGCAGTCCCGCCTGGTCGACCAGCTGAATACCAGCGTGATTCATCAGGCCTGGAAACCTGTCATTGTCTACCTCAACGGGCAATATTGGGGCCACTACAACATGCGTGAGCGCGTCAGCAGGCACTTTGTCGCCCAGCACGAGGGCATTCCGATGGAAGAGGCTGACAGCATGACCATCCTTGAGGCAAACAGCAAAGCCTTCTGGGGCAGCAACGCGGAATACAAGGAACTGCTCGCCAAGGCAAAGACGCTCTCCCCCGGGAACAGTGCCGCTGATTTGCAGTACCTCACTGACAGGATCGATATAGACAATTATTTCGACTATATGATTCTCGAAGCATTCTTCGCCAACACTGACACCGGCAATATTCGTTACTACAAACTGCCCGGCGGTAAATGGAAATGGATTCTGTTTGACCTGGATTACGGCTTGTTCAATTCCAGCGCTAACGGTATTCGGAATATCCTGGACCCCAGGGGTACCGGCGTCAACCGGGCGATTGACAACACGCTCATCCGGAAACTGTTGGAAAACAATGAAATGAAGGACAAGTTTCTCCGCAGGTTCGGGGAAATCTTCCGCCAACTGACGACGGAGGTAATGCTGAAGCAAATCGAGGAATGCTACAACCTCCTTCAACCGGAAATGATGATGCATTTCGAGCGCTGGGCGTCATTCAACCTCAAGAGCATTTCCTCTGAGCAGCCTCAAACAGTCGATGGCTGCATGCGTTACTGGAACCAGCGCGTTGACCGGCTGAAAAACGTCGTAAAGAAGCGGCCAACCCTGTGTTGGGATCAGGTCAAGGAATGGTTCAGTCTGAGTGATGCACAGATGCAGGGCTACTTTGGCCCCCGTCCAGTGATGCCGGCTGACGCAATATAGAAAGCAGTACCTTTCCCAGGGTAATGGCAAGAATGGAATTCGCTAAAGACATCGGAGAATTGATCCGTTCGCCTCACATATGGTGTTATGCTTGCGCCTCAGCCGCAAGTATGTTATAAATCGACAGAAACAGGAAATCTGTCGATGGAGGGTCATATGAATATTAAAAGGTTTGCCAATGCCCTGCTCCTCATCATTGCACTGGCCTTGGGCATCTTTTTTGGTGTGCGCCAAATTCAGCCTCCCCCCGCCCCCAAGGACCTCAAAGAGGAAAACATCACAATTTCACAGGCAGACATTCAACCAAATCTGCAGCTGATGCTCAAGCATATCCGGCAGATGGCTTCCCAGGTCCATAGCGTTGACAGCGATGGGATCAAGGTCACGCATGAATATCTGCTCAATCAGCTTGAAGAGATGGGGCTTTTCGCACATCAGGATGACTATGAATTGAGCATGGAAGAAGTACTGGCCCTTCAAAAGGAACGGGCGGAATACCGTCAGGTGGTTTTTGATGAAACAGAAGAAAGCAACCGTGATTATTCCGGTATCGGCGAAAAGCCAACGATGAACCTGACAAATATATACACGCATATTGATGTGCCCGGCACGGATGAGACCATCCTTTTCATGGCGCATACAGACAGCGTTAAAATGGGACCAGGCGCTTTTGACGACATTGTCTCCGTTGCCTCCTTGCTTGAAGGCATGCGTCAGCTGAAGTTCATGACCCCGAGAAGGGACTTGCTTTTCCTGTTTACAGACGGAGAAGAGCAGGGCCTGCTGGGTGCAGCGAAGTTCGTCAAGGACCATCCGGAGTACCGCGACATCACCCGCCTGGTCATCAACATTGAGGCAAGGGGAAACAAGGGATCGCTGCTCATGTTTGAAACAACGCCCAACAACCTGGGCATCGTAACAGAATACGCAAAAGCGGTCAGCAGGCCAGTATCCTTTTCCATTGCGACCGCCGTATACCGAAGCATGCATAATGACACAGACCTGACACGTTTCATCATGGAAGGTTATCCTGGAATGAACCTTTCGGTGATAGAAGGCGCGGATGTCTATCATACCGCTCAGGACAACTACCAGACCTTCAGCCGCAGCAGCGCGCAGCATTACCTTGATACAGCCACTGAACTGGTAGCCCATTTTGCGCAGGCAGAAAAGCTGAATCTTGAATCGGCTGAGGACTCGGTCCATTTTCCGCTGATGAGCGGGAACCTGGTGGTATTTTCGCAAAGCACCGCGAATGTGATTGCCTATGCGGCATTCATCCTGACACTGGCTGTATCAGGCTTGCTGGTGGCAGGTAAAAAAGCCAAACCCGGCACATTGCTGGTCTCAGCAGGTATTCAAATAGCATGGACGGCGGTGGCAGGCGCTCTTTCCCTGCTTGTTGTCAAGTTGGTTATGAAGTCTGACAACTTTTCCGGATACCAGGGAACGGATCCCATCTTCTATATCCTCCTTGGGGTATTCGCAGTCGCCAGTTTCATCCTCTTCAGGCTCCTGTCAAAGCGAACCAATTCCCCCTTTTCAGCAGCATTGGGGGTCTTGCTGGTTCCTGCTGTTCTGGCCTTTGCTGCAACCTTCCTGTTTCCCTCGGTTACCTATCTCTTCTCACTGCCTGTATTGTCAGGCTTGATGGTCATCCTGCTCAGTTTCATTTTCCGTCCGGGCGCGGCCTGGTATAATGCGATGGGTATTTTCCTGACGCTGCTGCTGTTCGTGCCGATTGTGCTGCTAGTTTACGTCGCGCTCAGTTTCAGGTCTGCTTACCTATCCGTTGCCCTTGCTCAAATCCCATTGACCATGATATGGGGTCTCATCACTCTTGCGAAGAAAGAGAATTGATCATCTCAAAAAGCAATGTGCTGTCGGTGCAAAAGAGGGATGGCGCGCGCCATCCCTCTTTTTATAGTTGATAGTTATTTCTTGCTGACTGCGTTTTTGATCGCGCCGACAATCGCCATGAGCGCGCCGCCGCCAACACTGCCGCCCACAATGCCCGCAATGGAGTTGCCGATGCTGCCAAGTGAAAGTTGCGGCATCGCCTTGCCTGCCGCATTTCCGCCCAAAGCGCCTGAGATCAGTTGGATCCTGTATCCCAGTCAAATCATTCACCCCTTCTCACTGCCTGCAAAGTATAAATGCATAATCCAATACATCAGTGTTTTTTAGAAATTAAGCGGGATAAACAGCATATTCGACTCTTTACAGGCTGGAGTTCAAATACAGCTCTG
>DIWD01000043.1:0-132 GCA_002428405.1 bacterium UBA6115
TTGAAAGCCTGCTTTCAGCGGAAGAAGAGCTTTACCGGAATGGGCGCTTTCGTCATGCGCAGCATGACGGATAGGGAGTATAGGTCAAAGCGACGAAGGGCCGGTTCATCCAAGCATTGACGATTAAGTGCG
>DIWD01000043.1:177-9169 GCA_002428405.1 bacterium UBA6115
AACTCCCCGGGCGGGGTTTGGGGATGCAGTCCCCAGGCATCCTCAGGTACTTCTCCGGTCGCAGCGATAAGGTCTCAATTTGATATCAGCGCTTTTTGTGCAGGTCCTTCCTGACCGTTTCGGCAGCGTCGCGCACCGCGTCCTTCGTGTCGGCGACGGCTCCCTTGGCCTTGCCGATCACCTTGTCCGCCTGGCCCTCCGCCTTCATCTTGGTATTGCCGGTTACCTTGCCGACCGCTTCCTTGATGGCGCCCTTGGCCTCCTGCGCCTTGGCCTTGGTCTTGTCCAGAACGGTCTGCGCCTCCTGCTTCAGGTTCTTTCCGAAGGATTTCTTCTTCTTATCCATCTTTACCCCATCCTTTCATGGTCCGGGGCTCTGCGCATTCCGCAGGGCTTTATTAGAATATACCAGGGGCAGGGACGGATGAAACAAAGGGCCTTGCCCCCACGGGGTCATTTTTCAAGCAGGACGGCCAGCGCCGGGGAATCCTCGCTGTACGGCGTCCCGGCCACATCGCCGTAAACCTGGACCATGCGGAACCCGGCCCGCTCCGCTTCCTGCCTGATGGTGTCCGGGCTGAAGCAGCGGTTCCAGATGTAATAGCTCCTCACTTCGTTTTCCGTAATGACCACCGCCTGGTACAGGGTGGTGTGTTCCGGGTATTTCAGGAGGGCGTTGAAGCAAAGGTGCTTTTCACCGCTCCAGAATCCGCCGTCAGGAAAGGCCTCCCAGGTCCGGCTCTCCCGGAAATCGTCGTAAAGCCTGTGGGAGTGGACGTCCAGCAGGAAGCGCCCGCCGGGCCGGAGGGCGTTATACGCCTTGTCCATCAGCGTCTTTCGCCCCTCGTCACTCAGCGCGCCGTAATCGCAGTAGATCATCACGGCCAGGTCCTGCGGGCCGGGCAGGTCCGCCTTCAGGTAGTCCGCGCGCAGGTAAGTGATCTTCAGGCCCTCCTGCGCCGCGCTCTCCCGCGCGTAGTCTATCGAGCGCGCGGAAAAATCCACCCCGGTGACCGCGAACCCGGCTTTGGCGAAACGCCGGGCGTACAGCCCCGGCCCGCAGCCAAGGTCCATAAGCCGGGGATAGCGTTCCGGCGGGCTGATTTCCCTGATCCACCGGACGGACTCATCCATGAAGGCCGGTTTCCGGCTGGCCAGCTCCGTGTCCGGGTCCAGGTGGGTCTTCAATAGCTGAGACGAAATGTAGGGGTCGACCCAGAAGCTCTCTCCCCCGGACGCGTGCATCGGTGGCGGCGCGAGCAACCCTGAAAGGCGGTCGAACACAGGCACCTCCCATAAACGTTGATTGGAATGATTTATCCTTGTCCGGGCGCATTGTACCCCCGGGCCGCCGGAAAGGTCAACTGCCGCCTGCCGGGCCGGAAAAAGATTGCCCTGACCCCATTTACCGCCCTCATGCCGGGTGATAGAATACTGCGTGACTGATGATCCCTTTTGACCGCATGAGAATATGACCATTGCAGACCGGACGGATGACGGAAAGGGCAAGCAGATGAAACACCTGAAAGGGTTTGCCGTGATGACGGTCCTGGCGCTTGCGCTGGTATTGGTGATACCGGCCGGCTGCCTGAAAGCGGAGGCCGCGCCGGAAACGGCGGACGAGGCGCTCTATCACATCGATTACACCTACACGCGCGAACTGATCACCGTGTACTACCACCTGTACGGAAGCGTGCTGGACGACTTCGCGGTCATCAATCTGACCAACCGCGGCGATGAGACGGCGGTATTCCTGGTGGAAACGCAGATAGACGGATACAGCGCCGTTTCCACCGACACGGCGGAGGTCAAGCCGGGCGAGACGGTGGAAGTGCGGCAGAACCCGCGGCTGATCCCGGAATCCATGGAGAAATTGAACGCCCAGCGCTACGCGAATTTCCTCATCCGGGTCACGCTGCTGCAGGACGGCGAGGATGAGGTCCTGCTGACTGAAAGCAGCGAGATCCTGCTGTATTCCCGCCGCGACTACACCTGGGTGGATGGGTTTGACGTGCAGGGGAACCAGGACCTGCTGGCCGCCTTCGTCACCCCGAATGACCCCGCGGTGGAGGAACTGCTGCGCCGCGCGGCCGATTACACCAAGTCAGGGCAGATCTGGTCGCGCTACGGCGAAGCGTATGATGAGGGCGGCGGCGTCTGGGACCGGCTGCAGGCGGTCTGGCAGGCGGAGAAGGAGTACGACCTGACCTACCTGAGCACCTGGGTCTCCTTTACACCGGAATCCTCCCAGCGCATCCGGCTGCCCTATGAGGTGCTGGAGCAGTCCGGCGGCAACTGCATCGAGCTGGTGTTCCTCTTCGCGTCCGCGGTGGAGGCGATGGACATGGAAAGCTGCATCGTCCTCGTCCCGGGGCACTCCTATCTGGCTGTGCGCACGGACGCGGAGAACGCCCAGTACTATTTCATCGAAACCACGCTCATCGGCCAGGCTGACTTTGAGGAAGCGGTCGACCACGGCCTTTCAAGCTGGGAAGAGGACGGGCCGAAACTGGAAGCGGGGGAAGAATACTATGGCTGGGTCAACCTTATCGATGCCCGCGATAATGGCATCCTGCCGCTACCCTGGCGCTGAAAAGTAAAATAGAAAACCCCCGTGCATACAGGCGCGGGGGTTGATAAATATTGGATTAAACGGCTCCTATTGCCCGGGGGCGGGATGGCTTTGCTGCCAGAGCAGTTTGAGATAATCTATATAGATTTCAAGCGGGACGTCCATCTTCGTGATGTCTTTCGCGTGGTCCGGCCCCACATAGCGGATGTGCCACGGCTCCCCCTGGTACCCCGTGACGTCCGTCCACTCCTCCTTGTAGCGGATGATAAAGCCGTATTCCGCGCAGTGCGCCGCCACCCACTTACCTTCCTTTTTCTTCGCGAAGGAGGAGCTCAGATCGCCTTCCAGGGAGGCGCAGGACAGGTCCGCCGCCAGGCCCAGCTGATGCTCGCTGGCGCCCGCCTGGGCGCTCATCATGCTGGCGAGCGCTTCGCCTTTACTTTCAACAGAACGCGCGTAGATATACTTCTGCGCCTGATAGGAGCGGTATTCCGACACGGCGATGAGCGACAGCCCTTGCGACTTGGAATCGGCGAACATCGCTTCCAGCGCCACGGCGGCCGGCATCTGCAGGCCGACCTCCGCGTTCTTTTTCGTCTTCACATTAGGCGTGACCACCCTGGGCTTGAAGGAGGAAGGGAGTTTATTCCACCGGTTGACCAGGCGCAGCAGAGGGTCATTGGCCGGGTCCATGGCAAGGGGCGGCTCCCGCGAGGGATACATCGCCAGAAGGTCCTGAGCCGACGGCAGCCGTTTGGCCATGGCGGGCAGGGCGAAAAGCAGGCATAAGGAAAAGACCAGGACGGCAGTCAAAGCCTTTCTCATACGCATCCTCTCCCCCGCGGCCCCCCGGCCGGATCGTGTGTCATCTTCAGTTATTCTATCGCCGGGCGTCCGGGCAGTCAATCATCCTGCTTGAGCTGTTGGATGATCTCCCTGTCCGCCGGGCAGAAGTCATACCCGGACAGCTCCGCTGGCGTGACCCAGCGGATGTCCGTGTGCTCCAGCCGCTCCGGCCGTCCTTCCTTGATGCGGGCGTGGTACAGGGTCAGGCGAACCTGAAGATCAGGATACTGGTGCACGACTTGGCAGTACGCCTCGCCGACTTCCAGCCTGATATTTAATTCTTCCTCGCACTCGCGCAAAAGCGCTTCCCCCTGCGTCTCCCCCGGGTCCACCTTGCCGCCAGGGAACTCCCACAGCAGCGCGCGCGCCTTGCCGACAGGCCGCTGGCAGATGAGGATGCGACCATCCTCCCGGATGAGCGCCGCGACGACCTCGGTCATCGCCTGTCCCCGCTGAGCGCATGGATCAATCCCATGACCGCCTCGGTGCCTTCCGCCGGGGGGGCCTTCCGCATCATTCCGCGGATCCCGTCCGCCCGGCCCATCAGGTCAAACAATACCGCCGCCAGGGTATCCGGGGTCAGCTTTTCCTGGGGCAGCACCATGGCCAGCCCGCGCTTCTCATAGTCTTCCGCGTTGAGGATCTGGTCGCCCCGGCTGGCGCCCTTGGGGTAGGGCACCAGCAGCATGGGTTTCCCCAGCGCCAGGAACTCGCCGATGGCGGTCGCCCCGGCGCGGGAGAGCACCAGGTCCGCCGCGGCCAGCGCGTCGGGCAGCCCCGCGTCAAGGTATTCCGCCTGGAAGTAGCCCGGCGTGCCGTCCAGTTTTTCATCCCGTTTGCCCTTGCCGCACAGGTGCAGCACGTCCATTTTGGGCAGCAGTTCTTTCAGCGCGCCGCGCAGGGCCTCGTTCACCGACTGCGCGCCCTGGCTGCCGCCCATCATGAGCAAAACGGGCTTGTCCCCTGAAAAACCGGCCAGTTTCAGCCCCGCGTCCCGGGAACCGGAAAACAGTTCCGCCCTCATGGGCGTGCCGGTGTATACACCCTTTTTGCCCAGCGCCGCGGCGCATTCCGGGAAGGTCGCCGCCACCTTTTTGGCGAAGCGCGCGCTGATGCGGTTGGCCAGCCCCGGGGTCAGGTCGCTCTCATGCGCCAGCACCGGGATACGCCTCATCCACGCCGCCGCCACCACGGGCACGGCGACAAAGCCGCCCTTGGAGAACACGATGTCCGGCCGGATCCGCCCCAGGATCCGATATGCCTGAAAAAAGCCCGCCAGAACGCGGAAGGGGTCTGTCAGGTTGCGCAGGGAGAAATAACGGCGCAGCTTGCCGGAGGAAATGGCATGATAGGCCACTCCAGCCCGCCCCTGCATCAGACCGCGCTCAATGCCGTCCTTCGTACCGATATAATGCGTCTGCCAGCCCTCCTTTATCAGGCGGGGCAGCAGCGCCAGGTGCGGGGTGACGTGTCCGGCGGTCCCCCCGCCGGTTAAGACGATGGTTTTCATGTTTTGTTGTCCCGCTTCATCCACATTTGACATAATATGAACGTCATGGCGCGAAGTTCCCTGTCAGGCCGCCAGAGGGCCAGTATCCCCCATTGTCCTTCGCGATTTGCTCCAGCTTCCCTTTTCTTCTCAAATTCCCCGCCTGCGCCAATTGCCCCAGAGCGACCAGGGTAAAGACCACCGCCAGCATCACCGTGCACAGGGCGTTGACATGCGGGGGCACGCCGACCTTGACGGAGGAGTAGACCTTCAGCGGCAGGGTGGTGGTCTGCGGGCCGTTGACAAAGAAACTGATGACAAAATCGTCCATGGACATGGCAAAGGCCAGCAGGCAGCCGGAGAGGATCGCGGGGAAGGCCAGGGGCAGGGTGACGGTGGCCAGCACCTTAATGGGCGTCGCGCCCANNGCGACGTGGGAGAGCACCAGGGTCATCATGCCAAAGGGGATGCCGATAAAGGAGAACAATGCCATGAGGGCCAGGCCCAGGATGATTTCCGGGATCATGATGGGCAGCACGGCCACCTGCTCACCTGCGCTCAGGGCGGCGTGCCCCGCGCGGCCCGGCAGGCTTCTTCGCCTGGGGCGGCGCACCATCCCGATGGCGCCCAGGGTGCCGATGACGGCTGAGAACAGCACGCTCCACCCGGCAAGGACGAGCGAGGTGGACAGCGCCGAGCCATAGCCGGTGATGGGGTCAAACAGGTCGCGGTACCATTGCAGGGAAAAGCCTTCAAACTGGAAGTTGGCGGTGCGCCCGGGGTTGGAATTGAAGGAGAACAGCACCACCATCAGGATGGGCAGGTAAAGCAGAATCAGCATGAAGGCCATGTATACGCAGGCCCAGGGCGAGTTCTTCTTCAATGGACGCCTCCTTCCTGACATTTTCCGGTCAAGCGGGAACAGGGTTCCATCCGTCTCCCCTAAAACACCATCGTCTCAGCCTTGCCGCCCATGCGCCGGTAGAGGAGGATCACTAGGCCCGTGAGGGTGAGCAGGACAACGCTCAGCGCGGCGGCAAAGGGCAGGTCGCGGCTTTTGAGCAGCTCATTGTGCACCATGTTCCCCCACAGCATGGTATTGGAGCCGCCCAGCAGGTCGCTGAGGAAAAACAGGCCGACGGAGGGGATGAAGGTGAGGACAAGGCCGGCCAGCACGCCGGGCAGGGTCATGGGCACGGTCACGGTGAGGAAAGCCTTCAGGGGGGAGGCGCCCAGGTCGCGGGAGGCCTCCACCATCGCCCAGTCCATGCGTTCCACACTGGAGTACACCGGCAGCACCATGAAGGGGATCATGGCATAGATCATGCCGACCAGCACCGCGAAATCAGTATAGAGGAGTTTCAGCGGCCGCGCGATGAGGCCCAGAGACAGCAGCGGGCCGTTGATAGGTCCGGAGGCCGAGAAGAGGATCTTCCAGCCGTAGATGCGGATGAGCGCGTTGGTCCAGAAGGGGACGATGAGCAGCATCAGCAGCCAGGCGCGCGCCCGGGGCCTGGCCTTGGCGATAAAATAGGCGAATGGATAGCCCAGAAACAGGCAGAACAGGGCGGTCAGGGCAGCCAGGCGCAGGGACAGGAGGAGGGAGCGCAGGTACAGCGGGCTGATGATGCGCAGGTAATTGTCCATTGTCACAGGCGGGGAAGCGGAAAAGCCCTCGCCGCGGGTGAGGAAGCTCAGCGCGATGATGTACAGCAGGCTGAGGCCCACAAACAGCGCGGCGTAAACGGACATCGGCAGGGCAAGCGCCTCGCGCCCCCGCTTTGTCCTTCCCGCAGCAGCGCGCCCGGCCATTATTGATTCTCCTCCCGGTCATCGCGCACCAGGATGCCGGAGGGCTGATTCCACCAGCAATAGACCTGGCTTTTAAGGGTGAACCCGGCGTCATTCTCGGTGCTGTGCCGGGCGCGGACGGTCTGTCCGTCAGGAAGCCGGACCAGGCTTGTGCGCTCGCCCCCGGCATAATGGCTCTCAATCAGTTCGCCCTTCAGGCGGCAGGGTGTGCCGAGGGGCTCTGAGGACAGGTGCATCCGCTCGGCGCGCACGCACAGGAGAAGCTCCTCCCCCGGAGTGATCCAGTCATTGCTTTCACACGGCAGGGTAAAGCCCGCGATGTCCAGCAGCACCTCGCCCTCCTTGACCGCCGCGGCCCGCCCCGCGATGAGGTTGGTCTCCCCGATAAAGCTCGCCGCAAAGGCGGTCTGCGGACGCTCATACAGCTCCAGGGGCGTGTCGACCTGAACAAAGCGGCCGCCGCGCATGAGTGCGACACGGTCGGACATTGTCAGCGCCTCTTCCTGGTCGTGGGTGATGTAGATGAAGGTGATGCCCAGCTTTTGCTGCATCCTCTTCAGCTCGACCTGCATCTGGCGGCGCAGCTGGAGGTCCAGCGCGCCCAGGGGCTCGTCCAGCAGCAGGATGCGCGGGGAAAGGATAAGCGAGCGGGCAATCGCCACGCGCTGGCGCTGACCGCCGGAGAGCTGGTTGGGCAAGCGTTTCTCAAAGCCGGAAAGCTGCACCAGTTCCAGCATTTCGGCCGTTTTCCGCGCGATTTCCTCTTTGCCCGCGCCGCGCATCCTCAGGCCATAGGCGATGTTCCTGGAGACGTTCATGTGCGGGAAGAGGGCATAGTTCTGAAACACCGTGTTCACGGCGCGCTTCTCAGGCGCCAGCGCGGTGATGTCCTGGCCGTCCAAAAAAACCCCGCCGGCGCTGGGCATCTCCAGCCCCGCGATGATCCGCAGCGTGGTGGTCTTGCCGCAGCCGGAGGGGCCCAGCAGGGTGAGGAACTCCCCCGCGTAAACATCCAGGTCCAGGCCGCTGACTGCCTCCTGGGTATCAAAGGTTTTGCGCAGTCCCCGCAGGGACAGCAGAACCGGCTTGTCAGTCATCCGCTCCACCGCATAGCAGCCGGAGCTGTTCATGAAGCCGCTTGAAATGGACTTCCTCCTGCCCAGCGATGTGCAGGAAAGCCTCCCGCGCCTCACCCTTGGCCAAAAGGGCGAACTCGCTATAGCGCTTCATCGCCCGCTCCTCCTCGTCAGCCGCCCATCGCAGCAGGGAAGCGGCAGAGTCAAACGCGCCTTCCCGCACCGCGCCTGTGAGGCCCTCTTCAAACAGCATATCCCCGGCATGGGCGTCCAGCAGCATCGCGCGTTCCGGCGCGACGGGCTCCTCCTGATTGAGCAGGCGAAGAAAGTCCGCCTGATGGCCGCGTTCTTCCCGCGCCAATTCCGAAAGCACCGACTCCAACCCGATGATGCCGAAGACGATTCTTGCGCGCTCATACAGCAATACCGCGCGCGCCTCCATCCGGACAGCCAGGTACAGCGCCTCCGCGGCGGAAAGGTTCAGCTTTTCACCCATACATCCTCCTTAAGAAACCGCGCCCGGGATAAAACCGGCGCGGGGACAGGTTTGTGCCCCTGCCAGGCTTCTGAACGGATCCGTCGGAAAACGCTTCCGGTTTCCGCCTCAGGCCTTCCGGCGCGTGCCGGGGGGCAGCTGTGGAGCGGGAGCCTCAAAGCCGCGGGTGGAGGCCACCACATACAGCGGCCTGCCCTTGGCCTCCTCATAGACCCGCGCCAGGTAAGCGCCCAGCACACCCAGGGAGGAGAGCAGACTGCCTGAAGCCAGGCAGACGAGCAGGGGCATCACAAGGCCTGAAACATCCCTGCCGAGAAGTAAAAGAACAATCAGAGCGATCAGAAGCGCAAAGCCTGCCACAAGCCACAGCAGGCCCATCCACAGCGGCCACAGCAGGGGCTTTTCGGAAAAACTCAGCACCCCGTTCGCGGCCAGGCGCAGCATCTTCCTGAGCGGATAATGCGTCTCTCCCGCAAAGCGCGGGCCGCGGTCATACAACATAGGAACCTGCCTGAAGCCCGCCCAGGCGAACATCCCGCGCAGATAGCGCGCGTGTTCCGGCATGTTCCGGACCACGTCGACCACCTTGCGGTCAGCCAGGCGGAAATCACCCGTGTCCTCCGGAAGGGCGTTCCCGGCGAGTTTGCGCAGCAGGCGGTAATAGGCGCTGGCGGTGATCTTCTTCAGCCATTTCTCGCCCC
>DIWD01000043.1:9211-15961 GCA_002428405.1 bacterium UBA6115
GCCAGCTGGTGCCCGGCGTTGCGCGCGAAATGAATGACCTTCACCAAGGGGTCGCCCGCGGCCAGCTCATCCAGCAATTCAGGCGTCCTGTCCCGGCTGCCGTCATTGATGTAGAGGATCTCATAGGCCTCCCCCATCCCGCGCATCACAGCGCTCAGGCGGGTGTGGGTTTCCCTGATGCAGTCCTCTTCGTTATAGCAGGGCACAACAATGGAATACACCGGTCCCATGAGTTCCCCCATTAGAGCATCTTGATGAGCATGTTGCGCTGCTGGTCCATCTCCAGGGTCAGCACCTTTTCCTTCTCCAGCGCCTTGAGCAGGTCGGAAAAACGCTTAAACCCAGCGTGCTTTTCCTGGAAATCGGGGTAAAGGCTCTGGATATCGGCCTTGAGGATGCTGGGATTGATGCGCTCAAAGCCGTCATCCTTGTAATGCTTCAATTGTTCCCGGAAAACCTCCACCCAGTTGTCAGGATTCAGAGGGCTGGCGGGTTTGCTGTCCGCCGCGGCATCCTCGAAGGCAAGGGACACCATCACATTGTAGTTGTCCGAACGCACCTTGATGACGCCGTACTGCTGGGAAAGCTTGGTGAGGAGCTTGTAAAAGGTGCTGGCGCCGTAGTTGCGCTCGTTGAAATCAGGCCGGAGGCGCAGGAGGATGCCCTTGAGTTCGCTGGCAAAGACCTCATCATCGTTGTGGTCATCCAGGATGCTCCCGATCTGCTTGAGCAGCTCCGCCTCATCCCCGCTCCCGTTGTCCGGTTTCTTGGCCTTCTGGGGCGTGCGGCGCACGGAGACAGACTCCAGGAACTGGAACTCGTTGCAGGCGTTGATGAAGATCGTGCTGGCTGCTTCGGAGCGCGAGATTCCCAGGACAAACTTGCCCATGGACTTCAGTTTGCCGACCAGGGGGGTATAATCGCTGTCGCCGGACACGATGCAGAAGCTGTCAATGAGGCTGTTGGTATAGGCCACTTCCATCGCGTCCAGCACCAGCAGGATGTCCGCGTTGTTCTTCTGGGCTACGCCGTAGCGCAGAGAGGGAACAACGGTGAAGGTGTTGGAGAGCAGCAGCTCCTTCAGCCCGCTGTACTTGTCGGTGTAACCGTACACCTTGCCCATGAGGATATCTCCCCGGATTTTGACCTTTTCCAGGATGTTGTTCAGGGTTTCCGCCTTGCCGCCGGCATTTTCCAGATCGACAAACACTGCGAACCGCGATGTGCTCAAATTGTATCCACTCCTTTTGCGCGGGCTGTCCCCGCATCTCCCGGCATGCCGGTTCGCCTTGAAGTATAACATATTGGAAGGGATTAGGGAAGAAAGCGCGGCCGGAGCGCGTTGTATGATCAGGACGGCGGGGCCGCCCCGGCTGCTGTGATTGACACAGAAAAGAAATTGTAATAAAATTGTAACATCGTACCAAGCGTACATGAGGAGGCCAGGTCTATGACAAGACTCCCGCATCCATCCGTCCGGCGCTTTGCGTTCATCGCGTTGGCATTCCTGCTGGCAATGCACCAGGGCCTGGCGGTCGCCGCGCCTGCGGACCAGGCGATTGCGATCACGCTGAACTACACCCGGCTGGACGGGACGCCGGAAGCAGTCAGCGCCGTTCCGGCGGGATACCCGGGGTATGAGGATGCCTGGTGGCTGTTTGTAAACCAGGACGCCCAGAGCGACCCGAATGCCGCGGTCACCGTCGCGGACACCCTGGGGCTGTACCCGGGCGGCTTTTCCATCCCAGCCGGCACGCCCATCAGCCAGTTCTATATGTTTGACGCCGCCGGCACGCTCAGCGGCATGTGGGTAGACCTGCAGGGATTTGGCATAAACGGAGAGGTGATTGCCACTTACCGCCTCTATATCAGCCTGTCCAGGGAGATCCCTGACCCGCCGGAAGCAGTCATCCAGCCAGCCGTGATCACTATTCGTTACATAGACCAGAACGGCCAGGAGATCGCCAGCGAGCAGCGCACGCTGGAGGCGGGCCAGCACACCATCACACCCGATGCCGCGCGGATCCCCGCTGAGTACCAGCTGACCAGCGCGCCGGAGCAGTATGTCACGGTCAGCCAGACCGGCGCGGAACCGGCAGAGGTGACCTTCACCTATCAGCTCGTTATCCAGCCAGCCGTGATCACTATTCGTTACATAGACCAGAACGGTCAGGAGATCGCCAGCGAGCAGCGCACGCTGGAGGCGGGCCAGCACACCGTCACGCCCGACGCCGCGCGGATCCCCGCTGAGTACCAGCTGACCAGCGCTCCCGAACAATATGTAACGGTCAGCCAGGCCGGCGCGGAACCGGCAGAGGTGACCTTCACCTATCAACTCGTTATCCAGCCAGCCGTGATCACTATTCGTTACATAGACCAGAACGGCCAGGAGATCGCCAGCGAGCAGCGCACGCTGGAGGCGGGCCAGCACACCATCACACCCGATGCCGCGCGGATCCCCGCTGAGTACCAGCTGACCAGCGCACCGGAGCAGTATGTCACGGTCAGCCAGGCCGGCGCGGAACCGGCGGAGGTGACCTTCACCTATCAACTCGTCATTCAGCCCGCTGTCGTCACTGTCCGCTACCTGGATGAGCAGGGCAGCCCGGTCGCCTCCCCTACGCAAACGACACTGGATCCCGGCACACACGATGTGTATGCCCAGCCCGCTGACCTGCAGGCGGGGTACTCACTCATCGTGCCTGATGTCCAAACCGTCACCGTGGACGCGTCAGGAGCGAATCCCCCTGAAATCACTTTCATTTACAGGGCGCCACAGCCCGCTGTACTCACCATCCGCTACCTCGACCAGAACGGTCAGGAGATCGCCAGCGAGCAGCGCACGCTGGAGGCGGGCCAACACACCATCACACCCGACGCCGCGCGGATCCCCGCTGAGTACCAGCTGACCAGCGCGCCGGAGCAGTATGTCACGGTCAGCCAGGCCGGCGCGGACCCGGCTGAGGTGACCTTCACCTATCAGCTCGTCATCCAGCCCGCGGTCCTGACCATCCATTATGTGGACCAGAACGGCCAGGAGATCGCCAGTGAACAGCGCACGCTGGAGGCGGGCCAGCACACCGTCAACCCGGACGCGGCGCGGATCCCCGCTGAGTACCAGCTGACCAGCGCCGCCGAACAATATGTCACGGTCAGCCAGGCCGGCGCGGACCCGGCTGAGGTGACCTTCACCTATCAGCTCGTCATCCAGCCCGGAACTGTCAGTATCCGTTATCTGGATGCGGCGGGAAACCCTGTCGCTGACTCCCAGCAGCTCACCCTGGAGCCGGGCGGGCACACCCTCACACCCAACCCCTCCAACCTGATGCCCGGCTATGAGATCACGGGTGAGAATCAGGTCCAGGTCCTGGTTGACACTAACGGTGTCACCCCCTCTGAGGTGATTTTCACCTACCAGCTGGTCATCCAGCCTGCAGTGGTCACTGTCCGATACCTGGATGAGCAGGGCACTCCGGTCGCCTCCCCCGCGCAAACGACACTGGACCCCGGCACACACGACGTATATGCCCAGCCTGCCGACCTGCAGACGGGCTACTCGCTCATTGTGCCTGATGTCCAGACCGTTGTCGTGGACGCAATGGGCGCGAACCCCTCTGAAATTATTTTCACCTACAAAGCAGCCACGCCTGAACCCACAGCCCAGAGCGCGCAGATCCAGATCAGGTATATCGATGAGGGCGGCAATCCGGTGGCCGACAGCCAGACCGTCCTGCTGCAGCCCGGGCTGCACAGCGTGACTCCCGCTCCATCCAATCTCCTGCCGGATTATCAGCTCATCAGCGCCGGCAGTGTCGAGGTCACGGTCGGCCTTTCCGGCGCTGTACCCAATGAGGCGGTCTTCACCTATCACCTGGTACCACCGGTGTCCCAGCCAGTGAATGTCACAGTGTTTTATGTGGATATGGATGGAAACCGCGTCGCGTCGGATACCGTCTTTGTGGCCGGAGAGGGCAAGAACGCCGTGGAGCCCAGGCCGACAGACCTTCAGGATGGCTTCAGCCTGTCCCCGGACGAGGACGCGGTAAAGTATGTCACTGTCGTGAACAACACAGCCCAGCCTGTCAGCCTGACCTTTGTATACCAAAAGATCCAGCAGGCCACTGCCACCCCCGCGCCCCCGCCCAAGGCGGCGCTGGTGAGCGTCCTGTATAAAAACGAGGCCGGCGATGTCCTTTTCAGCGAAAACGTTCCCTGCAAGGAAGGCGAGCAGACCCTGATCGCCGTTGACCTGTCCAGAATCAACAGCCTGCAGTACCAGCTCATTGGTCCGGACAGCGCCGTGATCACGCTGGACGGATTCGGCAACCCCAGCCAGCAGGAAGTGGTATTCACCTTCCATGACATCACCGTCAAATCAGCGGTCCTCACGCTGCACTACCGGGATGAGGCCGGCAACACGCTTTCCCCCAGCCAGACTGTGGAAATCACGGCCGGTACCCATCAGGTTGAAGCCAACCCCGACCCGGCGCCTGAGGGCATGGAACTGGTCAGCGTCAGCCCTGTGACCGTCACGCTCAGCCAGAGCGGCATCCTCAGCCAACAGGAGCTGGTTTTCCTCTACCGGAAACCGGCGACGCCGACCCCGCCCCCCACACCCAGCCCTGAACCGACCGTTCTTCCCTTTGAACTCACCACCATGGACCGCTATGCATACCCGACCGGGGACAGCATCAATTTCCGTTCCGGCCCGGATTCCACCCAAACCGGCAATATCCTCTCCACCCTGAGCAAAACCGACCTGGCCCACATTCTGGGATCAGTGAGTAATGCCCAGGGCGAGGTATGGTACCTGGCGGATGTGAATGGCCAGGAAGGGTTCCTGAAGGCCACCGTTGTCAGGCTCCTTGAGTTCAGCGAGGCTGCAGCGCTGTTCGGCTGGACCCCCACGCCGTCTCCCGCGCCCACCCCTGAACAGGGCATGCCCACCGACGGAGAGATCATCGACCGCTGGGCTGAGGTGACCAACCGGAACGGTGTCAATTTCCGCACCAAGGCCACCACCAGTTCCACCAAAATCACCCAGCTGGAACGGGGCGAACGCTTCTGGGTCTATACCCAGGAGACTGTGGGCGATGATGTCTGGTACAACATCATGGCAAACGGCAAGAAGGGTTACGTAATGGCTGAGTTTACCCGGCTGTTCACCCTGCAGGAGAGCGCCCAGTACCAGGCGACGCTTGCGACACCGATGCCCTATGCCGTCACCGCGACCCCTGCCTTGCCTGAAACAACCATTCCGCCTGTTACCGCCCAGCCAAGCGGAACACCTGTTTCCGCCACGCCGGAGCCCACATCCTATCACGGTTACGCGCTGACGACCCGCCAGGTAGCGCTGAGGACCGGCGCGAACCGGCTGGACGAGCCTGTGCTGGAGATGATTGAAGTCAATGCCCTGGTGTATATCTGGGGGCAGACATTCATCGGGGAGGAAGGCTGGAGCAATGTCCAGGTGATGGCCGACAGCGCCTATGGCTACCTGCCCAACGCGGCCCTGCGGTACATCAACGAGCAGGAAGCCACCTTCTACCTGGCCCAGCTGCAGCCGCAGGCGACCGCCACCCCCGCGCCAACCAGCCTGCCTGAGCAGCGCACCGGCTATGCCATCACCCTGGGTGAGAATGTGCCCATGCGCGCCTTCGCGGACACCAACGCGCAGATCATCAACCTGCTCCCGGACAGCTCCGTGGCGGATGTGCGCGGGCAGGAGTACGCCGCGGGCTCTGTCTGGCACCTGGTGCAGTACGGCGCGGGCTATGGCTTCGTGCGCGCGGATCAGATGCGCATGCTGTCTTCCACAGAGGCTGCCGCCTACCTTGAAAGCCTGAGGACGCCCACCCCCGCGCCCGCGGCGACGCTGCCCCCGGTGACCCTTGACAGCCCATCAAGCTACGGCTACGTCAACACCGACAGGGTGCGCCTGCGCAGCGGCCCTTCCACAACCAGCCGCGAATTGAAGCTGATGAGCAAGCACGCCTTCGCGCTGGTCTATGGCAGCAGCGCGGAGAGCGACGGCGTCTGGTACCGCATCAGCCAGGACGGCACGACCGGATATGTCCATGGTAATTTCTTCACCGTGCTGCCCATGGGGGAGCTGTCCAGCTACCTGCAAAGCTCGGAATATCTCAACGCCAACAGCGCTTCCATCCCGGTCACGGGGGGGTATCAGCAGAGCACAGGCATCACCCCGGTGGAGGACTATAACGCCACAGTCTGGCAAAACCCCAGCCTGATCAACCCTTCCTATGAGCCTTTCAACCCGCTGGGCACGCCAACGCCCCCGGTTGAAGTCATTATGACTCCCAGCCCGTCGCCCAGCACATCGCCCAGCCCCACGCCCCTGTTGATCGAAGGGTTTGAAGAGCCGCCGGAGAAAGCGGATTCCTCCTTCCCCACCGGGCTGCTGGCCGTAGGCCTCATCGCGCTGCTGGGGGGTGGAGGATACTACGCCTACCGCCTGTATCAGCAGAACCAGAAACGCGCGGCTGCCAGGAGCGCCCAGCGCCGCGCCCAATTGGCACAGCAGAATGGTCAGCCTCAGGCACGCCCCGCGCAGCAGCAGCCCATCTCCCCCTACGCCCCGCCCCGCCCAGGGATGCAAGGCACCGCGCAATACAAGCCAGCCGGCGCGCCGATGACAGCGGGACAGCCCGGTCAGACCCCCCAGGGCACAACCCAGTACAGGCCCGGAATGACCCCGGCACCCGGACAGCCCGGTCAGACACCCCAGGG
>DIWD01000073.1 GCA_002428405.1 bacterium UBA6115
TCGGCATGGACAATGTCAGCCACTTCATCGCCACCTTTAAGAAAACGGAAGGGGTCACTCCATCTGTCTACCGGGACAGCTGGTACAGGCGCTGAGGCGCTCTTCCGCTTATCCGGCATAGAATATGCAAACAGTGTTTCACGTGAAACATGCGGGTGGAATGTACAGGCGAAGCAGGACAGGATCATCATGGCTGAACCGCAAATATGCGGAACCAAAACGATCATGATTTTTCAGAGGGACATTATGACGGGATACAGCAGACAGGAACTGGAGGATGCGTTGCGCGCAGTGGAATCCATCATTGCAAAATGTGATAAAGCGCTGACTGGGCAAAAAGAAGGCAGTCCGCAGAAAACATTGCTGACCCGGCGGATCAAAGCCATGCGGATCTCTGCGTTCCTGATTGAAAAAGAGATGGAAGTGCGCAACGATGGCTAAGAAAACACGGAAAATGCTTGGCGCGGCGGATTCGCCGTGTATCCTGTCGCTGATGGCGCTGATCCAGACCCAGAGCAAGAAGACCATCGCGAACTGGTGCATGGATTACGCGGAAACCCACATCCTGCCCATTTATGAGAAGCACCGCCCGGGCGATGAGCGGCCGCGCCACGCGCTGATGGCCGCGCGGGACTGGCTTCAGGGCCATGTCAAATTACCCTTTGTGAAAAACATCATCCTCAATGAGGCGCACGCCGCCGCGAGGGAGAACGAGGATTATCCCGTCGCGCAGGCGGCGGCCCGCGCTGTGGGCCAGGCCGCGTCCAGCATCCATACGCCGACCCATTCCCTGGGTGTCGCTTTCTACGGCGCGGCCGCCATTGCCTATGACCGCGCGGGCGTGGGGGCGAGCCCGGAAACCTATGACCGCATCGCTTCGGAAGTCTTCGCGGGCATGGAAGCCGCGCTGCGGGCAGCGGCGGTGGAAAATGAGCCCAATCCGGCGAAGATCAATTGGTATTGCTGATTGAATAAAGTATCGCACGGCTTTGCCGGGCGGGCGGGGAGAATTGCGAAGGGTTTCATTCCTTGCATTTTCACTTGCCGGGAGCGCAGCGACCAAGTGAAAATGCCCGTTCTTCCAAAACGGCAAAGTGTCCGCGGACACTTTGCCGACACTCTGAAGACGCCTCCGGAAATTCCGGAGGCGTTTTCTCCATGCGGTTATCGCGCCGCTAAACGAGATTTCGCATCAGACGGTCGAGGACATCCGGGTCGTTCCTGCGCCCGGAGAGCACCTGGCCGTCCCTGAGCGCGGCATGTTTGCTGTGGTAGTCCTCCAGCGGTTTCTCATACAGCACGCCGATGGGGATCTTTTCGCCGAATTCCGTTGACAGCGCCATGGCCTTTGCCAGGTCCCCGGTATCGTGGCTTTCATCCAGTTCGTAGATGCGGCTGTTATACCAGGCATAGGTGTTGAGTTTGTTGAAGGATACGCAGTTTTGCAGGATGTCCACCAGCGCGTAGCCCTTGTAGCTGATGGCGCGCTTCATCAGCCAGGCCAGATGCTCCGGTTTGCCGGAAAAGCCCCGTGCCACAAAGCCCGCCCCGGCGCCCAGCGCCATGAGCAGGGGATTGAAGGGGATAGCGCTGCTGCCGTCCACCTGGACGGGGGTCACCATGCCTTCCATGGTGGTGGGGGATGCCTGGCCCTTGGTCAGCGCATAGAGCTGGTTGTCGTGGACAAAGTGCGTGATGTCCACATTGCGGCGGATGTTGTGGATGAAGTGGTTGCCGCCCTCGCCGTAAGTGTCGCCGTCGCCGGAGTTGATGATGACACTGAGGCGGGGGTTGACGATCTTGGCGGCCACCGCCGGGGGCACGGCGCGGCCGTGCAGCCCGCAGAAGCTGTTGGTCCTGAAGTATTGGGGCATCTTGGCCGCCTGCCCGATACCGCCGATGATCAGCACGTCATGCGGGTCCAGGTTGAGCCCTTCCAGCGTGTTTTTCAGCGCGCTGAGGATGCCGAAATTGCCGCAGCCCGGGCACCAGGCTGTTTCCAGGGTTTCATATACCTGCTGGCTCATTAAAAGCCCTCCTTTTTGACCCTGTCAGCGATCTGAGCGCCGGACAGCTGACGGCCGTCGTAATTGAGAATACTGGCGTTCATCTGAAGGCCGGTCTGCTCGCGGATGAGGCCGCCCAGCTGGCCGGTGTAATTCTGCTCGACATTGATCAGCGCTTTGGCTTTTGCGGCGGATTTTGTGAGCAGCTGCTGCGGCAGCGGCCAGACATCGCCGAAGATAAGGGCGGCATAGCGTTTTTCATCCCCATGGGAAAGCAGGTCGACCGCCTCTTTGAGGGGGCCGGACATGCTGCCCCAGCCCAGCAGGAGGACCTCCGCGTCCTTCGTCCCGATGTGCTCGGGCTCCTGCAGCTCTTTTCTGAGCAGTTCCATCTTGCCCATGCGCTTGTCCATCATCTTGATCCGTGTCTGGGCATCCTCGATGATGCGGCCAAACTGGTCATGCTCATCTGAGTCGGCGGAAGCAAAGCCCCTGGGATCGCCGGGGAAAAGCCGCGGGGAGATGCCGCTGTCCGTGAAGCGGTAGCGAGCGTATTCCTCTTTGGCGGAAATATCCCCAGGCTCAAAGACCTTGACCTTGAACGGGTCCAGCAGAGGGATGGTGGTCGTGCAGTCCTGCAGAAACTGGTCCGTGAGCAGGATGACGGGAAGCTGGTATTTTTCCGCCAGGTAGAAGGCGCGGGCAGCCTGATTGTAAGCGTCCTGATGGTCGCGCAGCGCGATGACCATGCGGGGGAACTCACCCTGGGCGGCGGAGATGACAAAACGGAGATCGGACTGCTCCGTGCGGGTGGGCAGGCCGGTCGCGGGGCCGGGGCGCTGCGCGTCCACCACCACCAGGGGGATTTCCGTTATGCCTGACAGGCCAAGGGCCTCCACCATCAGGGAAAAGCCGCCGCCCGATGTGCCCGTCATCGCTCGCGCGCCGGCGTAGGAAGCGCCGATGGCCATGTTGATGGCCGCGATCTCATCCTCGGCCTGCTCGACCGCGATGCCTGTTTCCTTTGCGGACTGGGCCAGATATTCCAAAATCGAAGTGGAGGGGGACATCGGGTAAGCGGAGTAGAACTGAAGCCCTGCCGCCAGGGCGCCCAGCGACAGCGCTTGGGAACCTGAGAGCAGCATGTCCTCCGTATGGCCGCCTGTCTGCGGCGGGAATTTCTGCTGCACGGCCCCATACCCAGCCATCGCGGCTTTGACGTTGACTTCCACCAGATCCTCGCGCAGCATATGCCTGAAGATATCCGCGGCCAAGTCGCTGTACAGCGGTATTCCGAACAGTTTGAGGGCGGCGCCGACCGCCACGGATCCGGAGGCGCGCACATTGCCCAGGGATTTCGCGATGCCGGCCGCGTCCAGCCTGATGACGCGGGGATCATCGGACGTTACCGCGCTGTCCGCGATGGCAAAGCCTTCGCCCTGCAGATCCTTCAGGTGGAACGCCAGGGTCTCTTCGTTGAGGGCAATGATACCGTCCAGGCGCTCAATATGGGAAAGCGGCACCTCCTGCCCAAAGCGCAGGCGGGAAAAATTATGGCCGCCGCGGATGCGCGACATCAGGTCGCGCATGGTGAATACGCCGCAGCCCGCGTGTTTGATGAACCGTTCCAGAACGCCTGTGACGGTGTCCACACCCTGGCCGGCCGCGCCGCCGATGAGCAAGTTGTACATAGTATCCTCCCATGGTTTTCAGGATCAGAGCATAATGAAGTTATTATTATCATACCCAGTCCGGCAAGGGAACGGATGATAAAGCGAATATCCTGACTATCCGCGCACTGTGTAGCAAGGCGGGCGGAAATGTCAAATGGTTTTGAAGTGTTTTTACTTTACCAAACCCTTGAAGCGCAGAAAGGCGGCAATGGCGTCCGCCCGTTCATCCCGCCGCAGCAGGCGGTAAGCCTGTTCCTCAAAAATGAGGGAGAGGACCGGCAAGCAAAGGGAGGAAACGGTGACCCATTCAATCAGGGGCGGCAGAAAAGCGGGCTCACCCCAGGAACCGTCCAGGTTCATGCGGCATGAATCGCCCATGAGGTCGACATCCACGCCCTCGAGCCTGAATTGTCCGTAAAATGAGCGGACATACTTCGCGGAGGAGGCCTCCACCGGCTTGATGCAGCAGTCGTTGAGCAGCACTCCGATGCGCAGGGCGCTGTCCCGGTCCGATATGATGTCAATGTCGTTTACAGGCACCTCCATCCCCTGCAAAGCAAAGGAAGTGCTGCCCGTCAATGCCCAGACCAGGCCTTCCTGGCCCTCCATCCTGGCTATCAGGGCGCGCAGCGCGCGGATGTGGGTATCGGGTATTGCTGACATAACCGAAACTCTCCTGTATTTCAGGATGTTTCACGTGAAACATCCTATATGCCAATTATTTCATCGCTGCCCGCTCACGGGTTGACCTGGCAAGACCCTTCGTCACAATACCGGGGTCGGGGGATGAGATTCCCTGACAGGGGGTAAGGGGGACAGCATCCCCCATGCTTTCCCCGTACATTTTCCATCGTTCCCGTCCCCGTCAGGCCTGCTCGAACTGGCTCTCGTACAATTCCTTGTACCGCCCGCCTTTGTTAATCAGCTCGTCATGGCTGCCGAACTCGGCGATACCGCCTTCGTGCATGACAAGGATGACATCCGCTTCGCGGATCGTGGAGAGGCGGTGGGCAATGACAAAGCTGGTGCGTCCCTTCATCAGGAAGCCCATGGCGCGCTGGATGCGGTGCTCGGTGAGGGTGTCCACGTTGGAGGTGGCCTCATCCAGGATGAGGACAGGCCGGTCGGCCAGCACGGCGCGGGCGATGGTGAGCAGCTGCTTCTGGCCGGAGGAGATATTATCCGCTTCCTCGTTGATCTCCATCCCGTAGCCGCCGGGCTGGGTGAGGATGAAGTGGTCGGCGTGGGCGAGCTTGGCGGCCTCCCTGACCTCCTCGTCCGTGGCCTCCGGGCGGCCGTAGCGGATGTTGTCCATGATGGTGCCGGAGAAGAGCCAGGTATCCTGAAGGACCATGCCAAACGAGCTGCGCGCCTCGCTGCGAGCGAGGGTCTTCAGATCCACGCCGTCCAGCGTGATGCGGCCGGCGATCGGGTCGTAAAAGCGCATGAGCAGCTTGACCAGGGTGGTCTTGCCAGAGCCGGTCTCCCCGACGATGGCGCAGGTCTGGCCGGGGAGCACGCACAGGGAGAAATCGTGGATGATGATCTTCTCCGGGTCATAGCCGAAGCGGACGTTCTCAAAGCATACGCGGCCCTTGACGGGGGGAAGGGCCGGCGCGTTCTCCGGTTCCATCTCCTCCTCTATGTCGATGAAGGCGAATACGCGCTCAGCGGCCGCGGCCATGGTCTGAACGGCCCCCGTGATCTGGGAGAACTGCATCAGGGGCTGCATAAAGTTGCGCACATACTGGATGAAGGCCTGGATGTCGCCCACGGTGATGAGCCCCATGGCGGCCTGCGCCGCGCCGAATACCGTGACCAGCAGGTAGCCCAGATTGCTCACAAAGGACATGATGGGGTGCATGAGGCCGGAGAAGAACTGGCTCTTCCAGGCGCTCTCATAGAGCGTTTCGTTCTTCTTTTTAAAGTCCGCCAGGGAGGAGGCTTCCTGACGGAAGGCCTGCACCACCTGGTGGCCGGCGAAGCTCTCCTCCACCTGGCCGGAAATGTCGCCCAACACCTTCTGCTGGGCTTTGAAATACTTTTGAGAGCGGGAAAAGATGAGCATGGCCAGCGCCATGGAGAGCGGCACGACCAGGACGACCAGCAGCGCCATGAACGGACTGATGGTGATCATCATGATCAGGACGCCCAGCAAGGTCGCCAGGCCTGATATCAGCTGGGTGAACACATTGGAGATGTTCTGCGCGACGGCGTCCACGTCGTTGGTGATGCGGGAGAGAACGTCGCCCACGCTGGTCTTCTCGTAATAGCCTACCGGGATGCGGTGCAGCTTGTTCCCGATGTCCCCCCTGAGCGACCTGCTGAAATCGGCGGTGACGCCGGCCACCAGCCGCTGCATGAGGAAGGAGAAAAGCGCGCTGGTGAGATAGAGCCCCAGCAGGAACAGCAGGACCTGGGCGACCCTGGTAAAATCAATGCCGCCTGTCCCTCGCACGCGGGCAAGGAGGCCTTCAAAAATAGCGGTGGTCGCCTGGCCGGTGATCTTCGGGCCGAAGATGCCGATCGCCGCACTGAGCGCGGATAGAAAACCGCAGAGGATCAGTTTAACACGCCAGGGGCGCAGCACCTTGAGCAGCCGGCGGACCGCGGTTTTGAAATCCTTTGGCTTTTCGACCGCCATGACGTGCCCGCCCGGGCCTCCGGGACCGCCGGGCCCCTGCCGGCGCTCTGTTCTTCTCTTCTCAGACATGCCGGGCACCCCCTTTCCCGGAAAGCTCGGCTTCTGAGAGCTGGCTTCTGGCAATCTGCTGATAAGCCGGGCAGGAAGCCATCAGCTCTTCATGAGTGCCCTGGCCCACCAGGCGGCCTTCGTCAAGAACCAGGATCTTGTCCGCCTGCATGACCGTCGCGATGCGCTGTGCGACAATGAGCACCGTTGTGCCGGCAAGCTTTTCCTTCAGCGCCTGCCGGACCAGCAGGTCCGTGCGGTAATCAAGGGCCGAAAAGGAATCGTCAAACAGCAGGAACCGTGGATTGGAGGCAATGGCCCGCGCGATGGACAGGCGCTGCTTCTGCCCGCCGGAGAGATTGCTCCCGCCCTGGGCGACGGCGCTCTGGTAACCCTCCCCGCGCTCAGCGACAAAACGCTCCGCCTGGGCGAGGCTTGCCGCCTTCTCCATGCGTTCATCCGGCATGGTTTCATCAGCGTATTTGATGTTGTTTTCAACGCTGCCCGAGAACAGCACGGCATGCTGGGGAACAAAGCCGATCAACCCGCGGAGCCCGGGCAGGGAAAGCTCGCGGATGTCGGTGCCGGAGATGGTGATGCGGCCCTGTGTGACGTCATAGAAGCGGGGTATCAGACTGAGCAGGCTGGACTTGCCTGATCCGGTCGCCCCGATGACGGCGGCGGTCTCACCCGGGGCGATGACGAAGTTCAGGTCGTGCAGCACTTCCTCCTGCGAATTCGGATAACTGAAGGAGACCTGGTCAAAACGCAGGCCGTCCGCGGATTCCACCGGAAGCGGCAATGGATCTTCCGGGCTGGTGATGCTTGGTTTGGTTTGAAGCACCTCATTGACGCGCTGGGCAGCTACCTCGGCCCGGGGCATCATGACCGCTCCGGCCATGGCCATCATCATGAAGGAGAAGGCGATCTGCAGGGTGTAGCTGATAAAGGCGATCATGTCGCCCACCTGCATCCGGCCGGCCTGGATCCCCTGCGCGCCGAACCAGAGGATCGCCAGGGTCACGCCGTTGATCACCAGCATCATCAGGGGCATGACATAGCTGAAAGCGTAGTTGATGAAGCGGTTGACGCGGGTGAGGTCCTCATTGGCCTTACCAAAGCGCGCCGTCTCATTCGCCTCCCTGGAGAAAGCGCGTACCACCTGCACCCCGGTGAGGTTTTCCCGGGCAACCAGGTTCATGCGGTCCACCAGTTTCTGCAGCGTCTTGAACTTGGGCGTCACCACCGAGGCGATGACAACCACCAGAACCACCATCACGCCCACCGTGACGGCGACGATCCAGCCCAGGCCGGTGTTGGCCCGGGTCACGTGCCAGATGCCGCCGGCGGCCATGATGGGCGCGTAGAGCAGCATGCGCAGCATCATGACGGAGGTGGTTTGGATCTGATTGACGTCGTTGGTGGAACGGGTGATGAGGGAGGCGGTGGAGAAATGGTCAACCTCCGCCTTGGAGAAGGATAGCACCTTTGAGTAGACCTGCCTCCTCAGGCTTCTGCCGATGCGCGCGCCGGCCCGGCTGGAGATAAAGCTGGTGATGACCGCGGCGAACCCGGCCAGCAGGGTGATGCCCAGCATGATCATTCCCTTATTCCAAAGGAAGGCGTTGCGGATCCGCGCAAGGTCCTCTCCCAGGCGCTCATACTCCGCCCGCACGAACTGCACCGCGGCCTGTTCCAGAAATTGTTCCGCCTCCGCGCCTTCCAAGGGCATCGTTTCCCCGATGCGCGCAAGGAGGGCCTCCCGGTTCATCAGGCCGCTGCGCAGTCCGGCCAGGAGCAGTTCAGAACCGGGCATGTTCTCAAGCCCAAAGAGAACGGCCATCGGCATGCTCAGGGCTTTCCGGGCGGATTCCTGTTGAAGCGCAGTGAGGCCCTTATTGAGGATGTAAACGTCTCCCTCCAGGCTGTAGGCTGCGCTGACGAAAGTCTTCCCCTCCTCATCCATCAGCAGGGCGAGGGTGTCCATGGATTCGCGGGAGAGCTTCTCGGTCAGCGATGAGGGGATGCCGCTTTGCTGCACGCCAATGTTGACCAGCGAAGAGGTATACCCCGGCAGCGCCAGCTCGCAGGCAACCTGCGCGATGAGCAGCAGGAAGACCAGCAGCATGGCCTTCCACTCAGGCTTCATGAAACGGAATATTTTCAAACTTCGGTCCTTTCCGGAAATGTTTCACGTGAAACATTTGGGCGTCCTGTCAGCGGTGACGGGTATACCGGTGTTTACTCGACCTCTTTCCCGGAGTTGCCTGAAGGGGGAGGCCTGAGCGTGAGCCTAACAGCCTCGATGCGGGTATTGCCCGCGCGGATGACCTTGAGGGTGAAACGGTCCGTCTCCACCTCAGGTTCCTCGCCCGGCCTGGGGATGTAGCCCAGCAGTTCGATCATGTAACCGGCGATGGTATCCGCGCCTTCAGACTGGATATCCAGGTCGAACTGGCGGTTGAAATCGCTCAGCGGCAGGCTGCCCAGCAGGACCGCCTCGCGCTCGCTGACCATCTGCATGGGGGAATCATCATCATCATCGTATTCGTCCTGGATATCCCCGACGATCTCCTCGATCAGGTCTTCCAGCGTCACAATGCCGGACACGCCGCCGAATTCGTCCACCAGCACGGCCAGGTGCTGCTTGGACTTCTGGAACTGCACCAGCAGCTCATCAGTGTACATGGTGTCGGGGACAAACATGGCCGGGCGCGCAATGTCGCGCAGATCCATCCCGTGATCCTGCAGCGCCTGCAGGTTGAGCAGCACGTCTTTCATGTGGATGATGCCCAGGATATGGTCCTTGTCCTCCTCATACAGCGGGATGCGCGAGCGCAGCTCCCTGAGCAGATGCTCCATGTTCTTTTCAAACGGCTCCTCGGCGTCCAGCATGTCCGTATTCACCCGGGGCACCATGATTTCCCGCACCAGACGGGTATCAAGGGAGAGGACGCCGCGCATCATGTTGAACTCTTCCATGTCGATCGCGCCGTCGTTGCGGCTGGAGCTCAGCAGAGCTTTCATCTCCTGGCGGGTGAGCTTTTCTTCCTTCTTGGTGAAGTCGACCGGCGTGAGCCGTTTCAGGATGCCCACGGAGGCGGTCAGCAGCCAGATGAAGGGCCTGAACATGCTGCGCAGGAAAAGGATGGGGCCGGCCGAACGCAGGGCATAACCCTCGGGAACCTGCAGCGCCAGCTGCTTGGGGTACAGCTCGCCCAGAACCAGGGAAACGTAGGATATGATGAGGGTGAGGATAAGGTTGGCAACGGTCGCGGCCGCGGGGATGTTTCCAAGCGCCGGCACCAGGAGGCTCAGGAAGGTCTGGGAAGCCTGCGCGGAATTAAAAAAGCCCGCGAAGGTGATGCCGACCTGAATCGCGGACAGGAA
>DIWD01000049.1:0-1190 GCA_002428405.1 bacterium UBA6115
AACATCTCATCAATCAGCGCGGTGATTTCAGCGTCCGCGATGCTCTCCACCAATGCCTGGCGCTGAAGCGCATCCATATAGCTGAACACATCGGCGGACACATCCTTGGGCAGGATGCGGAAAACAAGCAGCAGCTTCTCGCGGTTGAGTTTCTTCAGGTATTCAGCGATGTCAACCGGATTGAGCATCATCAGCGCACCGCGAAGCTGGCCGTGGCGGCTTTCCGACAGCAATTGATCCAGGCGGTTTTCAATCTGTTCCCAGTTCATGGGAATCACCTCCGTTCCATCTCAAGCATCTGCGCAAAAAAACACCCTGCGCTTGTGCGAGTGCCGGCGACGTTGATTAATGCGAGTCGGAAGGATTATGCGGGCAGCGCATCATGAATGCGCCGATATCGCGGAACGCCTTCGCCAGACTGGCAACTAACGCCGTCATCCATGAAAAGCCACCTCCTTTTTTAGTCTTTTCATTATATGAATGCACCGCATCCTTGTCAACTTTCAAACNNTTTTGCCCCTATGCTATACTTCCATTGCGCGGGGAGGTACTATGCAGGTTTGCGGGATCATCGCGGAGTATGACCCCTTTCACAAGGGGCACTTGTACCAGCTCAACCGCGCCCGGGAGCTGACCGGGGCGGATTACATGGTCTGCGTATTGGGCGGAGCGTTTTCCCAGCGCGGAGAGACGATGCTGTTCCACACCTTTGACCGGGCCAGGATGGCGCTTGAAAACGGGTTTGACCTGGTGGTGGGCATGCCGTTCAGTTTCTCCTGCGCGCAGGCGAACCGGTTTGCCCGCGGCGGGGTGGGTATCCTTCAGAAGATGAACCTGGTCAGCCATATCAGTTTCGGCTGCGAGACAGACAGGCTGGACTGGCTGAGGACCGCCGCAAGGATCATGAATCACCCGGATGCCGCATATGTCCGGAAACTGAGAGAAGGTTTGGCGGCGGGGCATTCTTTCGCAAAGGCTCAGGGCAGGGCTCTGATGGAAGCGATGCCAGAACTTTCAGAGGAAGTCATTTCATCCCCCAATTTCATCCTGGGGCTGAGCTATGTGAGGGAACTGGAGCGCCTTGACAGCCCCATCAAACCAGTCCCTGTTTTAAGGAAAGGCAGCTACCACAGCCTTGGAGACAATACTTTAGCTTCCGCAAGCGCTGTGCGGGCATTGCTGCATAAGGG
>DIWD01000049.1:1199-2359 GCA_002428405.1 bacterium UBA6115
GCATTGATGTCCGGACAGGTACACCGCCCCGAAAGCCTTGACCGCGTGCTGATCGCGCTGTTGCTGGAGGACCGGCGCAAGGCAATGCGGAGTTCCCCGGAGGTCACTGAAGGGTTGGAAAGCAGGATCCACCAGATGGCCCGAAAAGCGGCAACAAGGCAGGAACTGACCAGTCTGGTCAAAACACGGCGTTATCCATATGCCCGCATCAGCCGCGCGCTCAGCCACCTGCTTGTCGGCGCGTCCTATTTCCCGGAAACCCCGGAATACGCGCGTCTGCTGGGTTTCAGAAAACGCGCCGGCCCCCTTCTATCCTTGCTGGCCAAAGCAGGATTCCCGATGATTGACAAACCGGCCCGGAGCGGCTGGGCTGGGATAAAGGAAGACATGCGCGCTGAAGAACTCTGGGCGCTGGGCGCCGGGCAGCGCCCCCGGAGCGCCTGGCACCACCAGGTCATCGTTTTGGACTGAAGTACACGGGGGTATTCCATGAGGGAATTACAGGTATCAGAAATCACGCAGGCGGTATATGAACTGTTTCTTAAAGCCAATTACCGGATCGGGCCGGATGTGATGGACCGGCTGAAACAGGCGCGCAAAGAGGAAGCCTCCCCGCTGGGGCGCATGGTTCTGGAACAGATCATTCAGAATAATGAGCTCGCAGCAAGTGAAAATCTGTGCGTTTGTCAGGACACCGGCATTTCAGTCGTTTTCCTGAGCATCGGACAGGANNGGCGTCAGGAAGGCCTATACAGAAGGATACCTGCGCAAATCCATCGTTGCGGAGCCGCTTTTTGACCGCAGGAACACAGGCGACAACACTCCCTGCGTGCAGCATGTGCGCATTGTACCGGGAGAAAAGGTTCATATCCTCGCTGTCGCCAAGGGCTTTGGGTCTGAAAATATGAGCAGGCTTGCGATGCTGACTCCCGGCGAGGGGGTTGAAGGCGTGAAACGCTTTGTGCTCAAGACAGTGGAAGAAGCCGGCCCAAACCCCTGTCCGCCGCTGGTGGTGGGCGTGGGCATCGGCGGCAGTTTTGAGCTCTCCGCGATCATGGCCAAGCAGGCAACCAGCCTCCCGCTGACCCGTAGCCATCAGGACCCGCGCTACGCGGCGCTTGAAAACGATCTGGAGAGGGACATCAACCGCCTGGGCATCG
>DIWD01000049.1:2440-3113 GCA_002428405.1 bacterium UBA6115
AGGAGCGCCGTATGAAGATCCGGGTTCAGCTTCCCCTGAGTGATGAAATGGCCGGCAGGCTCAAAGCGGGGGATGAAGTTCTTTTAAGCGGTAAAGTTCTGACCGGGCGCGATGCCGCGCACAAGCGGCTGATCGCGTTGCTGGACGCCGGGGAAGCGCTGCCGGTCAGCNNAGGCGAAACCATCTATTACGTAGGCCCCGCGCCCGCGCGTCCCGGCCAGGCTGTCGGCCCTGCGGGTCCGACTTCCAGCTACCGGATGGACCGCTTCACCCCGCCGCTGCTGAAACTTGGGCTGAAGGGAATGATTGGCAAAGGCCGGCTTGGGCCGCAGACACTTTCAGCCATGAAAGATCATCCCGCGGTCTATTTCGCCGCTGTTGGCGGCTCCGCTGTCCTGATATCAAAATCAATCAGGAGCAGCCATGTCGCCGCATGGCCGGAGNNTGGGTCCGGAGGCGGTTTTTTGTTTTGAAATCGAGGATTTCCCGGCAGTCGTGGCGGTTGACTCCCGGGGTGTCAGCCTGTATGAAGAAGGGCCCAAACTATACAGGAAGACCACTTTATGATAGGATGTGCCCACCATTTCAGGAGGGGGCGGGTGTGACGCGCGCAAGACGATCCCGGTTTTTTTCAGCAGCACTTGCCTTGGCCGTGCTGCTGGCTGCCTTTCCG
>DIWD01000049.1:3124-3814 GCA_002428405.1 bacterium UBA6115
ATTGAACAGGGCAGCGGCGAGGTGCTGTTTGAAAAAAACGCGGACGAGCTGAAACCGCCCGCGTCGACGACAAAAATACTGACCGTGCTGCTGGCCCTGCTTTTATCCCAGCCCGATGAAATGGTGACCGTTTCGCCCTATGCCGTATCCATCCCTGAGGACGCCTCTAAAATCGGTTTGCAGGCAGGCGAGCAGGTGATGATGGAAACGCTGATCAAGGCCACGATGGTCGCTTCAGGCAATGATGGGGCCATCGCGATTGCGGAACACATTTCCGGCTCTGAAACCGCCTTTGTCGCGCTGATGAACGAAGCGGCCGCGCGCTATGGCTGCACACGGACGCATTTCATGAACGCTCACGGCTACCACGACGATTATCATCTCTCCACCGCGCGGGACCTGGCCATCATCGCGCGGGAGGCGATGCGCAGCGAGGAGTTCCGCAAGATCGCCATGATGAGCGTATATACGATGCCNNCAAAGCGAGGATAGCCAGTATTATTACCAATACGCCAACGGAATCAAGACCGGCCAGCATTCCCTCGCCGGTTACTGTTTTGTCGGCTCCGCAAACAAACAGGGGATCCAATTGATTTCAGTTGTGCTCAAATCGGGTTCCACCGCCCGATGGACAGACACGCGTAAACTGATGGAATACGGCTTTTCCCAGTATGTCTCAACCAGCGTAGC
>DIWD01000025.1:0-20097 GCA_002428405.1 bacterium UBA6115
CCTGGGCGGGAAGCGGAATAATTCGTCAAGCGGCTTCAGCGACGCCGCGACAGCGAAAACCAGCGGGTACACCATAATCAGGGCGGTCAGCCCCAGCATCAGGTATATGAAGGCGTCGCCGGTACGTGAACGGTTCGGCCTTCTGCGTTTGGCTATGCTTTGATCCTTTGGCAGCCGTTTTATGCGCTCTCTTGCCATGTCAGGTACCCAGCCTTTTCAGCATGCTCTGGATGGCCTTGTTGGCCAGGATCATCGTCAGGAATAGCAAGGTAGCGATCGCAGAGGCGTAGCCCATGTCAAAGCGCGTATAGCCATAGTCAAACAGGTGGGTCACCACTGTGTGCGCGGCATAGTCTGTGGAAGGGTAGCCGCACAGCGCCATGGTCTGGTCGGCCACGGAGAATGCGGCGGTGATGGACATCACAGCGCCGAAGAGCAGCATGGGGCGCATGTTGGGCAGGGTGATGTAATACAGCTCCTGCCAGCGGTTGCGGACGCCGTCGACATAGCCGGCCTCATACTGGGCCTGGTCCACACCTTTGAGGCCCGCGACAAAGGCGAGGAAGCCGGTGCCCATGCTCATCCACAAAAGGACCATGACCACCACCGGCATCATGTACTTCGGATCGGTCAGCCAGAGGATGGGGGAATGGATGATGCCCATGCGCACCAGGAAGGCGTTCAGGTAACCATACACATCGCCCCGGAAGATGATGGAGAAGATGAAGTAGGCGTTTCCGGCGATGGATGGCGCATAGAAGATCACAACGGCAACGGAACGCAGCCAGCGGGGCAGCTCATTGATGAACCAGGCGAACATAAAGGACAGGATATAACCGATCGGGCCGGTAATTACTGCGATGATGAACGTATTCTTGACAGAGATGAGGAAAATGTCATCCTGCAGGATCAGGTTGATGTAGTTGGCAAGGCCGATGTAGCGCGGGGGCTCAAGGATGTTGTAGTAGGTAAAGCTGTAGCGGATGGAGGTGACCATCGGCAGGATGTAGAACGTGAGAAAAAGCGCGGCGAAGGGAAGCAGGAAAAGGTAGCAGACACGCATCTGTTTTGCCTGGTACCATTTGTCCGACAGGCTCCTCCTGCGCAGGTCCAGGTATTTCTGCATCGTGCTCAAGGCTTTGCTCCTTTGCCGATGTCCAGCCCGAACTCCAGCCGTTTTTTCTGGATCTCCCGGTCAATCAGGCGGGCATAGTCCAGGATGGTTTCACGGGGGTCAACGGACTCATTGATGACCTTGCGCACCGCGTTGGTGATGTTGCGCCCGGTATAGTACCCCCCGGCGATCTCCCTGAAGCCGACCGCCTCTGCCATTGCCTCATCCAGCAGCGCAAGCTGTTTTGCGCTCCAGGACAATTCGTTCATGGCTTCTGTGTTGGCGGTGGGGTAGCGGGCGGAGGAGCCAAGCACCGCCTCGATCTCCCTGCCGAAACGGACCTGGGCTTCTTTGCCTGTCCACCATTTCATAAACGCCCATCCCTGCTGTTTTTGGTCTTCATTCCCGGAGGCAATCATCATGCAGCTGCTTCCCTGCGAGTGCACGGAACGGTCCAGTTTCAACCCGTCTTCTGACAGGGTGCCCGGGATAAAGGTGAAGTCCCATAGCCCGCGGATTTCAGGCGCTGAGACCGCCAGCAAATTGAAGGTGGTGAACTCCGCGATGCCCAGCGGCATTTCCCCTGAGCGGAAGCGGCTGATGAAGTCATATTCCTTGGGCAGGCCATAATCCGTATACAGCGATGTATAAAAGTCGAATGCGCGGATGGCGGGCTCCTCGTTGATGAGGGTCCTGGTTGAATCATTGCTGTAAATTGTCCCGCCGAGCTGGTAGATGAGTGAATAAAGCGCGAACTGGTTGGGCGCGGCAATGGTGGGATAGGGAACGCCGACAGACATGTTGTTGCCCTGAATGGTCGGCAGCAACCCGATGAGATCATCCCAGGTGAGCGGTATCTCCAACCCGTACTCGCTGAGGATGTCCTCGCGGCAAAACAGCACGCTAATCACCTGCGTTTCAGGCAGCGCGTAGACCCCGCCCTGCCAACTGAGCGCTTCGTACGCGCTGGGACGGAAGCGGGAAATGACTTCATCAAAATCAAGGAATTGCCTCAGGTCTTCCGCGGCGTTGCGCAGAGCGTAGTTGACCGGGTTCCAGGAGTCAGTGGAGACAACCAGGTCCGGTCCGTTCCCGGCCACCACCGCGCCAAGAAGGGCCGTGGGGTCAACCAGTTTGATGTTGACCTTGATGCCGGTCTGCGGGGTAAAGGTATCATCCACCATGGTCTTGAGCACCATGGACTGATCGCGGCCCGTCAGGATCCATACATCCAGCGCTTCTTCCTCCGCGTGCACATCGCCCAGCGCGTCATAATTCACGAAATAGGAAATGAAGGTGGACCTGATCTCATGCCAAAGGCTTGTCAGTACGTTTTCCTTTGGTTCTTTCGGCTTTGCGCTCAACCCGGAGATGATAAGGCTGTCGATGTCCAGCTTGATTTCGCCCATGGCCTGCATCGCTGTGCCCAGGGAGGTGATGTTATCCTTGAAGTTCACAAAGGAACCCGTGATCCGGTACGGGTTTTCCGCAAACATTTCCAGCTGGGCTGCCAGGGTCTGTGCGGCGGCGATCTTGTCGGACTTCTGCCCTGTGTAAGCGACTGCCTCATCAACGATTTTATACAGTCTCTTACTTTCCAGCGCCATTGCCTCGATCACCTCTGGATAGACCTGGTGGAGATTGTAATCCCTGAAACTGTCAGGATTCACACCGGTGAGCACCAGGATCTTCCTGTAGATCTGGTTGAGCCTGTAAACGCTGTCGTCAAGCTGCTTGAGGATGCTGCCCATCCCGCCAAGGGTCGCCTCAAGACGCAGGGTGTGCCGGCCGCGGCTGAGATGGAAGATATAATCATTTCCGCTGTCATCACCCAGGGTTTTTTGCTGCCATGTGTTGGCGTAGGTGAAGGGGATCTCGTTCATCTGGGCAAAGGGCAACTCCCCGTCGATGTACAGCGCCCGGCAGGAGATGTATCCCCGCTGATAGCGCTGGCGGCCCTTGATGCTGATATGATAAAAGCCGTCATATGGGATGTCCACATCCCACTGTATCCACTGCCCCGGGGTCCGCCACGCGTCCCCGCCGGTGTAATTGAGCACCACACGGCTGAGGTCTGTTGGCTCAGTCGCGGGGGAGGAGCGGTCATACCGCGCGTAAAGCGAAGGGCTGGACCGCAGCGAGGCCGCTTCGCCGGGAATAATCAGCACAACGTCCTGCGCGCCATTCTCCTGCGCGCTGGATTGGGTTGATTTTACGTATCCTGAATAATCCGGCGCATCCTCAATCAATGACAAGGTCAGGCTTCGCAGGAGGACCGGCTCATTGACTGCTTCCAGGGTAAGGGTGTTTGTACCCGAAGGCAAATAAAAACTGTAGGGAAGGGATTCATACCCCAGGGAATCCCGGAAGAAGGCCGTCTGCCAGCCGAAAACTTCCTTCTGCGCCGGCCTGATTTGGTTTCCCTGGTTGTCTTTGCGCGTTTCGCCCGTATCGGTCCACATGCGGGGAAACAGGAGCGTTTCCGCGCCCAGGAAGGGGATCTGCCCATTGATATACAGCGCGCGCTGGATGTCTACCCCCCGCGCGGGAGTTGTCAGGTATTCTGTCTTCAGCCGGTACATCCCGCCCTGGGCAAGGCTGAATGTCCAGCTGACAATGGAGCCTTCCTCGGTCAGCAGCGCCTGCAGACCGTCCTGAAACGCCGCCCCGGACTCAGCCGCAAAATCAGACAGCGGGATTTCAACTTCCCGCGTTCCCATGGGCTTGTCCGCGTGCCGGGCCTGATAAAGCGCATAGGTATCCTTCCGGCCAATCCCGAATATCGACTGTTTTAGGTCCTCGCCTGCGTATTTATCTCTGAAATCCACTGCCCCGCCGGAGAGCACAACCCATAAAACCAGCCCTGACATGATGAGGGCAAGCAAGAGAAAACCGGGCCATTTCTGCCGCAATTTTTCAGGAATGGTGGAGTACCTCCTTGCTTGAGCTTTGACCGGATCCCTTGAAGGCTTTCCTGTTTTGACTGTCCCGGGCTGCCTTTTTCCTGCTCCCTTTAAAGGATGTTTGATGCTGAATATTAAGTGGCTGTCTGGTTTTCGATGCTTTGGATTTTACCAACACGAATGAAAAACGGCAGCCTGTTCAAAATGGTCAATTAATCGTTTAATATGTCTAATAATCGCTGATGCGGACCGATTTGTCAAGGGGGTAAATACAAAAATGCCGGGAAACCGGCATTTGATTTTAAGGAAAAGAATAAAACTAATGCAAAAACGACAAATCATCCAGCAAGACAACGCGTGCCGGAGCGCCTTCGGCATCCCTGATTTTTATTGGGAGCGCGACCATAAAGTAGGACCCTTCCTCAATGTCTTTGAGCTGCAACCCTTCCAGAATCAATACGTCTTTCTCCATCAGCGCTAGGTGGGTAGCATGTCCTGGCTGGCTGCGTTCAATGCCCAGCGCGTCAATGCCGACACCCTTTATCCCTGTATCTGCCAGATATACCGCGGCGTCCTTCTTCAGATAGATGAAATCAGGATTGAACTTCGTTTCATATGAGTTTTGTGTCTTGAGCAGGATGAACTCATCGGGCTTGATGCCATACGGAATAAGGTCCTCTTTGGCGATGCCGTCCGTGACACGCGTCAGATCCAGCACGCGGCAGGGAGCCAGCAGCTTATGAAGCGGCAGAAACTCAGCTGTCCAGCCACCTTCCATCATATGCAATGGCGAATCGAAGTGCGTGCCGGTATGCAGGTTCATATAGAGTGCGGATTCATTGATGCCGTCCCGGGGCATCATTTTTTCCATTGTGAGGACAGGTCTTTTTTCCGGAAGGTCTTTATATACCGGCATCCCTGTATGAATGGTCATGGAGATATCTGTTATTTTCAAGGCAGCCTCCTACTCTTTTTCCTCATGGCGGGACAGCTGGATTTCCCGCCACTCCCGCCCCTCTTCACTCAACAGCAGGCCGGCGCGCTCAGGTCCTCTGGACCCGGCTGTGTAATTGGGAAAGGGCTGCATCCCTGCGTCGCACATTTTCTCAACGCTTTCCACAAACATCCAGGACTGCTCCAGCTCGTCCCACCGTGTAAACAGGGAGGAGTTGGCGCGGAAGGCTTCCAGGATCAGCTGTTCGTAGGCTTCCGGCACATTCCCTTGGAATCGGCTGCTTTGCGAATAATCCAGCTCCACCTGGTCCATCCTGAACTCATTCCCCGGCCGTTTGGCGTTGATTTGGAAATACATGCCTTCAGCAGGCTGCACCTCAATCACCAGCAGGTTGGGCGGCTGGTTTTTGAACTCCTGGTAATAATTGATTCCGGGCAGACGCTTGAACTCGACCACAATCTGGGTACGCCTCCGGTCCAGCCGCTTGCCTGCGCGGATATAGATGGGCACTCCGCCCCAGCGGAAATTGTCCACGCTGGCCCGCAGGGCGATAAACGTTGGGACAGCTGAATCCGCGGCGACATCACTTTCCTCGCGGTACCCCGGTACATTTTTGCCGCCGATGACGCCGGGACCGTACTGTCCAAGAACGATCCCCGCGCACGCGCCAACCGGTTCGTACCTGCGCAGGGCGCGGAGCGCCTTGACTTTTTCGTCACGGATGGATTCCGGCATCAGGTCAGCGGGCGGTTCCATGGTGATCAGGGCAAGCATCTGCAGCAGGTGGTTCTGCAGCATATCTTTGAGGATGCCGGACTGCTCATAGTATCCGCCCCGGCCTTCCACACCGAGGGTTTCCGTTGATGTGATCTGAATGTTGTCAATGTAGTGGTGGTTCCACAGCGGTTCAAACAGGGAATTGCCAAAGCGGATGGCAAGGATGTTCCTGATCATTTCCTTGCCCAGGTAATGGTCTATCCGATAGATCTGGTGTTCGTCCAACGCTTCGGTGATGGTCGCGTTGAGTTTCCTGGCAGAAGCGAGGTCAGAGCCAAAGGGCTTTTCAATCATCACCCTGTGATCTGGATTCCGCTTGACGATCAGCCGGCTCTCCCTCAGCCTTGAGACGATCTGGCCGAAGTACTCCGGGGCGACTGCGAGGAAAAAGATCCTGACTGCCGGTGCCTGGAATAACGCCTCGTTTTGATTCAACCAGTCGCGGAACACTTCATAACTGGCGGGGTCAGAGATAAACTCCATCCGTCTGTAATGCAGTCTGGACAGGAAGCGCGCCATGTGTTTTTCATCCACGCCGCTCCTGGAGTGCGTTGTTATGGAGGCCCGTGCTGCAAGCCGGTAGTCGTCCTCGCTGATCTCCCGCCGGCCGATGGAGATGACAGAACACTCCTCCGGGAGCTGCCCCTCCGCCATCAGGTGGTACAGCGCCGGAAGAAGCTTTCGGTGCGTCAGGTCGCCTGTGCCCCCGAATATCATCATCAGCAGGGAACGATCTCCCCCGCCTTTGCTATTGAACAATTGATTTCCGCCTTTCATCTTTTTGCGTCAGCCGGGAGGTTCATTTGGCAGCCGCGCCGCCCTGTGCCTTCATGGGGATTCGCAGTTCATTGTTTACCCGGTATTCATCATTATATACCCTGATCCTGACGCCCGGACCGCTCTCAATCCTGAAAAAGGCTTCATTGTCCTGGACGGTAACCGAAATCCTGCTTCCCCGCCAGGACAGCGTGAAGCTGTACCCCTCCATCTCATCCGGCAGGCAGGGCCGGAAAACCAGGCCGTCTTCATGCAGCCGGAGCCCCGCAAAGCCAAAGGCGATCCCCATCCAGCATCCGCCCATATTGGCCGCGTGAATGCCGTCTGATGTGTTATTGTGCGTGTCCTCCAGGTCCAGCGCGGCGGAGCGGCGGTAATAGGCATAGGCCTTTTCCGGGTTTCCTGTTCGGGCGGCCATCATGGAGAAAATGCACTCGGACAGGGAGGAATCATGTGTCGTGATCGCCTCATAATACGCATATCCGCGCCGGATGGTTTCTTCATCCTCACTTTCTTCATACAGGAAATGAGCCAATACCGTATCAGCCTGCTTGCATACCTGATGACGGTAGAGGAAGAGGGGGTGATAGTGCATGAGCAGGGGGAAGTGCTCCTGGGGGATCAGGCTCAGGTCAAGTCTCTTTTTCTTCAGGAAGGCGTCATCCTGCGCGCAGATGCCAAGCCCGCTGTCAAAGGGAAGGTACATCGCTTCCGCCGCGCGGCGGAAATCCTGTATCTCTGCCTCAGTCACCCCTGTCCTTTCCTGCGCTTTTCCAAGCAGACCTTTTTCATGCAGTGCCTGATAAAGCTGGAATGTGCCCAACAGATGGGCCTGGGCGGAGCGGTTGGTATAGTAGTTGTTGTTGACGATGCAGCTGTATTCATCCGGGCCGGTGACGCTGTCGATCCGGAACTGCCTATCCTGCCAGTGCCCTGTGTCAAGCCAGAGGCGGGCGGTCTGGATGAGTACCTCCATGCCTTCCTCTGCCATGAAACCGAGGTCCGCAGTTGCCTGCCAGTAAGTCAGAAAGGCGTGCGCGACAGCCCCATTGATGTGGTATTGCGCGGAACCGGAGGGGAAGTATGCGGAGCACTCGCTGCCGGTGATCGTCCTCCAGGCATACAGCGCGCCTGCCTCATGGCCCATTTCCCGCGCGTGCTCCATTGCCCCGGGCAGCATGGCCGCCCGGCTCCTGAGCAGATCCCTTGCGATGTCAGGGCTGGTCAGGAGGAAAAACGGGAACATATAGATTTCCGTATCCCAGAAGTAATGGCCCTCATATCCTTCCCCGCTCAGTCCCTTTGAGGCAATGTTGCCGATACCGTCTTTTCCGGCTGAAGCGAGCAGGGTGTACATGGACCAGGCCAGGCTGGCGCTGAGGGCCTCGTTCCCGCGGATCAGCGCTCCGGAACGCTGCCAGAATGCGTCAAGGTACTTCTTTTGCCTGGCTTCCCAATCGGTGAACGGCTTGGCGGAGGCCAGGCTTACAAGTTTCAGCGCATGATCGGCAGGATCTTCAAAGCGCCTGGAATCCGTGAATACGCAGTACTTGGTCAGGGAAACTGTCTCCCCGGCCTTGGCCCGGGCTGTCAATACGGCTTCGCTCACTTCGCTGCCAATGTGGATTTCTTCCGCGAAAGGTCCTTGCCAGCGGTGCACGACCGCGCTGGCCATCCTCAGGCCGGAATGCATGGTTTCAGCGATCATCAGCATCGCGCCGTCCTCACTGGAGGCTTTGGTGATATGGAGCATTTTCTTTCCCACCGAGGCTTTGCGCGGATCATGCGGATCAAAATCCTGCAGTACGTCCCCGTGCTGGGAGGAACCCAGCACGATGGTGCCCGACCAGTTGACCGGCCTGATGTCTGCCTGAATGAGCGCCAACTGAGGCAGCGTGAAGGATGCCAGGCGGCGGAATCTTATCTCTGTCTGCCTTCCATCAGGGGAGATCCAGAGCAGGCTGCGCGTGTACACGCCTTTCTCCATATCCAACTCTTGCTGGAAGTTCTCCGCCTTGCCGGCTTTGAGGCTGAAGGATTCGCCATTGAGCGTCAGGCTCAATCCCTGCGTGTCAATCACATTGACGATGCTCTGCTGGGTTGAAGCGAATCCGTACAGCTTTTCTTCATAATGGATGTCAGAGCTGTCAAAAAAACCGTTGATGTAGGTTCCCCTGACAGATCGGACGCCCTTAGGCGTCCCTTCCTCAAAGCTCGCGCGCATGCCCAGATAGCCATTGGCGACATGAAACAGAGTTTCCCTTTGTGCGTGGTCCGCTGGGATGAAACCTGAACGGCGGATCTTCATTTCCTTATTCCTCCTTGCCAGTCCTTTACATCGAAAAGATCCGGCCCGGCTGCCTGGCATCCGGGCCGGAAGGGAAAGGGATCTTAAGGAGCTGAGATGTTTTCTTTTCTGACAAAGCCGCGGATCGGCTTGCCATCAAAGGTGGTTTCAATGTAAGCCCAGTGGGTTGAAAACGTTTCATAGGCCAGCAGGGTCACTTCGGTTCCTGCGGGGATCCTGTAAATCATGACGGGTTTGATGACGGGGTCGTCATTCAGCGGCGCGTCTGTCAGGATGACTGCCGTTTTATAGCTGAAATTCAGTTCCGGCACGACAAGATCCGCCGGCAGCGCGCTTTTCTGGATATACCCGATGCGATAAAGGTTGTTGCTCAGGCCGTAGCCGATCAGAGCCCAGTCGCCCTGAGTGCCCCAGACGCGCAGCCGCCCGCCGCCGACCGTTGCCTTGTTGTTTGCGGCGCGGTAGTATTCAGTGCCCGGGCCTGAGTAAACGGGCAAGGCGCTTCCGGACAAGGAAAAGGATTGAAATTCGGGCAGGACATATGTCTCAGTGATGGTTGAAGGATCACGGAAGGTGAACACCACCTGGGCTGGTGTCGCGACACCCGCCGGGCTAACGGTCACTGTGATGCTGGAGGAACCTGAGAGCACATAGCCTGCGGGAGCCAGGCTCTTGTCCGCCGTGACCTTGCTGGGGGCGGCAGAGGACACCAGCACGGATGTTTGGTGGAGGATCGAACCGTTCTGGTCCTTATAGATGACGGGGACATTGACAGAGACAGGCGGCGCCGGGGGGGCGTAGGTAAAGACCACCTGGGCCGGGCTGACGCTGCCGTCTGATGAAATGGTGACCTGTACATTGCGCGCGCTCTGCAGCACATAGCCCGCGGGCACGCGGCCGTCATTGGCGGTGAGGGTGTGTGTTCCCTGCTGGAGAGTCCTGCTTTCGGTGAACAAGGTGGTGCCGCCGCTGTCCCTGTAGAGGATGGCAACGGACGCGGAGACAGGCTTGGCGTAGAGGAAGATCACCCTGTTTTGGGAAATCGTGCCGTTTGCGTAGACCGTCACCTGCACGCTGCGCGCGCCTTGCANNTACCCGGCAGGCACGCGGCCGTCATTGGCGGTGATGGTATGGGTTCCCTGGCTGAGCGTCTGAGTTTCCAAATAGAGGCTGCTGCCCAGCAGGTCGCGGTATTCAACACTCAGGGAAGCTGTCATCATCGGGGAATAGGTAAAAATCACCTGGTTCTGGGAAACCGTGCCGTTGGCGTACACCGTTACCTGCACGCTGCGCGCGCCTTGCAGCACATACCCGGCAGGCACGCGGCCGTCATCGGCGGTGATGGTATGGGTCCCCTGGGAAAGCGGCATCATCTGGGTGTACAGGATCGCGCCAGCGCTGTCGCGATAGATGATCTGGATGTTTGCCTGGGACGGTGCCTTGTAAGTGAACACGATACCGCTTGGATATGCAAAGCCCTGATTGCTGACATAAACCACTACGCTGCGCGAAGAGGTCAGGGACATGCCGGCGGGCACCCGGCTGTCATCCGCGGTGATGGTGGCATAACCCGGCGGCAGGGTTCTTTTTTCTGTGTACAGAACGCTCCCCATTTCATCCCGGTAGCTGACCGTCACTTCTGCGCTGGTCGGGCGGGGTGTCTGCACGATGGACTGGGAGATGATGAAGTTCACCGCTTCCGGCGCGGCTGTGCCGTAGTAGGAAACGATGACAACCGCATCAGACGCGCCGGTGAGGGTATATCCGGCGGGAATCCTGGTCACATCCGCGTGCACCAGGTGCGTGCCCGGTGGCAGCGCGCGGTACTCGCTGGACATAACCTGATTATAGATGTTGCGGTAGTATACCGGCACAATGGCCTGCACCGCGGGAGCGGGCGTTGCCTGCTGGTAGAGGGGTTCATAATTAAAGATGACGCCATTGGGGACAGCCTTGCCTGCAGCGTCAACGAAAACATAAACGCTCCTTGTGCTGGTCAGGCGGTATCCGGGAACAAGGCTGTCATCCGCGGTGACAATGTTCTGGCCCGGCCTGACAGGCACTTCAACGGTCCTGAGGATTTGGCCCTGGGGAGTTCTATACTGTGCGGTGACATAGAACTGCGCCCCAACCGGGATGGGCGTAGCATAGGGATAGAAGTAGACCAATCTGTCGCTGACATAGGCAAAGCTGCCGTCAGGCATCAGGATTTCATACCAGCCTGTCGGCACCTGCCCGGTCGTTTGGAACAGCTCTCCCGAGGAGGCTTTTCCAATGATGGGGTAATCCGTGCTGCCGCCGCTGCGCAGGTTCACGCTGCTGGTGCCGGTGATGGTGACCTCGCCTACGATGGTTGTTCCGTCAGCTGCGGCCGAAAGCGAAAAAAGCCCGGCCAGCAGCGATATCGCAAGCAGCAAGGCAATCGGTCTTGTTCTTTTCTTTTTCATCTTGTTACTCCTCTGTCATGTCATTTCTCGGTGAAATTCTGTTTCTTCCTATATTATAACCAGTTGTGCGGTACTTAAGTCAGCATGCTATAATGAAGCGGTAAGGGGGCAGGCAAGCGGGTGAGGAGAAAAAACAACTTCGACAGCCTGATGCAGGAGATCATCAAGGGGATGGACGGGGCAGCCGGAAAACCCCTGCTTTTGCTGCATGTCTGCTGCGCTCCCTGTTCAAGCGCGGTGCTTGAACGATTGGCGGACGTGTTCCGCGTCATCGTATATTTTGATAATCCCAATATCGACAGCGCGGAGGAACATGACCTGCGCGCGGATGAGACGGTGCGCCTGGTCCATTTGACCGGCTGGGCTGAGCAGGTCATTGTTCTTCCCTATGATCCTGCCGCCTTCAAAACTGCCGTGAGCGGACTTGAGGGAGAGCCGGAGGGCGGGGCGCGCTGTGAGGCTTGTTTCCGCCTGCGCCTTTCGCGCTCCGCAGCCAAAGCTGTGGAACTGGGCTGCTCCTTCTTTTCCACTACCCTGACACTCAGCCCGAGGAAGGATGCTGCTTTGCTGAATGACCTGGGGCACGATGCCGGCGAGGCCGCCGGAATACCGTTTCTCCCAAGTGATTTCAAGAAACGGGGAGGGTATCAGCGTTCCATTGTTCTCAGTCAAAAGTTCAGCCTTTACCGTCAGGATTACTGCGGGTGCGCCTTTTCCCGCCGCCATTCATCAAGTCCCGCAGGGAGGGAACCCTGACAGTTTCTCTTCCTGTAACATGAAAACGGGCGGAAAGCCCGTTTTCGTGCATCATCTACCACTTATTGGATACCTTCTCAAGGAAACCCGTCAGGCCCTGGACAACCAGCTGTCTGCCGTCGTCCAGCACCGCTGTGCCTGTGAAGCGGCCAAAGACCTGATGCTGGCGGGAAGCCAGAAAAAGGAGATCCATGTCAGCGGACCGGTCAAGCATGGGTTTAAATCGCAGATCAAGCCGCCCTGCGTCATCTCTGACCTTCCAGACGCCCAGATAATCCTCCTTTGATCCCTTCAGCGGAATATCAAAGGACACTGCCCCCAGTTTATGGGCTTTGCCGCTGAAGAACAGCATATTTTCCGTGGCCCCGGAAGGGTCTCCGAAACCATACCCCAGATTCATCCCGAATGGCTTTCCCTCAATGATACCGGAAGATGAGCCCCAGTACCAGGTATTGCGGTAGGGCCATACGCCCCGGCCCCAGTCCAGCACGCCGAAGGACGCGGCAGGGGAGAAGAGGTACTCGCGGTCCAAAAAGATGACCCGCCCCTCCGCGGGCATACAGTTGATTTTCTGGTTGTAGTAGAAGTGCTTCGGCTTGTTTTTGAAAGGCATCACGATGACCATGCTGTCCGCCTCCGGCTCCATCAGCTCAACATCAAACAACAGCGGCCTGCCTTTGCCGCCAAAATCATACATATGCCCGTATAATTGGCGCCTGCCCCCGCCTGCCCGAAATGTCAGTTCATAATCCTTCCCGGCGGCGCGGGTCACCCCGTCCCTTGAGGTGGAAGGCAGGTTTCTCTTTCCCACGGGAAAGAAAACCATCTTTGTCGCAGTGCGCTGTTCATTTTTTTCAAAATCAAGCAGGCTCACGCTGTCAAGGCCCATGTACCCATTGTCTGAAACCGTCAGGGCCAACGCGTAGGCATCATTCATGATAAGGTAGTAATCCCATTCCTTGATGCGCCATTTGGCCGCGCGGATCCTGCCGCGGTCATAGGTTTTCATCTGGCTGACGGCGTATCCGGTTTCGCTGAGCAGACCTTCCCTTGTGTGCAACGGACCCTCTGCCAGGATTCTCTTCTGTATCATACATCCTCCGATAAGTCAGTATAAACTTTATGTGGTTTTTGGTCAAACCGACGCCAGGGTGGTATAATATGACAGAGGAAGGGTGTGGATAAAATGGCAATGAACGGCGGCGTTATCATGCCCCATCCGCCGCTTCTCCTTCCCCAGGTGGGCCGCGGCGGGGAAAAGCAGATTTCCAAAACATCATTCGCATGTCGGGAAGCTTCAGCCTGGATCATGGGTATAAAGCCGGATACCCTGGTTATCATTTCGCCGCATAGCGTGATTTACAGGGATTCCCTGCATATTTCACCCGGTATACGCGCGTCGGGCAATTTCTCTCGTTTCGGCGCGCCCGATGCGGGTTTTGAGGCGGAATATGACCGGGAACTGGTCGGGGCGATCCTCCGGACCGCCCATGATAAAGGACTTCCTGTTGATGCGGAGTGGGAGCGCGACCCTTCAATGGATCACGGCACGATGGTGCCGATGTATTTCCTCAGCCAGGCGGAGGGCTGGCCGCCGCCCCTTGGCGTTATGCGCGTCGGACTCTCCGGCTTATCCTTCGCCGACCACTATCGCCTGGGCAAGTGCATCAGTGAAGCGGCGGAAGAACTAAACCGCAGAATCGGCATCGTGGCCAGCGGGGATCTTTCGCATTATGTGCGGGAAGACGGACCGTATGGCTTTCGCCCGGAGGGACCGGAATATGATCAAATCCTTATGGATATCATAGGCCGTGCGGCATTTGGCGAACTCCTGGACATGGACAGGCGGTTTTGCGATCGCGCGGGGGAATGCGGGCAGCGCAGTTTCCTTATCCTGGCAGGCGCCCTTGACGGGCAGGAGGTTGACGCGAGGATCCTGTCCTATGAGAGCATTACCGGCGTGGGGTATGGCGTGGGTATTTTCCGGCCGGCTGGCGCGAACAGCAGGAGGTGTTTCCTTCAGGGAGGTAAAACAGGATGAATCCTATCATTCAAGACATATATGTGCGCCTGGCTGTAATGTCCTTCAAGCACTATCTGAAGAACCGCAGGATGATGAAGCGGCCGGAAAACCTGCCGGATGAATTGACCCAAACCCGCGCGGGGTGCTTTGTGACCCTGCACAAGGGAGGCAGGCTGCGCGGCTGCATTGGGACCATTTCGCCCGTCCAGGCCTGCCTGGCGGATGAAATCATTGCAAACGCGGTCAGCGCCGCCGTAGGTGACCCGCGCTTTTCCCCGGTGCGCGAAGAGGAGATACCGGATATTGACTGTTCGGTGGATGTCCTGTCGGAGCCGGAGGATATAGCGTCCAGGGATGAACTGGATGTCAGGAAATATGGCGTCATCGTTTCCAGGGGCTCAAGGCGCGGCCTGCTGCTCCCCGACCTTGAAGGTGTGGATACCGTGGAGGAGCAGGTGTCAATCGCCCTTGGGAAAGCCGGTATCAGGGAGGATGAACCCGTCCGGCTGCAGCGTTTCCTCGTGGTACGGCACGAATGACAGAATGCCCCCTGTGTCCGCGGCGATGCGCCCTGCGGGAGGGGCAGACAGGCGCATGCCGCGCCAGGTCAAATCGCGGCGGGCGGATCATACCGCTGGGATATGGCAAGCTGACCAGTCTGGCTCTTGACCCCGTTGAAAAAAAGCCGCTTGCGCGTTTTCATCCCGGCGCATACATTCTCTCCGCCGGCAGCTTTGGCTGCAATATGGCCTGCTTTTTTTGCCAGAACGCCGAAATCTCCTTTGCGCGTCAAGAGGATATGCCCCTCAGGCAGATGCAGCCGCAAGAATTGGTCCGACTCGCGGAAAGCCTGGTGCCCGGGGGGAATATCGGCCTTGCCTTTACCTACAATGAACCGCTGCTGAACCACGAATACATCAGGGACTGCGCCGTGCTGCTCAGGGAGCGCGGGCTGAAGACCGTGCTGGTGACCAATGGCTGCTTTCACCTGGAGCCGCTGGGGGATTTGCTAAAACTGGTTGACGCGATGAACATCGACCTGAAGGGGTTTACTCCCGCCTGGTATGCTCGCCTCGGCGGGGATCTGGAAACTGTGAAAACGTTTATCAAAACTGCCGTTGTGACCGCCCATGTCGAGGTGACCACGCTGGTGGTTCCGGGTGAAAACGACAGTGCGGATGAAATCGGGGCGCTCGCGTCCTGGCTGGCATCGCTCAATCCGGAGACGCCCCTGCACCTGAGCCGGTTCTTTCCCCGCCACAAGGCAGCCGGATACCCTCCCACGGATCCAGCCGCCCTGATGAGGCTCTGCGAAGAAGCGCGAAAGCATTTGAAACATGTCAACGCGGGCAATCTTTAAGGGTTATACTTTCCATACCTTCCGGAGCAGGGCAACGGCTTCGTCGATCTGCTCATCCGCGATCCCTGCAAAACCCATCACCAGTGAGGGCGGGAGCTTTGCTTCCCGGCAATAGGAGGATAGCCCCTTCAGCGGGATGCCGGCTCTGCCAGCCTGTGCGATCAGATCTTCCTCGCTTTTCCCTTCAATCCTGAAAATAAAATGCAGTCCGGCCTCATGGCCTGAGATCCGGCTTCCGGGAATCAGCGACAGTTTCGCGCACAAAGCCCGGCAGCGTTTCTGGTAAGCGCCGGCCGCCCGGCGAAGGTGTCGGGTGTAATGCCCTTCACTCACCAGCCGGGCCATCGCGCGTTGCTCAAAGCGGGATACGCTGTCACCGCTGCGCAGCCCGGATGCTTCATACTTTTTCATCAGGTTCTCCGGCAGCGCCATGTAGGCAACGCGGATGCCCGGCGCCAGTGTGCGTGAAAACGTGCTGATATATACCGTCCGGCTTCCGCCCATGGCCTGAAGCGCAGGCAGCGGCCGGCTGGCATATCGGAATTCACTGTCATAGTCGTCTTCCAGGATGTAGCGCTCTCTTCCGCCCTGCGCCCAGTGGAGCAGCTCTGTGCGGCGTCCCGCCGGCATGCTCACGCCCGTCGGAAACTGATGGGCGGGGGTTACATACAGGATATTTGCCCCGGACACATACACCGCGCCTGGCAGGATCCCCTGCTCGTCCATTTCCAGGGGATATGCGGTGTGTCCCAGCCGCTCCAGCGCGCGGGCCGCCTCGGGATAGCCTGGATCCTCGAAACCGATCCTGGAGGGTTTATCCAGAATTATTCCGATGATCCCCATCAGCTGCTCCACCCCTGAACCGATGACCACGTTCTCAGGCCCGCAGCGCACGCCGCGGTACTGGTACAGGAAATCGCTCAGCGCTTCCCTCAGGCTGGGCTCGCCTTTGGCAGGGCCCTTTTTAAGCAGTTCAGGCTCCCTGACCAGGGTCTCCCGGATCAGCCGGGTCCATTTGGTTCCCGGAAAAAGGCGGATGTCCGCGGCCTGAGGCGAGAAATCATACCTGGGCGCTTGAATGGTTTCAGCCCGCTTTTCCGATTTGGGCATAGAGGGCGGCTGAGCCAAGGGCTGGATCTCCTCAACGAAAAGGCCCCTTCGCGGCTCTGTACGCAAAAATCCCTCTGCTTTCAACAGCTCAATGGCAATGTTCACGGTTTGTTCGCTGATGCCCAAATGCCTGCTCATCTCCCGCCTGGACGGTATCTGTGTGCCACCTGCAAGACGTCCTTGAGCGATGTCCCGCGCGATAAAGCGGTACAGCTGCTCATAGAGGGGGATGCCACTTTGCCGTTCCAGCGGATAGGTCAGGTCGTTCATGTTCAACCTCTGGTATTGCCAAATCATATCAAACTGGTACTTTTATAAAGACCAGACTCGGATATGATATTAGGCGATTCTGAAGAAAAGTCAAGGAGGGATTCAAATGACCACCAAGAAAAGCCCGGCTTTCATCATGGCCTTTGTCGGTGTGATGGCCGCGGCAGCTTTTGTTTCCAATTTTCTGAGCATTCCTATCGGCACATCGCGCGTCCACCTGGGCAACAGCATCGCCTTGCTGGCAGGCATGCTCTTTGGCGGTCCTTTAGGCGCGCTGGCATCCGGACTGGGTTCAGCCTTGTTTGATGTTGTCTATGGTTTTGCGGATCCGGTGGCCGGAGGCGCGGTCCCGCCGATCGCCGAGGCGGTGGTCACCTTTATGAACAAGGGGTTGATGGCCCTTGCCTGCGGCGTCATCGTCAATGACAGGAAGAACCGGCTCTCCAGGGACATCATCATCTATATCGGCGCGATTGCAGGCGCGTGCCTGTATGTCGCGCTGTTTTTGATCAAGACCAACCTGTATTCGCTCGCGTTCACGCCGGACCTTTTACAGGCGGTCGTGCCTGCCCGCGCGCTGACCTCCACCATCAACGCGGTCATCGCCGTGCTTCTGGCGCCGTTCCTGTTTGCGGTGCTCAAGCCGGCGCTTGAAAAAACTGGCCTATATGAGGCTGTTGAGCCGCGCTTGCTCAATTGGCCCGGTAAAGACTGATCCCATTGAACAGAAAGGCCGCGGGTGTTTTCCCGCGGCTTTTTATGTATAATAAAGGAAGGGGGTAAGACAAAATGGAAATTGGACAATATAGAGTCACTGGAGGGAAAAAGGTCAGCCTGAAGGCGTTCCCGACCGATGATGATACATCCTTTGACAAGGACGAGATCAAAAAGGCACATATTCCGGATAACATTCAGAAAATGGCAGATTTACAGGAGAAGCTATATGCAGAAAACGCCCATTCCCTGCTCATCGTGCTGCAGGCAATGGACGCGGCCGGCAAGGACGGCGTCATCCGCCATGTGATGACCGGGCTGAACCCGCAGGGCACACAGGTGGTCTCTTTCAAGGTTCCCTCCAGTGAGGAGAACGACCATGACTACCTCTGGCGCATCGTAAAAGCCTTGCCGCGCCGCGGAGAAATCGGGATCTTCAACCGCTCCTATTATGAGGATGTCCTGGTCTCCCGCGTGCATGACCTGGTGAAGAATTCGCAAATCCCTCCTGAACTGGTCACCGACGGCATCTGGGTTCAGCGATACCGTCAGATTCGCGATTTTGAGCGACATCTGAGTGAGAACGGAACCACTGTCGTAAAGATCTTTCTGCATGTTTCAAAGGGAGAGCAGCGCCAGCGGCTGTTGGACCGCATCAATGAGCCGGATAAGAACTGGAAGTTTTCAGCCGGTGACATTGAGGAACGGAAACATTGGAAGGAATACCAGGAAGCCTATGAGCTGATGCTGGAGCACACCGCGGACAAGGACGCGCCCTGGTATGTCGTTCCGGCTGACAATAAGTGGTTCGCGCGCTACCTGGTCAGCGAGATTGTGCTGGATGCCCTGAAGCGGATAGACCCGAAGATTCCCCAACTTCCTGAAGCGGAAAGGGCCATGTTGGAAGAATGCAGGGAAATCCTGGAGAAAGACGAATAGGGTCTTGCTTGAGTATGCCAAGCAAAAACCCCGCTGATTGCGGGGTTTTGAATGCAGGATATTTGATCGCGTTTAGCGCTTGGAGAACTGCGGCGCACGCCGTGCGGCCTTCAGGCCGTATTTCTTTCTTTCCTTCATGCGCGGGTCACGGGTAAGGAAACCGGCTTTCTTCAGCTCGCCCCTCAGTTCGGGGTTTGCCTTGATCAGCGCCCTGCTGATGCCGTGGCGGATAGCGCCTGCCTGCCCTGTGAGACCGCCGCCGTTGACATTGACCAGGACATCAAACCCGGTCGCCTTGACCAGCACCAGCGGCTGGCGCACTGACATTTTCAGCGTTTCCAGGCCGAAATACTCGTCCAGAGCACGCTTGTTGATGATGATGTCGCCCTTGCCGGGGACGAGCCGGACGCGTGCGATGGCTTCCTTGCGGCGGCCGACTGCATTAAAATCTGCTTGTGCCATGATTATCTCTCCCCCTTAGCGTTCCAGTTCGAGCGTTTCAGGCATTTGTGCCTGCTGAAGATGCTCGCCGCCGGAATATACATACAGTTTTTTCAGCATTTGGCGTCCAAGCGGCCCCTTGGGCAGCATGCCCTTCACGGCATGCTCGACTGCGAAATCGGGCTTGTTGGCCATCAGGTCGCGGTACTTTGTTTCCTTAAGGCCCCCGACATAGCCCGAGTGATGGTAATAAATCTTCTGGTCCAGCTTCCTGCCGGTCAGTTTGACTTTTCCGCAGTTGAGGATAATGACGAAGTCCCCCGTATCAACATGCGGCGTATAGGTAGGTTTGTGCTTGCCGCGCAGGACGTTTGCCACCTGGCTGGCAAGGCGGCCGAGTACCATGCCGTCCGCGTCAACAACAAACCATTTGCGCTCAACACTCTGCGCGTTAGCCATATAGGTATTCAAGTGTAACTCCTCCTTGATCAGGTCCGAAACTTTTCGCCCGTGCCCGATGGTCGCAGGCGGGGCATCCTGTTCAATAGTCCCGGGGCTAACGGAGCCTACTGACGCAAAACTTATCTTATAAAACTGTATTGTGCTTGTCAAGTATGAAACTGCCCGTTTTCCATAATTTTACTGATCCTGTCTTCTTTACTTGCGGAAATTGGCCCATTTCTATAGAATACGGAAAGATTTTGAAGGAGGATCAGCTGTGTTCGGTATCCTGCTTCCCCTGGTTTACCTATCATTTATCAGTTTAGGCCTGCCGGATTCGATGCTTGGAGCTGTCTGGCCGGCCATGGCTGCCCAAATGGGGCAGGACCTGTCCTCGCTGGGTCTGGTCTCCATGCTGGTGACCTTGGGCACTGTGATTTCAAGCTTGCTGAGCAGCCGGCTCATCCGTTCCCTGGGAACAGGGAAGGTGATGGCATTGTCAGTCTTCCTGACTTCACTGGTTCTTCTGCTGTACTCCTTCGCGCGAAGCTACGGGGTGCTTTGCCTGCTGGCGCTGCCGCTTGGGCTGGGCGGGGGCTCGGTTGACGCGGCGCTCAACGGCTTTGTGGCACGCAACTACAAAGCCAGCCATATGAACTGGCTGCACTGCATGTGGGGCGTCGGGGCGACGATCAGCCCCCTGATCGCAGGCGCAAGCCTCAGCGGGACGGCTTCCTGGCCCGGCGCGTACCGGACTGTGTC
>DIWD01000025.1:20174-77916 GCA_002428405.1 bacterium UBA6115
TTTGAGTCCGTTGCGGGCGTCTGGGCGGCCAGTTTCCTTCAGGGACAAAAGGGATTTGATGTGGCTGCCGCAGCGTCACTCTCTTCCATGTACTATTTCGGCACCATGCTAGGCCGCGCCGTTTCGGGTTTCATTGCGATAAAGGCAGACAGCCGGAAGATGATCCGGCTTGGCGTCCTGCTGGCTTTCTTAGGGGCTGTCCTGCTCGCGCTTCCGCTGCCCGGCTTTTTCTCTCTGGCGGGCTTTATGCTTTTGGGGCTTGGCAATGCCCCGATCTATCCGGCCATGATCCATTTAACGCCGCGGCGCTTCGGCATTGCTTTGTCCCAGGCGGCCATGGGATTGCAGATGGCCGCTGCTTATACCGGGTCCACCCTCCTGCCTCCGCTGACCGGTGCTCTGGTGCGCTCGGCCTCCCTGCAGGCAGTGCCTTGGGTGATTCTCACATTGATCCTTGCCGGGTTCCTGCTCAGCCAACAGATCGACAGGGACGTAAAGCCTGTTGACTAATCGCGGTTTGTAAACGCGCGCACTTCCGGGCGAGAAAAGATCTCTTCCGGGAGCCCTTCCGCCTGGATGATGCCATCATTCATAAACAGGACACGGTCAGCGACTTCCCTGGCAAATGCCATCTCGTGGGTGACCACCATCATCGTGCGGTCTTCTTCTGCGAGGTTTCTGATAACGCGCAACACTTCCAGCGTCAGGAGGGGATCCAGCGCACTGGTAGGTTCGTCAAAACACAGTATATCCGGTCCCATGCACAAGGCTCTGGCGATAGCAGCCCGCTGCTGCTGGCCGCCGGAAAGCATAAATGGATACGCTGTAGCCTTATCCGAAAGGCCCACCCGTTCCAGCTCCTTCCAGGCGCGCTGCTCCGCGTCATCCCGAGTGCGCCTGAGCACGCTGATCTGTGCCTGTGTCAAATTATGGAGTACATTCAGGTGGGGGAAAAGGTTAAAATCCTGGAATACAAATCCCATTTTTAGCGTTATTTTCCTCAACTGTTCCTTGGACGCATAGCCTCCTTTTTCCATGTCCGCCATCAGGATGCCGTCTACGGTAATCCGACCTTTATCGATGGTTTCAAGGCGTGTCAGGCAGCGCAGCAGCGTGCTCTTGCCGGAACCTGAAGGGCCGATGACAGCGACCACCTCACCCTTGTTCACATTGAGGGAAATTCCCCTGAGAACTCCCGTCTGGGAGAAGCTTTTGTATATATTTTCAGCCGTTAGCATCATCTGATTCATCATCGATAATATCCAAAATAGCGGTTCGCGCGATTAAAAAACCAACTGAGGACAGCATTCAGCAGCAGGTAAATTGCACCTGCAATGAAAAGGGGCTCCAGCGTACCGACTGTGCTGGCGGCATTCCTGGCTACCCGATATAGTTCCACCATACCTACTGCGGTCACCAGCGCGGTATCCTTCACCAGGGTAATCACCTCGTTGCTGATGGGAAGGACGACGTGCTTGATCACCTGGGGCAGTACAATGCGCAGGAAAGCTTGAGCGCGTGTCATGCCAAGCACTTGCGCGGCTTCCCGCTGTCCCCGGGGAACAGCCTGAACACCGCCCCTGTAGATCTCGGCGAAATAAGCGGCATAATTTGCGGAGAAAGCGATGACCACCGCGCTCATGCGGTCAAAGGCGTTCCCGAATAGCTGGGGCAGAAAAAAATACACTGTGAACACCTGCAGGATCAGCGGTGTTCCACGCATAACCAGGATGAAAACCTGTGCAGCCTTGCGCAGCAGGGCGAGACGGCTCATGCGGATCAGAGCGAGGATAAGGCCTAGGGGAAGTGAGAAAAGCAGCGTCAGGCTGAACAGGCTCATTGTAATGCCAAGGCCTTCCAGCATCTGACCCATCAATGTGGCAAGCCGCGCCGGATTGTCAAGATATTTCATTAAAAGCTCCAATCAGCCGCCTGGCGGCTGATGATATCATGGTCATTGAAGAAAAGGGCCGGCTTTCAGCCGGCCCTTTTGGCGTCCTCAAGGTTCGCCGGGTATCCCGATAATCGTAATGTCTGATCCGAACCAGTTTTCACTGATCTTTTGCAGGGATCCGTCTGCCTTCATCTCAAGGAGCAGTTCGTTGACTTTGTCGCACAGCGCGGTATCGCCTTTCCTAAATCCGATTCCGTACTCCTCCGGGGCCAGGGATTCATTGAGTACAACAAAGGGGTAATCATTCACTGTCTTATAATAGTTGGCTACGATGATGTCGACCAATACAGCGTCAACACCGCCCAGGTTCAAGTCCATCAGCGCGGTGAGGTTCTCGTCAAAGAGAACGACTTCGCCAAGCGCTGCCTTGAACTCCGCCGCGCTGTCCAACGCGTCGTTAGCGCTGGAACCAGCCTGCAGGCCAAGCTTCATCCCGGCCAGGCCGGCGAGGTCAGTGATGCCGTCTTTTTCCCGCACAACCAACACCTGGTCATTTTTCAGATATGGCAAAGAGATGTTCATGCTCTCCATGCGTTCAGGGGTAATGGTCATGCCGTTCCAGATGCAGTCGATATGATGTGCGTTGAGTTCCATTTCTTTCGCGTCCCAATTGATAGGTTGGCATACGAGTTCCACGCCCAGCCGTTTAGCGACTTCCTTGGCGAGGTCGATGTCAAACCCTGTGATCTCACCGCTGTCCGCGTCCACGAAGCCCATGGGCGGGAAACTGGCGTCAAGGCCCAGAATGAATTGGCCTTTGTCCAGTATGTCCTGCAGTGAGGTGTCTTCCTGTGCAGCCACTGTTAATGTTGTTGCGCACAGCATCAGCAATGCCGCCATGACAGTCAAGCACCTTTTCATGACCTTTCCCTCTTTCTTCCTTTATTTCAGCATGGAAATGCCGATGGGCCATCCTATCACGAATCCGCCTTCATGCTCAAGGCGGATTCGTATTTTCCTGCATTTATTTTGTATATCTATTCTATGGTCTTGATTTCGTCCTCGCCGAATACCCTGATACCCGCATTGAGGAGTTTCCTGGCGAACAGGCCTGGACCTGGTGCCAGTATGCCGAAAAAGCTTCCGTCATACACCGTCACTTTCCCGCAGGAGGGGCTGTTCTGCTTGAGCACTGCGGCCTCGCACCCGCAAAGGCTGTAAACTGCAATTGCCTGTTCCGCGCCTTTTTCATAGGACGCTGTCAAGTCCCGTCCGTCGCGGCTCATCACCCGTCCGCATTTGATCTCACACGGTGGCCTGGGAGTCGGAAGGCCTCCCAACTGCTCAGGGCAGACAGGGATAAGGATGTGCTTGCGAGAAAGCTCCAGCACTTCCTCACACAGGCTGTCCTTTCCGTCATACCGTGTGGAAAGTCCCATCAAACAGGCGCTGACAAGCAAGCGCATCAGGCGATTGCCAGAGCGATTTCCATCATCTGGGTAAAAGTTTTCTGGCGTTCCAGGCTGTCGAGCCATGCGCCCGTTTTTGGATTATCGGAGATTGTCAGCAGTGCCAGCGCCTTCTTTCCGGCCCGGGCCGCGTTCAGATACAGCGCGTATGCCTCCATCTCCACTGCCAGCACGCCCAGCCTTTCCAGTGTTTCAAGCGGGCCTGGCCGGGACTCATCATAAAAAATGTCAGAAGAAAAGACTGGCCCCACCCGAAGCGTGATGCCCAGAGCCCTCGCCGCCTGATCAGCGGCGCAAAGCAGCCCGTAATCCGCGCAAGGGGCGAGGTTGCCTGAGAAACCGAATTGCGCGCCATAGTTGGAGTTGGAATAGGCGCTCATCCCGGCGACAATGTCCCTCAGGTTCAAATCCTGCCGGATCATCCCGGCGCTGCCAACGCGTACGATCGCATCCACCCCGTAGAAATTGAACAGTTCATAGGAGTAGATGCCGATGGAGGGCATTCCCATGCCGGAAGCCATCACGGACACCGTCTTTCCGCGGTATTGGCCCGTATAGCCCTGGATGCCCCTGACGTCATTGACCAGCCTGGCGTTTTCCAGATAGTTATCTGCGATGAACCGAGCGCGCAGCGGATCGCCCGGCATCAGCACGGTTTTTGCGAATTCCCCTGCTTTTGCTGAAATATGGGGAGTCGGGATACTTGCCATATGACCCTCCTGTTTATGTGTTGGCGTATGCGGTATTTTTCCGCATGTCGCCGGCATATACGCCGGTCAGGACTTCTGAGATATAGGCATCCGCGTGGGGCAGGTCCGGTTGCCCCTCAGCTTCCAGGGCTGCTGCCCGGTTGTTATAGGGAACGGTGATAAAACGCAACTCCAACGGCGCAGGCTGGTCTCCCGGCACACCTTCAAGCAGCGCGTACTGTACCATTGGAACCCCAAGCGCATTGCCTACCGAGCCGATGTTGACAATCTGCCCCCCGAGCGTACGCATCCCCTGCCGGTGGCAGTCTGCGTAAATGAGCATGTTATAATCCGGTTCCAACAGTGCATCAAAGGCCTCCCTGCTGTCCTGAATGTATAACAGCTTGTTCATCACCGGCCTGCCATGAATCAGGCGGATGTGACGTCCTGACATCATCAGATGTTTTTCCAGTGGCAATGCGGAAAGAACAGCTAGGCGTTCTTTACCCAATTGCTGATGGTAAAACCCATCCCGGGGAAACTCCCTTCTTCCAATGCCATAATCCCAGTTGCCGCCAAGGATGACCTGGCAATTCTTCAAAGCCCAGTCAAAGCTCAGATCGGAACTGGGACCCTTGCCGACAAGATCGCCCAGGCACCAGATTTCATCCGGCGTCCGCTTTTTCAGATCCTCCTCCAGCGCTTTTACGGCGGTGTAATTGCCGTGCAGGTCTGAAACCAGCGCGATCCTCACTCCCGCTGCTCCGACGCGCGCACCAGCCAGTCAAACAGCGCCTGGTGTGCCGGGCTGTTCTTTGAAAGATTCTCCGGGTGCCACTGAACACACAATGCCGGCCGGCTGTCTTCAAATTCAACGGCTTCAATCAAACCGTCCCCGCTGAAGGCAGATGCCTTCAGCCCGGAAGCCAGTTCCCGGATCGCCTGATGATGCCGGGAGTTTACTTCCAGGGAGGTGACCTGAGTCAGCGATTGGAGCAAGCTGCCTTCCTTTGGGAAGATGTGATGCGCCAGCAGGTTGTCCGGCTGAAAATGGCTGACCGGCAGGCTCAGCTGGCTGGGCAGATCCTGGTACAGGCTGCCGCCCAGCGCGACATTCAACACCTGAAGCCCTCTGCATATTCCCAAAAAGGGTTTGCGTATCGCAACCGCGCGCTGGATAAGCGCAAGGTCAGCCCTGTCGCGTTCCGGAACAGGCTCGTTGCAGCCCGGAAGCCGCTTTTCCCTGTAGTATTTTGGATCAATGTCAGGCCCCCCGGTGAACACGATTCCATCCACAACATTGATGGCCTTGTCCATAAACTCATCAAACCTGGGGTCCGCTTCATGGACCATGGGAAGGATGACTGGCAGGGCGCCGGCTCTGAGGACGGAGTACACATAGTCCCTGGGTATGCAGCAGTGGCCGCTTGTCATGTCCTGGTTAGTGCTCAGCCCGATAATGACCATTCGCTAATCCCTTCGCGCATGCTCGAACAACCAGCAGTATAGCACAGGAACCAATATGCGGGAATCGGGATTTCTCATCAAGATTTCATTTGATTGCGCTATATGGGTATGTTATACTCCACAAGGACTGAACAGTCTTCCTGTGCTGTTTTATGATGATGCTGGAGGGAATATGGCTAAAAAAACCAGTCAGGCGACCTCCCCGGGGAAGGGGTTGTTTTCTGCTTTTCTGGCTTCAGGCGGCACCGCCCTGCTGTATTCGGTGCTATTTCCCCTCCACCTCTGGGGGCATTATGTCATTGCAGGCTTGCTGTCACTGCTGATTGGCCGCGTTGCCTATATTATGTTCTCAGGTCTTGATACCTCAAAACAAGCTCCCGTTATAAATGAGCTGCCTGTGACAGGGAATGACGCGGTTGATCGGCTGGTTTCACGCGGGAGGGAGATGCTCAAGCAAATCCGCCGCGAGGATGAAATGATTCCTGATCCGAAATTATCCGCTCAGATCATAGAGTTGGAGGAAATCACCACACGCATCTTTCAGACAGTCATCGAACAGCCCGGGAAAGCGCCGCAAATCAGGCGGTTTATGGATTATTACCTGCCCACGACGCTGAAGATGCTGACAGGTTACCGAAAGCTGAACGAGCGCGGGGTCAGCGGCGAATCGGCACAGGCGACCCGGGAGAGGATTGAATCGGCGATGCAGGTGGTCGTCGGCGCCTTCAAAAAGCAGCTTGAAACGCTCTATCAGAATGATATGCTGGACATCACCACAGATATCGATGTGCTGGAGACCATGCTCAAGCAGGACAGCCTTCTGGGCAGCAGTTTTCAGACCATCAATGCCAGCCAGGCCAATGCGCAGGCCGTACAAACGAAGGAGGAACATCAATGAGCGAGTCAGAATCCAGGAAGACGGCAGATAAGGGCACCGCGTCTGAACCCGTCCAGGAGATGCAGAAAGCGGCTCAGGCCGCCGCACAGGCAGTCCGGTCTGTGGAAGAAGCGGCCGGGAAGCCCCTGCCGCAGCTGACCCTTGCCAGCGATACGGAGGACCGGCAAAAGGTCGAAGCGGTGATCGACCAGCTTGAGCAGGCGCAAAAGAATGCACCCGCCGTGCGGGACGTGCAGGCTAAGCTGGCCAGCGACCTGGACAGCGCGCTGACAGAGGGCGAGCGCAAAGCGGTGGATGAGTTCGCTGGCAAAATTGATATCGCCAACCCCCAGCATGTGATGCTCTACGGTGCGGACGCGCAGAAAAAGGTGTCCAATTTCGCCGACACCATCCTGGCGGAGGTGAAGAATATCGACGCGGGCGACGTAGGGGATAACCTGTCCAAGCTTGTGGGGGAACTGAAAACCTTCGAAGTCTCCGCAGAGAAGCCAAAGGGCCTGCGCGCCCTGTTTACCAGTGCCCGCAGGCACATGGCCCAGGTCCAGGCACGCTTTGACGATGTGGCAGGGAATGTATCCAACATCGCCGGAACGCTGGAGGGCCATCAGGTCCAGCTGCTGAAAGACGTCTCCATGTTCAACCATCTATATGATATGAACCTGGAGTATTTCCGCGAGCTGACCATGTACATCATCGCCGGCGAAAAGCGCCTCAGGCAGGTGCGTGAGACAGACATCGTCAAAATGAAGGGGCAGGCCCAGAAATCCGGCGACACCATGGACGCCCAGAAAGCAAGCGACCTGGAGCAGGCGGCGGACCGCTTCGAAAAGAAACTGCACGACCTCAAGCTCACGCGGCAGATCAGCCTTCAGATGGCGCCGCAGATCAGGCTGCTGCAGAACAACAACTCCCTGCTGATCGAGCGCATCCAGTCGACTCTGGTGAACACACTGCCGTTATGGAAAAACCAGATGGTGCTTGCGCTTGGCATGCAGCATTCCCGCCAGGCCATGCAGGCGCAGCGGGCTGTGACCGATATGACCAATGAGCTACTCAAAAAGAACGCCGAAACGCTCAAAATGGGCACCATTGAGACCGCTCAGGAGGCGGAACGCGGCATTATTGACATTCAGACCCTGGTTGAAACCAACAAGTCCCTGATTGATACCATGAACGAGGTTGTGCGCATCCAGACCGAAGGCCGGCAGAAGCGCGCTGACGCCGAGAAAATCCTGGCCCGGATGGAAGACGAACTCAAACAGCGTCTGATCAACGGTTAAACCCCGGAGGGTACGATGAACTTTACGGCTCGCGCGGTCCTGGCTTTTTTTCTCATGCTGCTGCTGCTGTTTGCCGCAGTCGCTATCGGCGCTTACCGCGGGTTTGCGGGAGACAAAGCCCAGGTTGAACTTGCGCTCAACTCCCTGGCAGGGGTGCTTGAAACCAGGGTAGAAATGGGGCATAACCTGCTCACCGTCGCCGGACGCCACCTAAACGGCTCAGACCCGCTCATCCTTTCGGTTGAGAATGATCTGGCCGTTCTGTCCGGCCAGGCTCCGCTGCTGGAGAAGGCAAGTGTAAATGAGCGCTTCGCGCAGAATGCCGACGCCCTGCTCAAGGCGCTGGAGACTTCTCCCGGTGTGCAGGCGGATGAGCGGGACCTGGGCTATGTCAATGGACTTTTGCCCAGGGGACTGGAACAAAGCGCCCGGTGGGCGGATGCAGCCCAATACAACAAGGCTGCCCTGGAGTTCAACAATCGCCTGAAAGGCCAGCTGAATGGGCGCCTTGCGATGTTGCTGGGCGTTGGCGAAGCTGAACTGTTCACACTGGGGGACAGCGGCCTATGAAAAAACGGTTACTCCCATTCCTGTTCGTTTTGATGATTTCCTGTTTTTCCTGTTCGTCCGCCTGGGCGCAGATCACTGCTGTGGATGACCAGGCGGCAGTCATTGATGTCAGCCTGGCAGGAGAAATCGCGGCGCTATCAAAACTGACGGAAGACAGCCTGGACATCGGCCTGCGGGTTTTGACCAAGCATTTTCTGGGCGGTGCCGATATCCGGACATATGCTGAAAAAGCACTCTCCCAGATGCCCGGGAATGAAAATCTGGTGCTGCTGGTGATCGTCATCGGCGAGGAAAGCTACTACGCCGCGCTGGGAAGCCATGCGAAAGAAATGCTCGGGCAGGAAAAAGTTGAAAACCTGCTGACCAGTCATTTCCGGCAGCCCTTTATCCGTGACCGTGCCTATGACCGCGCGCTGGCCTCCTTTCTTCTGGCGCTGAGCGAGCATATCCAGCTCGCCGCGGGGAGCAAGCTTCCGGCGAATAGATTGCTGCTTGATTATGCGGGACGAACAGCAAGCGAGCCCTCCGTCACCAGCGCGCCTTCTTCCCCGGTGTCCTGGCTGGAAGGCATCCTCCTGGACGCTGAGAACAGCGTGAGAAATGCGGATCGCTATGTGCAGGAATCCAGGCAGGCTGAGGAAGGCCAGGGGAAAGGAATGAGCTGGTTCCAGATCGCCCTGATCGGCTTCATCCTGTATAAGATCTTTGGCAGAAAAAAGGACGGAAAGAAAGGGTGCGGACCCTTCAGCTGGATCCTTGGAACATGGGGTGTGAGCAAGATTTTTGGCTGGCGTAAATAAATGCGCCTTGTAATCATCAGCCTGGATGCCGCGTTTGCCGCGGATTCAGACTTTCTTCTCTCGCTTCCAAACCTGGGCAATCTTGCGCGGGAAGGCGTATTTTGCAGCCAGGTGAAAACTGTCTACCCTACACTGACCTATCCCATCCACACCAGCCTTTTGACAGGCTGCTATCCTGACAGGCACGGTATAGGGCATAATGGGCCCTTCAATCCGGACCTAAAGCCGGGCCGCCGCCCCTGGTATTGGGATGAGAAGCATATCCGCGCGGACACCCTGTTTTCGCAGGCTTCCCGCGCCGGACGCGAGTGTGCGGCGATACTTTGGCCTGTTACAGGGCACAGCAGGCATATCCGTTGGAACTTTCCTGAAGTGCTTGCACTTCCAGGGGAGAACCAGGCGCTGAAGGTGCTTGGCTATGGCAGCACCGGCTGGCTTATGATGAATGAACTGCGTTACGGAAGAAAAAGAAAGAGCACCGGACAGCCGGATCTGGATGATTATGCGGTCCTGGTCGCAGAAACGCTGATCAACCGACAGTATGCGCCGGAGGAAAGGCTGGGGCGCGCCCGGGATATCCAACCCTCCAGACGCAGCCAGGCCCGGCATATGCCCGACCTGCTGGCGCTGCATCTGGTGGATTTGGACGCGATGCGGCACCGTCATGGCGTATTCAGCGAGGAAGCCCGCGCGGCTCTCACCCGCCTGGACGCGCGTGTCGGCCGTATTGTCACAGCGCTGAAGGCGCGGGAAGCGATGAAGGACACCATCCTGGCCGTGGTAAGCGATCACGGGCAGGCGGACATCAGCGGGACCCTGCCCCTGGATGCCTGGCTGCGCGCCAACAGCATCCCCGCCAGGGCCCAGACCTTGGGCTTCGGGGCCTTTATCCGGTTTGACAGGGGTGATTACCGTCTGGTGCTCAAGGCGCTGAAGGACAATATGGAGCAGTTGCGCCTGATGCACGTTTATACCAGGGATGAGCTTCGCGCGATCCATGCTCCGGAGGATGTGCTCCTGGCAGTTGAACCAGAGGAAGGGATCGCTGTCGTGGAGGATGAGAATGAGCAGAAGGCCGGCGCGACACACGGTTTCGGGCTGCATCATCCTGGCGCGCAGTGCCTGATGTGGCTTTACGGAGGAATGTTCAAACAGGGAGAGCGCCTCAGCGCCTGCGAACTGGTCGACATCGCGCCAACGCTTGCCCGCGCATCGGGGCTGACGCTGCCCATGGCCCAGGGAAGGGTTCTGACGGAAGCTTTTGCGCAGACAGTATAGGAAAACGGGAAAAGGGAGGATGGAATGGCAGAACAGGCCCTGGTGACCTACTTTTACCAGTCTGCGTTTACGGTTTTGCTGAAAAAAACGCTGATGATTTTCAGTTACCGCCAAACCGGTCTATCCCAGCTCGCGGAGAACCAGCGCCTGAATGAGAAGGACTTCCTGGGCTTCAACAACATCCTTGTTTTTATCCCCAACGCATCCGCTGAGCATCATGACCCTGCCATCTATGAGTGGAAACGTTCCTTTCCGATTACCTATATCCTGCCGCAGGAAGCGGCCAAAACTGCGCCTCGCGCCGCCAACATACGCGTTTGCAGGGAAGGCGACCATTTCAGCGTCGGCCACTGCGATATCACCGTCTTTGGTTCGACGGATGCTGGGTTTTCCTATCTTGCCTCAGCTGAAGGGGTTACAGTATTCCATGCGGGCGACCTGAACCTCTGGCACTGGCGGGAGGAGAACACATTGAAGGAAATATCCCGCGCAGAAGCTCTGTTTTATGAGAAAGTATCCCGGCTGCCCAGGGATAAAATCGATATATCCATGTTTCCGCTTGATCCCAACCAGGGCGGATTCTATGACGCAGGCGCGAACCATTTTATCATGGCCGTCCGGCCCCGGGTCTTTTTCCCAATGCATTTTGGCACACGCGCTGAAATCGCCAATGAATATGCCCGAAGGGGCATCTCACGCCGCACGGTGGTTTATGCCCTGACCCAGGTGCGTGAAAGCGTTCAGATTGACTTTGCCGGCGCTGTTCCTTTGGTGCGTTCCACCCAGCCGTCCAAATCACAGCGCCTGGGGGGAAGAGGCGGCATGGTGGACTTGTCCGCCTACATCCAGGAGGACCCATTTGCGCACACCGACTTGCCGGTGGACCTGAAGGATGAAAAAAGCTCCAGCTCCTGAGACCGAATGGATCCGCAGGTTCAGCCCGCCCCTGTTTTCTGTACAGGCGGCGGGTTTTATGGTATAATCGGCATGATGTCAAATCTTTAAGTCTGCAGCCGCAAACCGGAACAACAGAGGGCTTTTGACGGCCTTGTAAAGGATGTCGGCGCGGCCGCGGTGGGGGAAGAATGAACCTGAACGACCTGAATGAAAGACAAAGAGAGGCAGTCCTGCATGAGCAGGGGCCTCTGCTGATCGTCGCGGGCGCCGGCAGCGGAAAGACCCGCGCCTTGACTTATCGCATCGCCTACCTGATGGAGCAGGGAGTTGAACCCTGGAACATTTTGGCGCTCACCTTTACCAACAAGGCGGCCAAGGAAATGCTGCGCCGCGTGGATGAGCTGACAGGCGGCCGCGCGAATGACCTTTGGATCGGCACCTTTCACTCCGTATGCGTTCGCATTCTGCGCCGTGATATTGAAAAGCTGGGCTACAAGCGTTCTTTTGTCATCTATGACGATGATGACCAGCAGCGCGTGCTCAGGGAGCTGTTCAAGCAGCATGAAATTGATGAAAAGCAACTCAGCCTGAGGGAAATGAAGCACATTATCGGGGATGCCAAGACAAGGCTGATGGACGCGGACGACTGGTTCAGCCAATCCCGCCGCGACCATCACGCGCAGACCATCCACGACCTGTTCATAGGATATGATGAAAAACTCAGGAAGGCCAACGCGCTGGATTTTGATGATTTGCTCAACAAAGCGCTGCAGCTGCTGATGGATCACCCGCCGGTGATGGATCACTACCAGCAGCGTTTCCATCACGTACTGGTGGATGAATATCAGGATACCAACCTTGCCCAGTATACCCTGGTCAAGCTCTTGAGCGCTCAGAGCCGCAATCTGTGCGTCGTGGGGGATGACGACCAGTCCATTTACGGCTGGCGCGGAGCTGACATCCGCAACATCCTTGAGTTCAACAAGGATTTTCCCGAGGCCAGGATCATCAAGTTGGAACAGAACTACCGCTCGACCCAAACGATCCTTGACGCGGCCAACGGCATCATTAAAAACAACGAGCAGCGCATGGAAAAGGCGTTGTGGACCGAAAGCGGGAAAGGTGAGAAAATCCGCTTCTGCGCGGCCGGAGACGAGCGGGAGGAAGCAGCCTGGATCTGCGAGCATGTCCGCCGTCTGCGCGCCAGGAAAGTGCCCCTGTCTGAAATTGCGGTTCTCTACCGCATGCACGCGCAAAGCCGTGTCCTGGAAGAAATGTTCATGCGCGCAGGCATCCCTTACCGGGTATATGGGGGCACCCGCTTCTATGACCGCAAGGAAATCAAGGACGCGCTGGCTTACCTGCGGGTACTGGTGAACCCGGATGACGACGTGGCGCTCAAGCGCATCATCAATGTGCCCAAGCGTTCCATCGGCGACGCGACAGTGGAGATGCTGGAGGAGCAGGCCGGAAAACTCTCCTCAACGATGTATGCGGCGCTGCGCAGCCTGCCTGACATGCTCGGCTCACGTCCACGCAAGTGTGTGGAGAGTTTCGTGGAGATGATGGACATGCTGAAGCGAAGGCTCGGGGAGCTGCCCTTGGGTGAATTCGTGAAATTGCTGCTGGATGAAACCGGGCTGATCAAGGAGTATTCCGACAGCAATGACGAGGAAATGCTGTCCAAGCGCGACAACCTGCTGGAGTTTTTGGGTGCTGTCAACGAGTATGAGCAGCAGAGCGATGACTCCACCCTGGAATCCTTCCTTGAGAATGTCGCCCTGGTCACCGATCTGGACATGCAGGAAGACGCGCCCCAGTTTGTGACCCTCATGACGCTGCACTCCGCCAAAGGGCTGGAGTACCGGGCGGTATTCATCGCCGGAATGGAAGATGGTCTGCTGCCCAGTGCACGTTCCAAACTGGAGGAGAACCGCCTTGAGGAGGAACGCAGGCTGTGTTACGTCGGCGTAACCCGCGCCAAAGAGTTCCTTTACCTCACCAGGACCCGCCACCGGGCGATTTTTAACCAGGCTTCCTATAACCAGCCCAGCCCCTTCCTGGCAGAAATCCCCAAGGAGCTTATCAGCGATGAATGGGGCAAGACAATGCAGGAGCATTTTGGCGAATACAAGCCGCCCCGGGAGCGGACCCGTCCTTCCCAGCGTCTGCCCAAGACAAGTTTCGGCACCCCCGGAATGGGCCAGGACATTCTCAGTATCCCCGGCGTGAGCAAGGGATTTGTTCGCTCTGCGGCTTCCGCCCTTGAGGAACCATCCCAGATATTCCTGGAAGGGGATCGCGTGCTGCATAAGAAGTTCGGCTCCGGCCAGGTGGTCAGCGCATCAGGATCGGGCGCTGAGGCGCGCGTGACTGTCCACTTTACCGCTTATGGCGATAAGGAGTTCTCCGTGGCCATTGCCCCGATTGTCAAGGTTGACTAACCATGTCCGATATGTCCTCGCGCATGCGGGAATTGGTCGACCGGATCAATGAGGCGAACCATCACTATTATGTTCTCAGCGAGCCGCTCATGTCCGACGCGCAGTGGGACGCGTTGTATGATGAGCTGAGAGAGCTTGAGGAAAAATCAGGCGAACACCTGCCTGATTCGCCCACCCGCCGCGTTGGGGGGGAGCCGCTGCCCGCCTTCCAACAGCGTCAGCATCTACATCGGCTTTGGAGCCTTGATAAGGTGCAGAGCGTCGCGGAACTATCAGCATGGTTCGAGCGGACAAACGCACTATACACAAAAAATCCGGGGCTGCCTCCCCTTCGGTTTGCCCTGGAATATAAATATGACGGCCTGACCATCAACCTCACGTATGACGGCGGACTGCTCATCCAGGCTGTAACGAGGGGAAACGGCATCACCGGCGAATTGGTATTGCCCCAGGCCCGGACCATCCGCGGCATCCCGTTATCCATTCCATATGAGGGGCTTTTGGAGATACACGGGGAATGCTTCATGCGCCTCTCCGTGCTCTCACAGTATAATAAAACAGCGGATGAGCCGCTGAAAAACGCGCGCAACGCAGCCGCCGGGGCATTGCGGAACCTGGATCCCAGGGTAACCGCAACGCGTAAACTTGACGCGCGGTTCTACGAAATCGGCACCATTGACGATCCGCCCTATCAGGATCAGGAGGGGTTGAACCGCTTCATCAGTGAAAACGGCTTCCCCGCCTCCCCTATCCTTTACGCCGGGGAAGACGAAACAGAAATCCTCAAGGCCATCCGGATGACTGAGGAAAAGCGCGAGGAGCTGGATTTCCTCATTGACGGCGTGGTGATCAAGATCATGGACCTGAAGACGCGTGAGGCCCTGGGCTATACGGACAAGTTTCCCCGCTGGGCGGTTGCGTACAAGTTCGCGGCGGAGGAAATGACCACCATTTTAAGGCAGGTCACCTGGGAACTGGGCAGGACGGGCAAGCTGACACCGCTTGCCCATCTGGATCCGGTTGATTTTTCAGGCGTCACAGTCAGCAAAGCCACCCTCAACAACTTCGGGGACATCACCCGGAAACGCCTGGCGCTTGGCAGCACAGTATGGATCCGGCGCTCCAACGATGTCATCCCTGAGATTCTTGGCAGGGTGGAAGATGGCGCGGAGGGCGTGCCAATCATGAAGCCGGAGCGCTGCCCCGCCTGCGGGAATGAGCTGGTTGAGACAGGAGCGAACCTTTTTTGCCCAAACCGTGACGGCTGCAAGCCGCAGGTCGTTGCCCGGCTGACCCACTTTTGCTCCAGGGATGCCATGAACATTGAGAGCCTGTCCGAAAAGACGCTGGAAGTCCTGTACGAGCATCTGAACGTGCGGGAACCGCAGGACCTGTATTCATTGAAGCGGGAAGACTTTGTCGGCCTGCCCGGCTTTCAGGAAAAAAAAGCTGAAAAGGTCATTGAAGCACTGAATGTGAGCAGGGAGTGCGGGCTGGATGCCTTCCTGTTTGCCGTTGGCATCCCCAACATTGGCCGTGCCACGGCACGGGACATCGCCCTCCGATTCGGCACGCTGGACAAGATCCGAAAAGCGGAGCTTGAGGATCTGACAGCCATTCCCGCCGTTGGCGACGTGGTGGGAGGCTCGATCATCTCCTTTTTCGCTGACAGCAAAAATGCCGGGATGGTTGACGCGCTGCTCCATTCAGGCATTGTGCCAAAGGATATGACAAAACAAAGCGGGCGGGACATACTACAGGGCAAATCCTTTGTTATTACGGGCGTTTTATCTGCTTATACCCGCCAGGAAGCGGAAGAGCTCATCCTGTCTCTTGGCGGCACTGTTTCATCCTCGGTCAGCCGCAGGACAAGCTACCTCCTTTCAGGCGAGGCTCCCGGGAGCAAGATACAAAAGGCGCAGGCGCTGGGCATACAGGTTCTGGATGAGAAATCATTTGTGCAGTTAATAAACAATCAATAAAGAGTGCTTTTATCCGCTGATGCAGCCCTAAATGGGTATAACACATCAGGGTATTTATGCCTGTAACAGTCCGGCGCCGCCATTGAAAGGAAATCATGCTGCAATTAAGAAACATCACGAAGGAATACATAACCGGAAACCAGAAGGTGCTGGCGCTTGACGAGGTCAGCATTTCTTTTGGCAGTGCTGAGTTTGTCGCGGTCCTGGGCCCGTCAGGATGCGGCAAGACAACGCTGCTGAACGTCATCGGCGGGCTGGACCGCTATGACAGGGGAGACTTGCTGATCTCCGGCCGCAGCACCAAAGATTATTCCGACAGGGAGATGGACGCCTACCGCAACCACTCTGTGGGCTTTGTATTCCAAACGTATAACCTTATCCCGCATCAAAGCGTGCTTTCCAACGTGGAACTGTCCCTCACCCTTTCAGGAGTCAGCGCGGCGGAGCGCAAACAGCGCGCCGGTGAGGCGCTGGAGTCTGTCGGCCTGAAGGACCAGATGACAAAGCGGCCAAACCAGCTCTCTGGCGGGCAGATGCAGCGCGTTGCCATTGCGCGCGCTTTGGTGAATGACCCGGATATCCTGCTTGCCGATGAGCCAACAGGCGCACTGGATTCGCACACCAGCATGCAGCTGATGGATTCCCTCAAGGCCCTTGCCCGCGACCGGCTGGTCATCATGGTCACGCACAATCGTGAGCTCGCCCAAAAATACGCAACACGCATTGTGGAGCTGCGTGACGGGAAGGTGGTGAGCGACAGCGCCCCGTTCCTGGCAGAGCAGGAAGAAAAGATAAGTGAGCGCGGACACAAAACATCGATGGGTTTTAAAACAGCGCTTCTGCTCTCGCTGAGCAACCTGATGACCAAGCGCGGCCGCACTCTGATAACAGCTCTCGCCGGCTCCATTGGCATTATCGGCATCGCGCTCATCCTGTCCATGTCAAACGGGGTCAATACTTATATAGACAACATCCAGAGGGATACAATGTCCTCCTATCCAATCGTGATTCAGGAAGAGGCGGTTGAGATTGGCGGAATGATGAGCACGATGCAGGAAACACGCCGGCAGCAGACGGAGCACGAGCTTGACGCGGTATATGTGGATGACCAGGCGACCAGGAGGATGAGCGGCTTCCGGTCCGGGGTCAGCCGCAACAATCTGACGGCATTTAAAGCTTATCTGGAAGAGGAGGGCAACCCCCTTCGCCCCTTTCTCTCTGATGTTCGTTACGGGTATGACGCGCGTTTTGATGTCTACACCTATGATCCGCAGGGAGAGCTGGTGAATATCAGCGGCGGCGCCGGCAGCAGCATGTCCGAGGCGTTCGCTTCCTTTATACCCTTCTCCTTTTCAACCATGAGCGAACTGACCCCGGCAAGCGATGACGGGCTGATCGGCGAAGCTGTCAAAAGCAGCCATACCATTCTGGCGGGGCGCTGGCCTCAAAGCGCCGGGGAAACAGTCCTGATTCTGGACAGCCAGAACGAGGTGTCCGACATGGTGCTCTACCAGTTGGGCATTCTTCCCCGGCAGGAACTGCGCTCCCTGATGCAGGGGGAGGCAGTCTCCATAGAAAGCGCGCGCAGGTGGTCCTATGAGGAGCTGCTGGGGCGTGAGTTCATCCTGTTGACTTACAGTGATTATTATCTGCCGGACGGGCAGGGCCTGTTCGCCGACAGGCGCGACGATCGGGCCTCGCTCAACGGGATGCTTGAAAATGCTCCCAGACTTACCATCTCCGGCATTGTCCGCTCCAACGACGGCATCATCTTATCTTCAGGCGGGCTTGGGTATACCCGCGCGCTGACGGATCTGGTGATTCAGCGGACCCAAAACAGCCCTGTTGTCATAACCCAGCTTCAAAATCCTCAATCAAGCGCTATCAGCGGGCTTGCCTTTTCCCCGTCGGATGAAGGGGAAAAAGCCCGGAATGTACGAAAATACCTGGATGGTTTAAATGACAAGCAGAAAGCGGAGTTCGTAGAAAAGGCCTTGCGCTTCTTCACAGGAAGCATGCTTCAGGAAGATCAATTTCAAAACACCGATGAGAATCGCTCTTTCAGCCTCCCCCAGGGAATGTCCCCCGGCAGTTTGCTGGCCCTGTTGCAAGCCTTTTATGGTTTTAACAAGGAGGCGCAGCCAGGCGAAGACACGGGGGATAACAGCGCCTCTGTCGCGGCGATGATGGAAGGATTGGGTGGTTTATCCGGTTTTTCACAGGAAGCACTGGCTAAACTGGATGACGCACAACTGGCTGAAATGCTGGATCAGTTTGTTTTGGCAGCGGATGATGTGATACTGACGATGCTGTATGACGGCTTGATCGCGCAGGATACGGGCACACTGGATGAAACGCTTGACGAGCTGGGTGTTGTGGATCTCAACACGCCTTCTTCCATATCGCTTTACTCCGAGTCATTCGAGAACAAAGAGAAGGTTGCTCAACTGATCAGAGACTACAACCAGACCGTCGCGGAAGAAGACCGCATCGTGTACACCGACTACGTTGCTCTTATGATCAGTTCTGTAACCACCATCATCAATGTCATCTCCTATGTGCTCATCGCCTTTGTCGCCGTGTCCCTGGTCGTTTCCTCCATCATGATCGGCATCATCACCTATATCTCTGTCCTTGAACGCACCAAGGAGATTGGCATCCTGCGCGCGCTGGGTGCGTCAAAAAAGGATGTCGGAAGGGTCTTTACTGCGGAGGCCTTTATCATCGGTCTGGCTGCGGGAATTCTGGGCGTCCTGATATCCGCGCTGCTCATTATCCCGATCAACAGCATTATTCATCGCCTGGCCAACGAAACGGGCATCAACGCCATCCTGCCGCTTGGCGGGGCGATGATGCTGGTGGCCATCAGCGCGTTGCTTTCCCTGTTGGCCGGCTTTATGCCCGCCCGCTTTGCCGCGAAAAAGGACCCGGTGGAGGCCTTGCGCACCGAGTAAAATGAACCAATTTTTAAGCCGCCGCTAAACATCAATTGCGGCGGCTTATGATTTATGCCTCTCAGTTCTGCCTTGTGTACCGGATTACTTTATTCGTCCCTCCCTGTCGTTATGGCAGGCTGCTGTTTGATTGTACAGGGCAAACTCACAGGGGATAAAGCCCGGCCAGATTTGAGTAAAAACAATCCTTGAAAATCGTGAATTGACCTCATGTCAGGCATGAATCAGATCACAGCCGCTCATCTCATGTGTTCTTCTTTGTCAATCACCGCCTTGACCGCCTCATGAACTGCATGCTCAAACCCCAACTCGGCCAGTTTGTGCATTCCCTCAATGGTGGTGCCGCCGGGGGAGGTCACCTGATCAATCAAAGCTCTTGGGTGTTCGCCTGATTCCATGACCAGCTTGGCGCTCCCAAACAGCATCGCGCAGGCTGCCTGCTGGGCAAGGGGGCGCGGGAGGCCTGCCTTGATGCCCGCTGTGGCCAGCGAGTCAATGAAGGCGAAGGCAAACGCAGGCCCGGCTCCGGCAATGGCCGAGAAAGCTGACAGTTTGCTTTCCGGCAGGACACTGACACTGCCGATGGCATCAAAGACGGAAATGGCGGCCTCGAGCTGCCCGTCTGAAACCTGGCTATTTTTACAAAGGGCAGTCATGGATGCGCCTGCCTTTGCATTGACATTGGGCATGGCACGAACCAATGCTACCTTCCTGCCAAGCTGATTGCTGAAATATTCCGTTGTTTTCCCCGCAGCCAGGGAAACAATGAGCTGGCCTGTTTTCAGGCAGGGTTTGATTTGATCAAGCAGCTCATCCATGCCCTGGGGTTTGATGGCCAAAATCAGCAGCGAACTGGTTGAGGCCACCTCACAGGCGTCCTGCGCGGTCTGAACCTCAAAATCCTTGAGAAATGACTCCTGCTTGTGCGGGTTGCGGTCATAACCGATGATGCCGGCCATGCCAAACTGCGGGCTGTTTCTTAAGCCTTTGATGATTGCGCCTGCCATGTTGCCAAGGCCGATAAACCCAATTGTCATGTTATCACCTGATCTGCCCGGAGCCCCGGACGATATATTTGTAGCTGGTGAGTTGCTCAAGCCCGACAGGACCCCTCGCGTGCAGCTTCTGAGTTGATATGCCGATTTCCGCGCCAAAACCGAACTCTTCCCCATCGGTAAACCGGGTGGACGCGTTGTGATAGACCGCGGACGCGTCGACCGACCTGAGGAAGCGCTCGGCCGTCTCATTGTTTTCTGTGATGATGGCCTCGCTGTGCCCGGTTCCGTACAGACGGATATGCTCCATGGCCTCCTGCGCGCTGTCCACCACTTTGCAGGCCAGGGTCAGGCTCAGATACTCCCTGCCCCAGTCACTCTCATCGGCCTGTTCCGCCTGGGGCAGGATGGCCCTGGTCCGTTCATCCCCCCGCAGCACGACCCGGTGGCTTTCCAGATGCTTGGCGATGAGGGGGAGCGCGTCCTGCGCGATGTCCCGGTGGACGAGGATGCATTCGCAGGCGTTGCAGACCGAAGGACGGGATGTCTTCGCGTTATGGATCACCTCAGCCGCCATATGAACATCAGCTTCCCTGTCAACATAAATATGGCATACGCCCTCGCCGGTCCGAAGAACAGGAACGCGGGCGTTCTCAACCACATTCGTGATGAGCCCCTTCCCGCCCCGGGGGATCAGAAGGTCGATATACCCGGTCATCTTCATCAAGGCCTCGGCTCCTTCACGGCCCGGATCGTCCAGCAGCTGCACGCAGTCTTCCGGTAAGCCTGAGTCTTTCAGCGCTGCCCGCAGCACTTGCGTGATGAAGCGGTTGCTGGAAATGGCTTCACGGCCGCCCCGCAGGATGCAGGCGTTTCCGGAGCGTATGCATAGCCCGGCTGAATCAGCCGTCACGTTCGGGCGCGATTCAAAAATCACCGCGATCACGCCAAGGGGAACGGATACGCGGGTGATGACAAGCCCTTTGGGGTGCTTTATCTCCCTGAGTACCCTGCCAAGCGGATCGGGTGAATCGGCAAGGGACCTCAAGCCATTTGCCATTCCCCGGACGCGCTGTTCTGTCAACCGCAATCTGTCCAGCATGGCTTCTGACAGGCTGGCTTCCTTTGCGTTTTTCAGGTCTTCCTGATTGTGCGCGAGCAGTTCGCTGATACTTTTTTCCAGGCCGCTCGCCATCAACCCAAGCGCTTGAATGCGCTGCCTGTCCGGGCTGAAGGACAGCAGCTGGGATGCCGCTTTCGCCCGTTTTCCATACTCGTCAAACATCGTTCTTCACCGCCTTGAACCAGGTCCCGACCAGCTGGCCTTCCAGCACGCGGTAGATGTTGTCAACCGGCCGGCCATTGATGACGTAGGTATCGATGCCCGCTTTTGTCGCGATTTTCGCGGCCTGCAGCTTGGTCACCATCCCGCCGGTTCCCAGGTCCGAGCCCGAGTGCTGGGCCAGCGCGGNNGTGAGGATGATCAGCTTGTCCGCATGGATCAGTTCCGCCACAATGGCGGACAGGCTGTCGTTGTCGCCGTAGACGATTTCATCCACCGCGACAGCGTCGTTCTCATTGATGACCGGCAGCACATGATACTGGAACAAGCGGTCAAAGGTATTGACCAGGTTGCGGTGCCGCTCAGGGTCTTCCACGTCGCCTTTTGTGATCAGCAATTGTCCGATCACACAGCCGTAGTCTGAAAACATTTTATCGTAGAGGTACATCAGCTCGCACTGGCCGACCGTCGCTGCGGCCTGTTTCCCGGCGGTGTCCTTTGGCCTGGAGGTCATGCCCAGCTTTCCCATGCCCACACCGATCGCCCCGCTGGTGACAAGCACCACCTGAATGCCCATATTCATCATATCGGCCAGTACGCGCGTCAGCGCTTCCAGTTCGCGGAAATTGATGCCGCCGCTCGGGTAAGCCAGGGTCGACGTGCCTACTTTGACTACGATTCGGTTTTTCTTCTCCGGCATGCACAGTCTCCTTCCTGAACGAGGATTTACTGCCATGCTATCATTTGGCGCAGTTTTGTCAAGGAAAATTGACCGCCGCAAGGCCCGGTGCTACACTGAAAGAGAGCAAGGGAGGTATCTGAATATGAGGAGATTGAGCCTTATACTGCTTGCATTGATTCTGCTAATGGCTATGATATGCCCGGCAACAGCCCAGGGGAGCGATCTGGGGACGGAAGTGCTGACACTCCTGGCTGATGAAAAGTTTGCGGAATTGTTTGAACGCTCCAGCGATCAGATGCGCCAGGCGGTCAAATCCGCCGAGGGGTATCAGGCCATATGGCAGGGGCTGCTGCTCCAGTTTGGCGCATATCAGGGAGCGGAGGGCACCGGAAATCAGGAAGCCGACGGTTATGACAGATATCAGGTCGATGCCCGTTTTGAGCGGGCTGTTGTCACAGTTGTCATTTCATTTGACCAGAAAGGCTCACTGGCCGGGCTGGTCGTACTGAACGTTCAGACGCCAAAGCCTGCGGACAGGGATACGGACAAGGGGGAGAGGCTGCTGCTGCGCCCGGGGGCAGAGGATGAGACCGAAGCGGTCCTTGTCATCCCGCAGGATCCCGGGCCTTGCCCGGTGCTCATCCTGATGCAGGGATCCGGACCGAATGACAAGAACGAAAGCGCCTATGGCATGACGCCTTTCCTTGACCTGGCTGAAGGCCTTTCAAAGAGGGGCATCGCTACGCTGCGCTATGACAAATACACCCTGGAGCATCGGGATATGCTTGCAAAAGACGCGGATCTGCTGGCGTCCTTTACAATGCGGGAAGAGTATGTCAACGATGCCCTTGCTGCATGGCAGACGCTTTCTGTTGATGAGCGCTTCAGCGATGTTTTCCTGCTTGGACACAGCCAGGGCGCCTATGCGGTGCCCCGTGTGGCGGCGCAGCTGCCGAAACAGGCTTTCAGGGGGCTGATTCTGCTTGCTGGTTCACCTTTGCCCATCACCGCATTGATTGACCGCCAAAACCGTGATGCAATCGCAAGCGCGTTTCTCACGTCCGGGCAGATCACGCAGGCTCTGGCTAATCTGGATGCGGAAAAGGAAAGGCTTGGAATGCTTGGGGGGATGGGAGAAAAAGAACTGAAGGCAGCGTTGTTCTATGGCAGCTTGAGCGGGTGGTATCTCAAGGATGAACACGAATGGGCGCCTGCAGAATTGCTCAATCAAATGAAGACGCCTGTGCTGATCATTCAGGGCGCGAAGGACTGGCAGGTCAAACCGGAGGAAGGAATCCAATTATGGCAGGAATGGCTGATCCTTTCAGATAAAGCCAGACCAGACACGGATTATCTTTTATACCCGGACATGACCCACCTGCTCTTTGACTTGCCGGGACCCTCCTCCGGCAGCGCTGAGGATTATGCTATCCCTTATCCAGTCTCAGAGCGTTTGATGGACGACCTTGCGGGCTGGATCATTCAGCGGTCCAGATAAACTGGATACGAAAAAATAAAATAAAAATCCGCAGGCGCGTGTCCTGCGGATTTTTTATTTGAGTGATTACTTGATTTCGACGACGGCGCCGACTTCCTCAAACTGCTTCTTGATCTTTTCGGCTTCTGCCTTGGGCAGGCCTTCCTTGACAGTCTTGGGGACGGATTCGACGAAGTCCTTGGCTTCCTTTAGGCCCAGGCCCGAGACGACTTCGCGGACGACTTTGATGACCTTGATCTTCTCGGCGCCGGCGCTTGTGAGCACTACATCAAACTCTGTCTTCTCCTCGGCAGGGGCGGCAGCGGCGGCGGCGACAGGGGCGGCGGCAGCGGCGGGGGCCGCGGCGGATACGCCGAACTTCTCTTCCAGGGCCTTTACCAGCTCGGAAAGCTCCAGCACAGTCATGGACTCAATCGCGCTTAGGATTTCTTGACGATTCATGGGTTATCCTCCAATTAAATTAATGTTATTTGCAGTGGTGTTCAGGTTACTGGCTGGCTTCTTTCTGCTTGCGTACCGCGTCTACCGCGAACACAAGAGAATGCAGCGTGGCGCTCAGGACGCCGACGAAGTTTGCGATCGGGGCATTCAGGCTGCCCATCATCTTTGCGATGAGGACCTCGCGCGGCGGAAGTTTCGACAGGGCCAGGACGGCATTTGCGTCAACCGCCTTGCCTTCAAGAAGGCCGGCTTTGATGATCAATTTGTCAGACTTGCTCTGGTCAATGAAGTCACAGATGATTTTTGCCGGGGCGACTTCATCCTTCATCCCAAAGGCGAAGGCGGACGGGCCGATCAGGTATTGATCAAGTTCCTTGATGCCCGCATCAGACAGCGCGCGTTGGACAAGGGAGTTCTTCAGTACCACGTAGTCGACGCCCGCCTCGCGGAACTTGACGCGCAGGGCTGTGATTTCCTCCACGGTAATGCCCTTGAAGTCCACCATCACCATGCTCTTGGAACCCTTGAGCCGGTCGGCGATTTCTGATACTTTCTGGATCTTCGCTTCCATGTTCTTGTTGATCTTATGCTCCATGCTTTTTCACCTCTCCTCCGGCCTGAAAAATCAGAAAGCCCCTGTGCTGGTGGCACAAGGGCAAAATCATCTTGCTCTCGCACCTCGGCGGGCGGCTTTCGCCGTTATGCGCTCCCGCGCAGCCTGCTGTCTTTGGCACTGGCTTTCCATAGCCGAATGAAAACATATCACAGGGCTCCCAGGATGTCAAGCCGCTTCCATGCTGTTTGTATTATAAACGGGAAAATCCTGTCAATTTGCGCTTGACCTATTCTTGCTTTTTATGATATATTCAACTTCGGCCGCTCGGGAGAGGCTTCTAAATGCGTTCGCGCTGCCTCAGGGTGATATCTGCCCAAACGCCCGGCGAGTAAACAATTGGAGGGCCTGCAAGTGTACGCAATCATTGCGACCGGCGGCAAACAGTACCGTGTTTCAGAGGGAGACACCATCTTTATTGAGAAGCTGGACATGGAACCGGACAGCGAGGTAACCTTTCCCGTCCTAATGCTGAGCGGCGATGAGGTCCGCATGGGGATGCCCGAGGTGGAAGGCGCGAGTGTGACCGGCAAGGTCATCCGGCATGGCAAAGGTCAGAAGATCATTGTATTCAAGTACAAGTCCAAGAAGAACTACCGCCGCAAGCAGGGGCACCGGCAGCCGTTCACCCAGGTTGAGATCACCGCGATCAAGGGCTGATTTTGACCTCTGTTCGCCTGATATATTCAAAAGGCCGCGCGCTTTGCGGCTATGAAGTCTCCGGCCATGCCGGGGCAGGCGAAGAGGGAAACGACCTGGTTTGCGCGGCCATCTCCTTTCTGGCAGTCACCTGCGCAAACGCTCTGGAAACCGTCGCGATGACCAAACCGTTTGTTACGCAGTCCGAAGGCTATTTGAAGGCCATCCTGATGGAAGGCCAAATCAGTCCGGAAGCGATGGCCATCCTGAAAACATTTCATCAAGGCGCCCTGGATCTGCAGGATTCCTACCCTGACAATATACGCCTGATTCATCAGGTCCAATGAAAAAACGGAGGCATTTCAATGATTAAGCTCAATCTCCAGCTGTTTGCTCATAAAAAAGGCCTTGGTTCAACCCGGAACGGCCGTGACAGTGAGTCAAAGCGCCTTGGGACAAAGCGCGCGGACGGACAGTTCGTTCTGGCCGGAAACATCCTGGTCCGCCAGCGCGGAACGAAAATCCATCCCGGCGATAACGTCGGCAAGGGCAAGGACGATACTCTTTTCGCGCTGGTTGACGGACTGGTGCGCTTTGAGCATTTGGGAAAGATGAAGAAAAAGGTCAGCGTGCGGCCCCAGGAAGAATCATCGCCTGCTGTTTTATAAGCAGTAAAGAGCCATTTCCGCCCCCATAGGGCGGTTTTTTTGTTTTGCCAGTTTTCTCTCCCGTTCATTTGCCGGCGGATTTGCCACTATTATTAACAATTTGTTATATTTATGGCGGAAGTGTTTTTCTGCCGCGGTTTTTGTTGTATACTAAACCTTGATAGAATAAGTCGAAAGGAAGAAGGCCGTTGAAAACAATCAGCAGCAGCATCGAGACCTTTTTCTGGAATCTGTCCAACCGCGTCCAGTTCAAGGACGTGATTGACATCCTCATCATCGCTGTCCTGCTGTACAAGGTCTTTCAGCTCACCCGGCAGACCCGCGCCGGGCAGGTGTTCAAAGGTTTCCTGCTGCTGATTTTAGTCAGTTGGTTTTCCAACCTCCTGGGTTTCCGCGCGCTAAACTGGCTGATCATGAACATCATCAGCAATGGCGCGATCGTATTGCTGATTCTCTTTCAGCCTGAGCTGCGCCGGGCGCTGGAGCAGTTTGGCCGCGGCGCCCGCCTGGGTCACCTGAGCGAGAATACGGATGAAGCCAGCCGAATCGTGTTTGAAATCACCCAGAGCATACTCGGCCTTGCCCGCCGGCGTGTCGGCGCGCTGATTGTGTTTGAGCAGAAAACTGGCCTGAGGGATTTTATTGATACCGGAACTGTCATTGATTCAAAAATTTCCGGGCCTTTGATTGCCAACATCTTTGAACCCAATACGCCGCTGCATGACGGCGCGGTGATCATCCGTGACGATCGGATCGTTGCGGCAGGCTGCGTGCTGGGCTTGAGTGAAAACAGCAGCCTTGGACGCGAGCTGGGCACGCGCCACCGCGCGGGGCTGGGTGTTACAGAGGGGACGGATGCGATGGTTATCATCGTATCCGAAGAGACAGGCATCATCTCCATGGCCCAAAACGGCAGGCTGACCCGGCATCTTGACGCGGAGAGCCTCAACCGCGTATTGGGCGGGATGTACAAGCACGAAAAAATGACATTCAAGACGATCGCACAATCGTTTTTGGCCAAGCTGAAGCGAAAGGGGGCCAGGGAAGGTGAGCGATAAAACCGGAACAAGGGAACTGCAGCAAATCAACTGGCGCTCCTTCTTCAGACGCCTTTTGAAGGCGGTTAAAAGCAACTGGAAACTAAAACTGATCAGCCTGCTTGTAGCTGTTGCCGTTTGGGGCGGACTGATCAGCGAGGATGCATTGCTGACCAGGGAAAAAGTATTCAACGATGTACAGGTCACAGTAACCGGCATGGATACCCTGCTGCGAAACGGTCTGATTGTCATCAGCGGCCTGAAAGAACTGCCGCCTGTCAAGATCAAGGCTGATGTACCCCAAAAAGCTTTTGACAGCGCGCTTCCCGCGCATTATTCAGTCAGGATTGACGTTAGCCGCATCAGCACAACAGGGGAGCAAAAGCTGCCCATTCAGACCAGCACATCTCCCGCCTATGGTTCAGTCAGCTGGATTTCTGTCAGCGAGGTAACGGTGTTTGTTGATGAATATATCACCAGGCGGCGCCTGCCCGTTACGATCGAGCAGACAGGCAGCCTGCCTGAGGGCTATTACGCGCAGGGCGCCAGTGTGGATCCCGGCAATGTGGTGGTGTCAGGACCCCGGTCTCTGGTGGAGAACGTTGCGCAGGTTACGGCAAGCTATAGCCTTTCTCAGCTCAATCCTCAGCAGGGCATGCAATACGTCGCGGCGCCCTTTCGCCTGCTTGCTGGTGACGGCAGCGAGATTGCAAGGGAGCAGATCAGCGTAACCAGTGAAAACGTGCTGCTGGACACCCTGTTGATTGAGCAGAAAATCTATCCGATGAAAAAGGCCGGGATCAATCTCACCGGCGTCGTTCTTGGAAAACCCGCGGACGGGTATCAGGTCACCGGCATCTCGGCAGACCCGCCTGCGCTCATGCTGGCGGGCAGTCCGGAGGACATCGATGAAATCAAGATGCTGGACTTGTCCTCCTCCATCGACATCAGTGGTCACAGGGACACCCTCATCCGCGCGCTGAAGGTGGAAAAGCCGTCCGGCGTAGTGTTTCTCAGCGAAAACGTGATCTACGTGACCATTGAGATCAAGCCGGCCCCCCCGGCTTCCGGCCGTATCAGATGAACGTTTTCGCAGACCGGCTTTTTTCCCTTTTACTTGGGTGGACAGGGACGCTTTTTAACGGGCTTTGGAACCTTTTTACCAACAATTCCGGAGGGATATCAGATTTCCTGAGGCGGTTCTGGCTGCCCCTGATTGTGATCCTGCTCATCTTTGGCACGATGGCCGATTATATCATCTGGTTTATCCGCTGGCGCCCTCATTATGTATGGCGCAGTTGGTTCAGGAAGCATGAAAGCAGCAGGCGCCTGAATACTACGCGGCATTACATGGAGAATCTGGACCGCTCACCGCTGGATTTGCCTGAATACCAGGATGTACAGGCATATGATGATATCCCAATGCAGGATGGGCCGGTCTATTTTCAATTCAAGCCGGTTGAGGTAAATCCTTCTGAGGATGAAGCGCAGGACATTTCATTTGTGCCCGCTCAGTTCCTGCACGAAGAACAGCAACCCTATGTTCCGTCGCTTCCCTGGGAACAAGCGAGGCAGGTCTCCCGAGAGGAGAAAAACAGCCTGAACTGTTTATCTCCCCAGGAAGGCCATCCAGAAAATGAACCGGAAACACATTACCAGCCGATGTTTACCCGGGAAGAACTTGATAACTGGAAGAATACCGCAGGAATAGAAGACGGATTCCAAAAATACGAGCCGGAAACACAGCCTGCCTCCCGAAGACGAAGGGTCGGTTCGCACAGGCAGCGCAAGGCGGGCTTTTTAAGTTCGATCCGTGACACATTGTTCGTTGGGGAGGACGAGAGCACCACACTGGACAGCCTTCCGCCGCCAATTCCCCAGGAAGAGGCCTTTCACAAGCCATATTATCCCCAAAACTATAATTATCGAACAAATCCTCCGCCTGGGGAACAGCAGGATCCGCCGGTTCATTGATGTTGCCAGGCGGATCGCTGAGTGTGGCAGCGAAGCGACCGTATATTGCTCAAACCAATCGCCTGAACTCCGCCCGGGGCGGCGCGTCAAGCGGCAGATGCAGGATGGCATACTCCCCGTTCCAAAGAGCGCCGGGGTTGATACAAAGAATTTTTGAAATCATCTCAAAGTGCTGAACATGGGTGTGGCCGAATACGGCGATATCCGCTTTTCTTTCCTGTGCGGCTTTCACCAGGAGGTCCAGCGTCCTTTTGACGCGGTGCAGGTTGCCGTGGGAGAGATAGATCCTGTGCTTTCCAAAAGGCAGGGTCAGTTCCTGCGGAGTATATGGGTCCGCTGGGTCGCAGTTGCCGCGAACGGCAAACACCTGGCCGAGGGTTTCCAGCCCGTATAAGCCCCTCAGCCCGTCTCCGGCGAACAGCACGGCGTCTATCCCGCCTTCTTTCAATGCCTTCTCTGCCATGGCCTCAAGGCATTTCCCTGTACCATGCGAATCGCTGAACAGGAGCAGTTTCATTTCAGCGCCTCAAGCAACAGGGACACGGCCCGGACGCGATGGCTGATCCTGTTCTTTTCATCTGCACCCATCTGGGCAAAGGTCAGGCCGTTTTCATACTCAAACAGCGGATCGTAGCCGAATCCTTCCCGGCCGCGCGGCTTCTGTGTGATCACACCCTCGCATACACCGGTGAATACTCTTGTCGGGGCAAAGGGAGAAGCCAGCGCCAGGCAGCTCACAAAGCGCGCGGCGCGGTTCTTCTCGCCTTTTAGGTTCGTCAGCAGAAGGTGGTTGTTCGCCGCGTCGTCGCCATGTTCCCCGGCATAACGTGCGCTTCGCACCCCGGGGGCGCCGCCCAGGGCGTCAACCTCCAGGCCGGAATCATCCGCCAGGGTCAGGTACCCTGTCGCATCCCGCACGGTTTCGGCTTTCAGCCTCGCGTTGTGCTCAAATGTGTCACCGTTCTCCTGAATGTCTTTCCCATATCCCGCTTCCCGCATACTTTTGACTTGGTATCTCCCGCCCAGCAAATCACTCAGTTCCCGCACCTTATGCGCGTTGTCTGTTGCCAGCAGCAAGGTCTGGGGCTGCCGGATCACATAAGCCCGCTCACCCAGTGCAGCGCGCTGGATACGCATCAATTGCCGGATCCCGTCCTGCGCCAGGGCAAGCATTTTGTGAAGCGCCTCCACCGGGAATGGCGCGCCTTCGCCGGTGCCCTGCACCTCAATGAATCCTTGCTCATCGTTCATGACAAAGTTCATATCCGAGTCACAGCCGGCGTCCTCCTGGTAATTCAGGTCCAGCAGCGCCTGGCCGTCCACTATGCCGCAGCTGATTGCGGCGACCTGGCTGGTGATCGGGGATTCCTTGAGTTTCCCATCCCTGATCAACCGGTCGACCGCCAGGCAGAGGGCGACAAATCCGCCAGTAACGGCGGCGGTGCGCGTGCCGCCGTCAGCCTCCAGCACATCGCAGTCGATGGTCAGGGTATGATTGCCCAGACGATTCAAGTCAACAGCCTGCCTGAGTGAACGCCCGATGAGCCGGCTGATTTCAACTCCCCGGCCATCACGCTTGATGCCGTCCCGTGGTTTTCGTTTGCCTGTGGAGGCGGGCAGCATCGCGTATTCCGCTGTGAGCCACCCTTGATTCTTGCCGATAAGGAAAGGAGGAACGCCCGGTTCAACGGATGCAGTCACGATGACCCTTGTACCGCCTGATGTGATCAGGCAGCTTCCCGCTGCTGTGGACACATAATCCGGTTGGATCCGGCATTCCCGCAGCTGCGACATTTCCCGTCCATCCTGCCTGCTCATCTGTATCTCCTTATTAAGAAAGCGCCCAAAAAGATGCGGGCGCTGATTGTACGGGACGTTTCCTGCTTAAGCCAGAAGCTCGCCTTCGTTTTCCACCGTGACGGCCTCAACATTGCGGATGGCCCAGCGGGCAAACACCATTTCGGTGTCCTCTCGCCCGACATTCAGGATGACGGTGTCGTCCCGCAGGCCCTTGATGGTGCCGTAGATGCCGCCAATGGTGCAGATACGGTCGCCGGGCTTGAGATTGGCCAGCATGTCCTTGACTTTCTTGTCCTTCTTGCGCTGTGGGCGGATCATGAGAAAATAAAAGACAGCGACGATGAGGATCATCGGCAGGAACATGGAAATCAGGGAAGCGGGATTGGCGGGGTCAGCCACTGTACCCGCAGCGGCAGCTGTATCGCCGGCGGTTGTTTCCGCCAGGGCGGATGAGATATTCAGGAGCCAATCAAACATGTGGAGTCCATCCTTTCAAACATCAGTGCAATTTCATTATATCAAGACAACCCCCCGTGCGCAAGGGCACAGTGCGGTTTGCCTGGCAGGTGTCCATCCTTCAATCTGATTGCTGAAGGTATCCGATTGTGTTATATTCCCTTTGGCAGTAAACCTGAGAGGTGAGTTGAATGAGCCTTGATATCCTCCAAATCATCCTGGCTGAAGAGAAGCAGGCAGCAGAAGCTTTGCAGGAAGCGCAGCAGAGCGCCAATGATACAGTGAAGAATGCTGAATCAGCCGTTTTGGACCAGGAGCGAAGGGCAGCTGTTGACAACCGTGCTTTGTACCAGAAGCTGATGGAGGAGAAGCGTGCCCAGGTTGAGAGAGAACTAAAAGAAAAAAGGCGTGAAAATAGAACGAAAATAGATGAGTATATCAAATCCGCTTCGGGAAATCTGCCGAAGGCCGTTGACTTTATACTAAGCGAGGCGCTCAATGGCCATAGCTGAAATGAAGCATGTCAGCGTGCTGCTCCAGCGTCGGGAACATGAGCGGCTGCTGAAACTGCTCCAACGCTTTGGCTGCGTTCAGCTGACACAAGTGGATCAGAGTGAAGCTGAACTTCAGCCGGGGGAGAACCGGCAGGCCGAGCATCTTGAGGAAGACCGAAATCAATTGCACTGGGCCATTGGAAAGCTTTCCCGTTATGATAAAGAAAAAAAGTCCATGTTTATCCCCCTTCCCGGGGTGGAGCGCGCAGAATTGGAGAAGGAAGACCGCCGGCAGGCGATGGAACTTGTCAGTCAGGTCGAACAGTTGGAGCGACAGGCCGGGGACTTACGCGGGGAGGAGACGCGCCTGCGCTTGCAGCAGGAACAACTGTCGCCCTGGCTGGAGCTGGACATCCCGTTCAATCAGATAAATGACACGGCATCTTGCCGCGTATTTATCGGCACAGCGCCTGGCCGCGGGCTTGCTCAGCTGGCGGAGGATTGGGCAAACCGCCTTGTAGTTTTACGCCAATTGGGCAGCAGCCGTGATTCTGTCAGTTTTCTGGCATTTTCGCATATCTCGCAGGCGGAAGAGTTTCATCAGGCGCTTAGGGGGATAGGATATCAGCAAGTTGTTCCGGGCACAGGCGATGAAACCGCGCGGACGCAGTTGGAACGGGTCAATCAAGCACTTGAAGCACTTGATGTGAAAATGAACCAGATCGACAGGGAGATGGAAACGGCTGCGCTTCGACTGCCAATGCTTCGAGTGGCGTATGAAGCATTCACCGCCAGGGAAGCACGGTTTGATGCCTATGGAAAAATGGCGCATACATCCTCCGCAAGCCTGATGACAGGCTGGATTCCAGCCCGCGTGGCTGACGCTTTGGCTGAAAAAATCAAGGAAGAGTTTTCTGCCGCGCAAGTCGCATTTTCCGATCCCATAGAGGGGGAGGAACCTCCGGTACTGCTTGACAATCCGTCATTGGTCAGACCGTATGAGGCGATTGTCAGCGGCTTTGCTCTGCCAGCTCCGGACGCGTTGGACCCAAGTGCCGTAATGATGCCCTTTTTCGCTTGTTTTTTTGGCATGATGGTGTCCGATGCCGGGTATGGGCTGATGATGGCCATCCTGATCCCAATATTGGTCAGGATCATGAAACCTTCCGAAGGTGGGAGGAAGATATTCTGGATCCTGGCCGGAGGTGGACTGTCAACGTTTCTTTGGGGTGCGCTGTACAACACCTGGTTTGGCTTCGCGCCCTTCCCCTCGGTGTTCGACCCCATCAACAATTCCCTGCCTGTGATGGCGGTTTGCATAGGCATCGGCGCGCTGCATCTTTTTGCCGGGTTGATTCTTGGTATGGTCCAGAATATCCGCCGCGGCAGTCCCCTTGACGCTGTATACGACCAGTTGAGTTGGATGATGCTTGTGATCGGACTTGGGCTGCTGCTCCTGCCCAAAGCTGCAGGGATTGGAAAGTGGATGGCCCTTGTGGGCGCGGGCATTGTGCTCCTCACCGCGGGAAGGAAAAAGTCCAACAACCCGCTCAAACGCTTGCTGTCCGGGCTGGGTGCGCTGTACGGTGTTACCAGCTGGATTTCAGACCTATTGAGCTACATGCGCCTGTTCGGCATGGGCCTGGCGACCGGTGTCATCGGTATGGTCATCAACCAGCTGGTGGGCATGATCATGGGCAGCGGTATTATCGGCATCATCATTGGCTCCGTCATCTTTGTCGGCGCTCACCTGTTCAATGCTGCCATCAACATCCTTGGCGCTTACGTTCATGCCTGCAGGCTTCAGTATATTGAGTTTTTTGGCAAGTTTTACCAGGAGGGTGGGAAAAACTTCACCCCCCTGAAGTTTTCACCCAGGTATGTGCGGGTCAACGGTCTCCATTCATCATGGTGATCGGGTTTATATAGGACCAACAATTTTACGTTGTGGGAGGACATTTACATGGAATTGAGCATCGGCCAGGTTCTTGCGTTCGTCGCTGCCGCGATATCGGTTACCTTTGCTGGTATCGGCTCAGCAATTGGCGTAGGTCTCGCGGGTCAGACTTCAGCCGGCGTATCCTCAGAGAATCCTGAATTGAGTTCCAAACTGATGGTGCTGCAGATCCTGCCGGGCACTCAGGGCATTTACGGCTTCCTGATCGGCGTCATCATTCTGGTCAATATCGGCGTACTGGGTGGGACGATGAAAGCCGTGGAACTGATGCAGGGCCTGTCGCTCGTCGGCGCCGTTCTGCCCGTTGCGTTTGTCGGCCTTATATCGGCCATCCATCAGGCCAAGGTGGCTTCCGCCGGCATGCTCATGGTCGGACAGCATCCGGAGATGTCAGGCAAAGCCATCACTATGACTGTCATGGTCGAAACCTATGCCGTTTTGGCGCTGTTGGCCTCCTTCCTGATGGTCAACGCCATCAAGCTGTAAAGATGGACGGCATCAATACGCAGCCGATTCTGGACCTCATCCGCAAGGATGCCGATGAAACAGCCAGGAAGCTTCTCAGAGAAGCGGAGGACCGCGCGCTGACCATTCACGAGCAGTCTGACCTTCGCGTCTTGCGGCTTCGGGATGAGACGGCAGCGAAAGCCAACCTGGATGCGGAACAGCTGGCCCAGCGGATGGGGAGGCTTGCCCTTTTGGATGAGCGCAAGGATCTCCTGGCGGCGAAGCGCGCTATGATTGACGAAGCGTTCGCGCAGGCTTTATCCCGGATGCATCAGCTTTCCGATGAGCAAGTTGAAAAGCAGATCCTTGAAATGCTCCTGCAGAATGCCGTTGGCGACGAGACGCTGGTACCAGGTGACATCAATGATGGGTTCTATACGGCGGACTTCATCCGCAAGGCCAATGAAAACCTGATCCGCGCGGGCAAGGTGGGCGGATTGATGGACAGCGGTGAAAAAGCCCCGGGCATTTGCGGCGTGGTGCTCCGGCGCGTCAGCAGCGAAATGCACTGCACTTTTGAAGCGCTGCTTGAAGGCAGGCGCGAAGCGCTGGAGTCTGGTATAGCAGACATTCTCTTCCCGGTCGGGAAGGATTAGGGGGTTAGGATGCCGCAGGAAAGCATCGCCTATGCCGTGGCGCGCGTACGCACTGCTGCCCGGAAACCGCTGGGAGACTCGCAGCTTGAACGGCTCCTGTCCGCTTCCGGATATGAGGAGGCATTGCGCGCACTGAGCGAAATGGGCTGGCCTGGCGTGGAGAGCGACACTGTTGAGGCGATCAGTGTGTCCATGCTGGAGAAAGCCTGTGCGCGCATCCGCGAGATCACGCCAGAACCGGAATTGACCGATGCCTTCTTGAAGCGGCATGACGCGCAAAACCTGAAGACGCTGCTGAAGGCGAGGATCCTGGGTGCCAAGGCAGGATCCCTCTCAAACTGCGGCACCATTCCTGTGGAAGCGCTCAGGCACGCGGTCGCGGAGCGCGTATACGGGAAATTGCCGGATGAGTTCCGCCTTGCCATGGAAACACTAGAAAAACGTGTCTCATTAGCGCCTGATCCGATGGAAATCGACGTGCGGATCGATCAGGCACTGTACGGGCTCATCCAGAAGCGCATGAAACACACCAAATCCCTGGCTGCAAAACAATATTTCGCTGGTTTCGCAGACCTGCGCAACGTCGTATCCTTCCTTCGCCTGCGAGCCATGGAAGAAGCCGGAATCAGTTTTTTTGACTTGCTGCTGCCCGGAGGCGCAATCAGCAAGGGCAACTGGGAAAAACTGGCGGACCAGCCGGAGCAGATTTCCCGCCGTCTGTCTTCATATGGAAGGGCGGTGCAGACCGCATTCATGAAAGCGCTGCAGGATAAAAAAGCCATCCCCTCGCTTGAAAAGGCAATAGATGATTATCTGCTGGGTCTCTTCCGGCCGCTTCGGAACGAGCCTTTCGCCGTTGAGGCGCTCATTGGCTGGCTTTTGGCGCACGAACGGGAAACGGCGGCCGTCCGCCTGATTCTGGCTGGCAAGCTCAACGGATTCCCGCAGGAAACCATCCGGGAAAGGCTGCGTGAAGCGTATGGCAGGTAAGTCTTTGCGCATCGGCGCCATCGGGGAGGAAGATGTCATCCTGGTTTTCAAGGCCATCGGCGCTTCCGTGATCCCCGCCCTCACAGGGGATGAGATCACCGCCGGCCTGCATCGGTTTTTTCTCGAAGGGGTTCCGGTTGTTTACATCACCGAAGCTGCTGCGCGGCTCGTTCCGGAGACCATACAAAAGTATGAACAGCTGCCCGGCATGGCGGTCATTCCGATACCGGGCATTAAGGGTACGGATGGATATGGCGCGAAGCGTGTGCGGGACAGCGTCATCAAGGCCATCGGCGCGGACATCCTGATCAATCACGAAGGAAACGAGGGATAAATTTCATGGCCCAGGGCAAAATCATCAAGGTTGCCGGTTCCCTGATTGTCGCGGAAGGAATGTCCACCGCCCGCATGTTTGATGTGGTGCGTGTGAGCAAACACCGGCTCATCGGGGAAATCCTTGAACTGCGCGGCGACCGGGCCTCCATTCAGGTATATGAGGAGACCAGCGGGTTGGGGCCGGGGGAGCCGGTGGAGTCAACCGGCGCGCCGCTTTCCCTTGAGCTGGGGCCCGGGCTGATCCAATCCATCTTTGACGGCATCCAGCGCCCCCTGCAGATCATCCGGGAGCAAGCCGGCGACCGGATTACCCGCGGAATCGAAGTTCCCTCCCTCGACCGTGAAAAACAATGGGATTTCAAGCCAAAGGCCATGCCGGGCGACCGGGTTGTGCAGGGGGATATCCTGGGCGTTGTTCAGGAGAGCCCCGTGGTTGAACACCGCGTCATGGTGCCGGAAGGGTGCGGCGGTGTTATCAAGTCCATTCACACAGGTTCAGCGCGCGTGGAGGATGTGATCTCCGTCATTCTGGGGGAAGACGGCCAGGAGCACAGGGTCAGCATGATGCAGCGCTGGCCGGTCCGCCGGGGCCGCCCCTTCAAAGAAAAGCTTTATCCGTTCTCACCCATGGTCACCGGGCAGCGGGTCATCGATACCCTCTTTCCCATTGCTACCGGCGGCACCGCGGCCATTCCCGGCCCCTTCGGGTCCGGGAAGACAGTCGTGCAGCATCAGCTGGCTAAGTGGGCGGAGGCGGACATCATCGTCTATGTCGGCTGCGGCGAGCGCGGCAATGAGATGACCGACGTACTCAAGGAGTTCCCCGAACTGCACGACCCGCGTACCGGCGAAACACTGATGAAGCGCACTGTATTGATTGCAAACACCTCCGACATGCCTGTCGCCGCGCGCGAAGCGTCCATCTACACAGGCATCACGATCGCTGAGTTTTACAGGGATATGGGTTACCGCGTCGCTATCATGGCCGATTCCACCAGCCGGTGGGCGGAAGCGCTCAGGGAGATGAGCGGAAGGCTGGAGGAAATGCCGGGCGAGGAAGGCTACCCGGCCTACCTGTCCAGCCGTATCGCCGAGTTTTATGAGCGCGCGGGCATGGTCAGCTGCCTGGGGAGCACCCGGCGCGTCGGAGCGATCACCGCCATCGGCGCTGTCTCACCCCCTGGCGGCGACATTTCCGAACCCGTCTCCCAGGCAACGCTGCGCATCGTGAAAGTATTCTGGGGCTTAAGCGCCCAGCTGGCCTACAAGCGGCACTTCCCTGCGATTGACTGGCTGCTCTCCTATTCGCTCTACACGGACAACCTGTCGGAATGGTTCATTGACAACGTGTCGCCTGAGTGGAACGAGCTGCGCGGCAAGACGATGCGGATACTCCAGGAGGAAAATGAGCTGGAAGAAGTGGTGCGCCTGGTGGGCACCGACGCGCTGGGATGGAAGGACAGGCTGACAATGGAGCTCGCGCGCTCCATCCGCGAGGATTATCTTCACCAGAATTCGTTTGACGAGATCGATACCTATACATCGCTGAAAAAGCAGTTCCTCATGCTCCGCCTGATTCTGGAGTTTGGTGAGAAGGGGCAGATGATGCTGGACGCGGGCGTCAACCTGTCCGATGTCATCGGCCTGCCGGTACGTGAGCGCATCGGTCGCGCGAAATACATCCCGGAGGATACGTTGGTCTACTTTGACGAAATCGAGGCTGAGCTTGCCCGGCAGGCCAACGCCCTGATCAACCGGGGAGGAATGTAAGATGCTCAAGGAATACAAGACCATCCGTGAACTGGTCGGCCCTCTGATGCTGGTGGAGGATGTCCAGGGCGTAACCTATAACGAGCTGGTAGAAATCCGCCAGGAGGATGGCAGTATCCGGCGCGGGAAGGTATTGGAAGTCAGCCGCAGCACCGCGCTGGTGCAGCTGTTTGAAAGCAGCCAGGGCTTGAGGATGGACACCAGCACCGCCCGCTTCCTGGGGCGCGGCATCGAGCTTGCCGTTTCAATGGATATGCTGGGCCGGGTGTTTGACGGCATGGGCGGTCCCAAGGACGGAGGGGCGCCGATCATTCCGGAAAAACGCATGGACATCAACGGCACACCAATCAACCCCACCGCGCGGGATTACCCCAGTGAGTTCATTCAGACCGGCATCTCTGTCATCGACGGGCTGAACACCCTTGTGCGCGGTCAAAAACTGCCGGTTTTCTCGGGCTCCGGCCTGCCGCATGCCCAGCTCGCGACACAAATCGCCCGCCAGGCGAAAGTGCTGGGGCAGGAAAGCAAGTTCGCCGTGGTGTTTGCCGCCATTGGCATTACCTTTGAGGAAGCGGACTATTTTATCAGTGACTTCAGACGCACCGGCGCGATAGAGCGCGCGGTCCTGTTCATGAACCTGGCCAATGACCCGGCGGTTGAGCGAATCTCAACCCCCCGCATGGCCCTGACCGCGGCGGAATACCTGGCTTATGAAAAAGGCATGCACGTGCTGGTCATCCTGACGGATATGACCAACTACGCCGAAGCCCTGCGCGAGGTGTCCGCCGCCCGCAGGGAGGTGCCCGGCCGCCGCGGCTACCCAGGCTATCTCTACACAGACCTGGCAAGTCTCTACGAACGCGCCGGGCGCATCATCGGCAAAGAGGGGTCCATCACCCAAATCCCCATTCTGACAATGCCGGAGGATGACAAGACCCATCCGATCCCTGACCTCACGGGCTATATCACGGAAGGCCAGATCATCCTGAGCCGTGAGCTTCACCGCAAGGGAATCACACCGCCCATTGACGCTCTGCCCTCCCTGTCGCGGCTGAAAGACAAGGGGATTGGCGAGGGGAAAACCCGAAAAGACCATGCCGCCACCATGAACCAGCTCTTTGCCGCCTATTCCCGCGGCAAGGACGCCAAGGAACTGGCGGTCATCCTGGGCGAGGCCTCACTGACGGACATGGACAAGAAGTACGCCGCATTTTCCGATGCCTTTGAGAAGAGGTATGTTTCCCAGGGGTATCAGGTGGAGCGCAGCATCGCGGAGACGCTTGATTTGGGGTGGGAGCTGCTGAAGATGCTGCCGCGCAGTGAGCTCAAGCGCATCCGGGACGACATGCTGGACGAGTTCCTTCCGAAATCCATCGCGGAGGAAGAGTGACATGGCAGTCCTTCATGTGAATCCGACACGCATGGAACTGACCCTGATGAAGCGCCGGCTTGTGACAGCCCGGCGCGGACATAAGCTGCTGAAAGACAAACGGGATGAACTGGTCCGCCGTTTTATCATCCTGGTCAGGGAAAACTTTGCCATAAGGACACAGGTGGAGAAAGAGCTGGCCGGGGTCCTGATGGATTTCGCGCTTGCGCGCGCGGTGATGGAGCCGGGATCTTTACAGCAGGCGCTGCTGTACCCTGCCCGACAAGCCGGCATCAGGATTAGGCAGCGCAGTATCCTATCAGTGCGTGTGCCGGAATATACTGTTGATGAGGAAAACCTCGAAAAGGCCGGGCTTCCCTACGGATTGGCCGATACTTCTGCCCAGCTGGACAACGCGATTACCACCATTGCCAATGCTTTGCCAGGCTTGGTAAAACTCGCTGAGGTAGAAAAAACCTGCACCCTTCTGGCGGATGAAATCCAGAAAACACGCCGCAGGGTGAACGCGCTGGAATATGTGATGATTCCGCAGTTTGAGGAGACCATCCGCTATATCAGCATGAAACTGGAGGAGAATGAGCGCGGCGCGCTGACCCGTCTGATGAAGGTAAAAAGCATGATCGCGGAACGGCCGACCTGATTGCTCCCGCTGCAGAAACCCTTCACGGTCAATGAATCGAATCATCGAAAAGTCCTCATTATTTCCTGAACAGCAAAGGTTTTCTGGCTTGACAAGCAGAATGGCGCTGGATATAATGACTTTCGCGCTGTCTGGCGATGGGGAATGGTGTAACGGCAGCACCTGCGACTCTGACTCGCATAGTCTAGGTTCAAATCCTAGTTCCCCAGCCATCTGCCTCCGTGGTCTAGCGGCCTAGGACACCGCCCTCTCAAGGCGGCAACACGGGTTCGAATCCCGTCGGAGGTGCCAGAAAAAGAACGCTGAGGAAATCAGCGTTCTTTTCTTTTTATTGTGTATAATCATCTTGTGCTCCTGACCTTATTCGCTTGCCCGTGTTGACATCATGTTCAGACGGCTATATATTAATGCTAACGATTGTTACAATTGTCATTATGGCCGCGGCGTATCAATTGGAGGAGAGAATCAGAAACTTGATCATCCCAGCAACGAATGAAAAAATTCCTACGACAGGCTATATAGGAAAACTCTTGGAAAGGCGATATCATGACAGGCAACCATGACAGCGAAAAAGCCGCGAAAATCCTCGGTGCCGCTTTTGATTTATTTCTCGAGCAAGGCTATGAAGCAACAGGAGTCAGGCAAATCTGCCGGGTTGCGGGTGTCGAACTGACCACGCTGTATTATCATTTCAACTCAAAGAAAGGGCTGTTCCTCTGGCTGGCAGACAGCCTTCGTGATGCCTTCATCCCCGGCATCCCGATGAGCGCGCACACAGGCAGCTCCCAGGACTATCTGCGCGATTATTTCTTTATTTCAATGCAATATGCCTTGAACCATCAAAAAGAAACCCGCTTCTTCCTGCGGTATTCGCTGTTCCCGCCCCAGGAACTCAGGGAGGAGATCGCTCTTTTCCTGAAAAACAATCAACACAGAAAAAATGAGAGCATCGTTCCTCATATGAATGATTGCATCGGGCGGGGAAGCGTCGACCTCCCGCTTGAAAAGGCAATGATGGCTTATTGGCAATTCATCAACGACAATACCTTCAACGCGGTCTTTTCCGGCTGGTCGCCGGACGAAATGGAAATGATGCATTTATGGCAAACCTTCATGCATTGCCGCCTTTTCAGACGCCGCTTTAATGATATGGGAGTATCTGTATGAATCTTTCCGGGAAGGCATCCGATCAACAATCCGAAATCATGAGGTTTCCAAAGAAACCCAGAAATGCTGTTCTGATTGGTTTCATATTATTTCTCCTTGTGTTCACCAGCAGCTATCTTTGGATCACCTGGAACCGCTACCAGTCCGAATCAGAGACAGAAACCATGGTTTTGGCCCAGTCAATCAGCGCCATGCTGCATCCGGAGCATGTCATGCAGATGACAGGCAGTCCGGAGGACCTTGACAAGCAGAGTTACCTGTTCACAAAACAAAGCCTGATACAGCTTGTCAGGACAACCAATCCGATCCGTTTCGCGTATTTGATGGGAATGCAAAATGGCAAGATTGTCTTTCTGGCGGACTCGGAACCGTTGGATTCGCCGGACTATTCCCCGCCGGGTCAGATATATGAGGAAGCGACGGAAGCCGACCTGAGCCCCTTTCTGACAGGACAGACAGTGCTGATCAACACGTCAGTTGACAGATGGGGCACCTGGGTCAGCGCCATGGTCCCAATGAGCGACCCTGCTGGCAGCGGCGTTTTTGCGGTATTTGGAATTGATATCTCTGCCTCGGACTGGTACGCGGATCTGTGGAAACGGATGGTCCCAAGCATAGCCTTGGCATTTGTGTTCCTGCTTCTGTGTTTCGCGCTGCTTTGGATTTGGAAGAAAAACGGCGACTTGAAAGAGATGAGCCGGAAACTGGCGCTTGACGAGGCTTTGTTCCGCAGCGTGTTTGAACAGGCTCCCGTCGGCATTGCCATTGTCAGTGACAAGAGCTTTGTCACAAGACTGGAATACAGCAGCATGAGCCTGAATCCCATGTTCATGCGAATACTCGGACGGGACAGCGATGAGCTAGGCCGGATCAAATGGACTGAAATCACGCACCCGGATGACCTGCAGGCGGACCTTGACCAGTTTGCTCAATTCCAGAGCGGAAAAATCGACGGATACACCATGGAAAAGCGCTTCCTTCTGCCGGATGGGTCGTACATCTGGACCAACATGAATATTTCACACCTGCTGGGCAGTTATACTTCAAAGTCAGCCCATCTTTGCCTGCTGGAGGATATCTCCGCGCGCAAGAAGATAGAAGAGGAGCTGAAGGAAAGCGAAAGGAACAAGGCGGTTCTGCTCTCCCACTTGCCTGGCATGGCTTATCGCTGCCGCAACGGCAGGAACAGGATGCTGGACTTCGTTTCGGAAGGATGCCTTGCGCTGACCGGTTATAAACCGGGAAACTTGATTGACAACCCTGCGTTTTCCTTTGACAGCCTGATCGCGGAAGAGTTTCGCGAACTGGTATGGAACGAATGGGAAAGGGTGCTGACACGCAGGGCAAGCTTCAGGGCCGAGTATGAACTCATCACCAAAACGGACGAAAAGAAATGGGTGCTTGACCTGGGTCAGGGGGTTTTCAACGAAGATGGGAGCGTTCAGGCACTTGAAGGAATCATCATTGACATTACGGAGCAGAAAAAAAGGGAAGCACAGGTCACCTTTCTAAATGAACGGGATCTGTTGACCGCGGAACTGAACCGGAGAACGTTAGAAATACAGATGGAGCGGCTTGACCGGCCGGAGTTCTTGCCGCTTTCCATTGTTGTCTGTGACATAGACGGGCTCCGGCTCATCAATGACGCGTTCGGTAACCGGATAGGGGACCAGATGATCAGCGATATCGCGCAGATCGTCAGAAGCTGCTGCCGAAGTGAGGACATCCTGGGCCGAACCGGCGGCGACGAATTCACTGTGCTTATGCCAAATACAGGCAGCGAACACGTAAGGGATTTCATCGAACAGATAGAACATGCCCTGGGGAATTACAGCAGGTCGGAAAACAAGCCCCCTTATGAAGTCAGCCTGTCTTTTGGACACAGCATAAAAAACAGTGCCGAGCAAAGCATTGCGGATACGATGAAAAATGCGGCGGAAAACCTGCTCCACCGGAAACTACTCAACCGCAGCAGCGCGCACAATGCCATCCTGTCCTCTATCATGTCAACCTTGTATGCCAAGAGCCAGGAAACGGAGGAACACGGCAAAAGGCTGATACGTCTCACAAGAAAAATTGGAATACGACTTGGCTTTGAGCAAAAAGGCCTTGACGATTTGGAGCTTCTTTCCCTGCTGCATGACATCGGCAAGATTGGCGTGGATGACCGTATCCTGAACAATCCCGGCAAGCTGTCTTCCCAGGAGTGGGAGCAGATGAAGAAACACACCGAAATCGGTTACAAAATCGTCCAATCATCCCCAGAGCTTGAGCACATCGCTGAATACATTCTGCATCACCATGAGCATTGGGATGGAAGCGGGTACCCGACGGGGCTGAAGGGGGAAGAAATACCCCTGCTATCCAGAATCCTGGCCATTGCGGACGCGTTTGATGCGATGACAGAGGACAGAGTTTACCGCGCTGCGATGCCCCGCCAGGATGCTATCAATGAAATGATCCGCTGTACCGGCACGCAATTTGACCCGGACCTCACAGCCCTCTTTATTGATATACTGAGCAGTGAGAATGGCTCCGGCGGAATTACTGAGGTTGCGGAGGGGCAGCAATGAAACAAGGGATACGCTTTGTGTTCTTTCTGGCTGTGATGCTGTGTGTTGCCGGGCAATGCATGGCCATAGGACTTCAGCCCGCCAATCTGCCAGCAATCCGGCGAAGGAGATCGGCCGGCTGCTGAAACTGACGTAGGAGGAGATCCGAAAGCTCAGGACCTGGGGCATCTGCATGATTCGGACAAAGCTGACGGCATGACGCAGGAAGGGGCGCTTCAAATCATGACGGATTACTCTGGAACACAGTTTGACCCTCGGATAATCAAAGCACTTGATCAAGTGCTTTCCTTGAAGGACAGAGCAGGTGAATGATATGAAATATGATGAATTGACCAGGGAAGAGCTGATCAGGAAAATTGAGTCACTGGAGCTCCTGAGCAATCAGCTGCTGATGGAAAAGGAACAGGAAGTCGCGCTGGATTATGCCTGGAGCGGCAACCTGGGCCATTGGTATTGGAACGTTCCCGATAACCAGGTGACCTTCAATCCCCTGAAGGTCACAACCCTGGGATATGACGTGAATGATGTGCCCAGGCAGGTGCCCTTCCAGTTCTTCACCGGCCTTCTGCACCCTGATGATTATGAGGCCACAATGAACGCGATGAGGGAACATCTGCAGGGACGCGCCATGGTGTATGAGGTGGAATACCGCATCCGCGCGAAAGACGGCAGCTATCTCTGGTACTATGACCGGGGAAAAGTCACAGTTTCTGATGAAAACGGCCGCCCATTGTTTATTGCGGGGATCGTATTTGACATCACGGAAAAGAAAAAGGCGCAGCAGGATCTTGAGCAGCAAAACCAATCCCTTTCCGAACAGGTGATGCTGGACAGCATGACCGGGATCGCGAACCACAGGGCAATCACTGAGACCTTGCGCAGGGAGACCGCGCTTGCTCAAAAGACAAAGGATGACCTGAGCGTTGTGATGTTTGATATTGATGATTTTAAGCTTGTCAACGATACCAGGGGGCATCTGTTTGGGGACAGGGTGCTGACCGGCTTTGCCGAAATGGTTCAACCGATGATCCGCGGCTGGGATAGGTTCGGCAGGTATGGCGGCGAGGAGTTCCTGTTGATCCTGCCGCAGACCAACAGAGCTGGTGCGCTGCGGATTGCTGAGCGCATCAGGGCAGCCGTTGAAGGCCATCGCTTTTTCGGGGACATCCGCATCACTGTCAGTGGCGGCCTCAAGCAATATGAGAGCGGGGACGCCGAAGAACTGATCCAGCAGGCGGACAAGAATCTCTATCAGGCAAAAACGGCAGGGAAAAACAGGATCATTTAGTCCCGCTGAAGTTCACTTCAGCGACGGATTTTATCCTTCAGCGCCATGAGGCGGAAGAAGATTTCTCTGGGGTTCTCATCCTCATACAGGAAAGCGCCGTTGCCTGAAAAGGAAGGTTCAATAAAATCCCACCAGGTCAGCGCCTTGATGCTGTCCTTTGCGGCCGCGATTGTATAGAACCATTCCATCCAGTCCGCCTGGGTCTTTTCATTCCGGCCGCCATGCCAGCTGCCCTCGGACATGCTCAGCTGCGCCCAGTCGCTGCCGGAGGCGGCTGCCCCGCTCCGGCTGCCGCCGGGTACGCCCATCTCCGTGATGTGGATCGGCTTGCCAAAACCCTCATAGACACAAAGCAGGCGGTCAACGGTGACCATGTCCCTGGCCGGGAAATAAAGCTGGATGCCGACTGCGTCAAAGGAGACGTTCGCATCCAGCAGCGTTTTGAAATAGGCCATGGGAGAGAGCAGTTTTTCAGGCAGCGAGCCATAGCAGGTATAGCGCCCCGCAACGTTTTCGGCAAATGGCAGGCAAACGTTGACGATGGCGGTGGAATCCGGATTTGCTTCCTTCAGGCTGTCACAGCAGGCCTGGGTCAAACCGACAAGCTGCTCATGGTTGAGTTCAAAGCAGTTCGCCCAGTCATGCGCTTCGTTCATCGCGTCCCAAATGTCGATCCTCCCCTTGTACCGCCTGGCATGATGGGCGGCAATCGCCTGCGCGTTCCTGCGCAGCGCGGAATAATCCTGCTCGAACAGCCAGGGCGGGTTGACGTCCTTGTGCCCGAACCACAGAGGGTGCCCCTTGGGCGTGATGTTTTTTGACTCCAGGTAATCCAGCGCCCTGTCGATGTAGGCGTATTCATAGCGCCCTTCCTCAGGAACTGTGCGGTTTGGGTAGAAGGGGAGGGTGGCGAAATCAAACAACCCTGAGAAGAACTTGGCGTATCTCGCGTTTGGAGAGCTGAAACGAAAGAAATTACAGCCCAGCTTCAACTCCTGCCTGGGGTTCAGGCTCAGCTTTTGCCGTGATTTCTCAAACAGGGCGGCTTCCGCCGCGTACACCGCGTGGGAGAGGGAGTACAGCCGGTTTTCCCCGGTGTTTTGCCCGCGGTTGGCCAGATGCTCAAACTCCTTCGCGGCCAATAGGTGGCCCTGCGCTTCCGGCGGGAGGACCAAACCCTTCGCATATTCCTCCGCCGCGCGGATGTAGCTTCGGGCTGCTTCTGAAACAAAATCCACGAAGTCGCCGGTATATCCTTCGCCCAGGTTATCAGCGACGACCCAAATGGTCCCGTACGCCGGCAGCATGATTTTTGCATGCACCATGAAAGGGATGCCCTCCGAGGCAATCTCTACCACTCCGTCGGGCATCAGGCGCAGCCGCCGCTCCTGCGGCTCAAAATCCATCGAACTGAGATAGACGGACTCCAAGGTCTGTTTGGGCAGGGAAACCCCGCCGGGGCCGTCAAGGCGTATGCGGATCCAATTCATTCCGCCGCTTCCTCCTTCTGCAATATGATTTCATCGCCACGGTCCTCTGCGGGGATGAAATGGGGCCGTTCATCAGGCGTCCTGTTGGGGGCGTGCAGGGCAAGTTTCAGCGACCCATTGATGTCTTTGAAAAACATGCCATGCCCCCCGTCGCCCTGATAGAGCGGTTTGTCCTTATGTATCCAGGGACCGCCGATCCCGCCGCTTTCGCTCCAGGATAGCCCTGCCGCGTAACCGCTGTCGCTGAGGGAGGACCAAAGCATCCACAGCCGCTTCTTCCCCCTGTACAGGAAAGGCCCGTCAGTCACATGCCCTTCAATCCCGCTGGAATGGCGGATCCTTTTGGTCCATGCCGCGTCAGACGCCTTCAGCAGTAAAACAGGCTCTCCCATCGCGCCGCTTAAGTCATTTTTCAGCCTTCGCGCGCAGATAGTACCCCCGCCTTCCTGCACCCATTCGTGGCAGAAGACCAGCCAGGGTTGCCCGTCAGCGTCTACATGGAGCGTTCCGTCAAGGCACTCCAGGTCTCCAGGCGTGACCCGCTCATCCCCCCAGGGCAGGAAGGGCCCCAGCGGGCTGTCCGCCTTGAGGATACTGGTCGCGCGGCGGCGGCCCGGGGATTTGAAGGAAGCGAAGAGATAATAGCTCTGCTTATAACGGTGCATTTCAGGCGCCCAGAAGTTCTCCCTGCCCCAGAACTGTTGATTGGCGGAGAATACCTTTACCGGCGGCATAAAGGTTTCAAGATCGCGGCTGACAAATGCGTCAAAGCCTTCGGCCGGCCCCTTCCAGCAGTCCCGGCCTGTTGTCCCGTACAGGTAATAGGTTCCGTCTTCCAGATAAACGAAAGGGTCCCTGATCTGTATATCATGCCTTGAAATCATATGGCTCCTTTTTCCAGTGAGGTTTTTCTGATGATGTTTCCTTGATAGTCCGTCACGACCTGTATGCCGGCCCGGGATGTGAAAACGGCCTTGCCGTCGACCGATGCTTCCGCATGTTCCCCGTCGCACTTCAGGCGGAACACATGCCCGCCCCATCGCTGTTCGTACTCCGTCTCACGCTTGCCCCAGATGCCCCACCACAACTCCCCGCCCTGCAGGTGGATGCCGTGCAGCCGGGAAAGATACTCCAGCACCGCCAGCATGGTTGGCCCATACCCATCCTTGACCCCGGATGCCTTGCCCGTGAAGGGGTCATATTGCTGCGTGAATAGCTTCTCGCGTTGGATGGTATCGAACAGCTTCTCTCCCAGAACGGGGATCAGCCAATGGTAGCCATAGTTTTCAAGCGCCGTGATTGCCCGCTGCCAGGTCAGCCCCTCGGGCTGTCCGCTCCAGTCGTTGCCGGGGTTGTTGCGGAAGGAGGGGTCATTTGCCGCGACCGAGGGCAGGGGAAAGGGGGTCCAGAACTCCTCCGGGTTGAGCAGGTGCTCTTTTACAAACCGCTCCGCCATATCAGGGTAGAAGGAGTTCCAGTACATGCAGCGAAGGTTGTTGTGGAGGAGGACGTTAATCACCCGGCCGCCTTTGTCCCGGTCAAAGCAGGCGCCCCTGGCGTGATCCCACAGGCACTCCCTGATTTTTCTTCGCACATCAGATGCTTTATCCCGCCAGTACAGCTCCCTGTCATCATCAAGTATCTTTGAAATATTTGCCAGTGTTTCCCGGGCGGTGAAGGAAAAGCTCATAAAGTCCATGCTGGCCATCGGCACTGTCGCGCTGTCCCTGGGCGGGGTCTCCTCTTCCCACCAGAACGGCGCGTCCCCGTAGCGCACGGCACCGTCCTCCCCGGTATCCGTTATGCACCAGGATTCCAGCAGGCCGTCGCCGTTTGAATCCCTTGCCGCCCAGAGGTACCGGTCAAATCCTTCCAGGGTGTTTTTCAGTAAGTGAAGGTATTCCCTGTCCTTGCCAAGCCAATAATACATGTTCAAAGCGGGGCCGGGGAAGCAGAATCCCTGAAATTTGTTGAACTGGGGGATGACCCGGCCGTCTTCTTCCATGATACTGCCGGGCAGGCGCCCGTCGCCCCGCTGATGTTCCATAAACAGAAGCTGGTTATTCTTCGCGGCTTCCATGTCGCGTTTGGCGTACATCTCTCCGCCCATCGGCTGGGTTTCCAGCCAAATTTTGTTATAGCCGCCGCCCTCCACCAACACCTTGCGGCCGCCAAAGTCCCGCAGGTTGTTTTTCAGCTTTGCCTCAGCGAGGGTGACGATTTGCTGAAGCTGGACGTCGTTTGTCTGAAACGAAACTCCTGTTTGAATTACCTTCACCTGTTTCTCCTTGTGTAAGCAATCACTAATTTTTATTTGGTCCAAACAGCGTTCCTTTGTCCATCTTCCATTTAGCTGGAATAGTCTAACTTTGTCAATATTTCAGATAATCCACCGCGGTCATTTCCTCTTGCATCTTTTTAAATGATATAGTATGATTTGGTCGGAATCTGGGCAATATATCATTTGGCAAAAACAAATGAACGGGGAATACATGACACGCAAAGAGCCGAGAATTAACCTGCCGGGACGCACCTTGCCACTGACTCGCATCATAACACGATTGTCGCGGGACTGGCAGATATATGTTTTACTTCTTCCGGCTTTGGCTTATTTCATCGTCTTTCATTACCTGCCCATGTACGGCGTCCAAATCGCTTTCCGTCAGTATCGCTTTGTTGATGGCATCACAGGCAGCCGGTGGGTGGGATTAAAGCATTTTGAGGATTTCCTGGGCGCCTATTACTTTGGCCGTCTGCTTACCAACACATTTCTGCTCAACATTTTCGGGCTGATCATCGGCTTCCCCATCCCGGTGATCCTGGCCATCCTGCTTAACCAGCTGGAGCGGGCGCGATTCAGGAAGTTCACGCAGACCGCCATCTACGTGCCCCACTTCATCTCCACCGCCGTCATCGCGGGCATGCTCTACCTTTTCCTCTCGCCCACCAGCGGCATTGTCAACTACATGATCAAGGCGCTGGGCGGTTCGTCTGTCAACTTCATGATGGAGTCCTCCTGGTTCCGCCCGATGTTCATCCTTTCGGACATCTGGCAGCATGCCGGCTGGAACACTATCCTCTACCTGGCCACCCTGACAGCTATTGACCAGGAAGTCTACGAGGCGGCCACAATCGACGGGGCGACCAAGAGGCAAAAGATCCGCTACATCGACATTCCTTACCTGGTGCCCATCATGGTCATGCTGCTCATCCTCAACGCCGGCGGTCTGCTGGCCAGCAACACGGACAAGGCGCTGCTGATGCAGACGCCGGGCAACATCGCCACCAGCGACATCATCGGTGTGTATGTCTATAACATGGGCCTGGGCAAGGGCCAGTTCTCCTACACGGCGGCCATCGGACTGTTTGTCAACGTGATCAATTTCTTCATGATCATATCAGTGAACTGGATCGCACGGCGCGTAAGCGACACGAGCCTGTTTTGAGGGAGGCGCGGATGCAAGCTGTACGTAAGAGGGCAAGAATCAGAAAGACAAAAGCAGACAGGTTTTTTGACGGGATCAACCTGGGCTTTTGGATCCTGGTATTGTTTCTGACCCTCTATCCGCTCTGGCTCATCATCATTGCCTCGCTGTCTGACCCTGACGCCGTTCTGGCGGGCAAAGTGCTAATCTGGCCTTACGACTTTTCACTGATTGGCTATGAAGCTGTGTTTGGACATACCGTTCTCTGGCGGTCGTATGCCAACGCTGTTTTTTACACCGTTGCCGGTACAGCGCTATCCGTATCTGTCACCATGATGGCTGCCTACGGCCTCAGCCGCAGGTTCATGGGTAAAAAACTTATCAATTTTCTCATTGTTTTCACTATGTTTTTTTCAGGCGGATTGATACCTATCTTTCTAACAATGCGGAACCTGGGGCTCTACGATACGCGCGCAATCCTCATCCTCATCAACGGCGTGTCTGTTTGGAACCTGATGGTTGCCAGGACCTACATAAAGTCCACCCTGCCCAACGAGCTGTACGAAGCCGCGGTGATAGACGGCGCGAACCATTTTTCCTATTTCTTCAAGATCGTGCTGCCGCTCTCCGGCACCATCATTGCGGTACTGGCTGTCTATTACGGCGTCGCGAAGTGGAACGACTATTTCTCGGCCCTTGTTTTCATCCGGGACCGCAGCAAGCTGCCCCTGCAGACGATTCTCAGGGAGATCATCGCTTCCCTAAGCACCAGCACTTCCAGCGAAGCCTTCTTCAGCGCTTATGCCGATGATATCAAGGGCATGACGGACGCCATGCGCCAGGCTGCGGTGGCCAAGTACTGCACCATCGTCGTATCCACCGGGCCGGCCGTGCTGCTGTATATCTTCATGCAGAAGTACTTTGTCAAAGGCGTTATGATCGGCTCCCTGAAGGGATGATCCGGGACTCTGCCGTATCGACACGGCTTCACATACATAATAGAAGGAGGAAACCATGAAAAAACTAGCTGCCCTGTTTCTGTCACTGGCGATGCTGATTTCCCTGACCTCCGCCTTGGCGGAATACCCGATCGTGGACGAGCCCATGACCATCCGAGTCTTTCAGTGGGTCGTGGAAAACCAGCAGGTGGATTTTGAGAACCTTTGGTTCTACAAGGAACTGGAAAAAAAGACCAACATCAAGGTCGAATGGGAAGCCGTCAAGGACGGCGACTGGAACACCAAACTTAACCTGATGCTTGCCTCTGGCGATTGGCCGGACGTTATCATTCGTGGCGGCCTGAGCAAAGCCATGATTGAGGACTTTGGTCCCAACCAGGGCATTCTGCTGCCGCTGGACGACTACATTGAAGAGTACATGCCTAACTATTCCAGCCGGCTGGGGATGAACAACGTCAGTGCCTCCTTGCCTTCTTCGGATGGCCACATGTATTTCATCGGCAACCTGACCGCGCAGAACATCAACCACGACGGCACTTTCTTCATCAACAAGGCCTGGCTGGACAAGCTGGGGCTTCAGGTGCCGACGACCGTGGACGAGCTGACCGAGGTGCTGCGCGCCTTCCGTGACGGCGACCCGAACGGCAATGGCCTGAAGGATGAGATCCCCTTCTCAGCCGCTGAGATCCATCATCAGACTTCCGGCATCTATACACATTTTGCGATGTTTGGCGTGCCGCTGCAGCGCTGGGTATACGCCGTTATCAACGACGATAACAAGGTGGTCTTCCCCGGTTATATGGACGGTTTCCGCGCCGCGGTTGAATGGCTGAACCTCTGCTACACCGATGGCTTATTGGATCCGGAAGCGATGACGCAGGATTCGAATGGCTGGAATGTCAAGGTGAATGCGAACCAGGTAGGCTATACAACCTACCTTAGAAAAATCGCGACGGCATGGCAGCCTGAAATCGTTGAAGCCTTCCAGCACATCCTTCCTCCTGCCAGCGAGTATGGCGTGAATGTGCCACGTATCCTTGAGATCCCTGATTTTGGCGCGGCGCTGACAGTTGCCGCCAAAGACAAGGTGCCGGAAATCCTGCGCTGGCTGGATGCTCAGTTTGAGACTGAGACCATGATGACCAGTGTCAACGGACCTCTCCAGGAAGGCGGGCCAATCGACCAAACCATGAAACTCAACGATAACGGCAAATACGAAGTTATCTACATTCCCGAAAACAATGGTTTGTATGAGTATGTGCCGGTCATCCACGGACAGTTCTTCGCGCCTGGCGACTACTATTTCGACATCTATGAGATGCCTCCGCACAGGGTAGAACGCTTCAACCAGTCCAAACTTTATGAGGAAGCAGGGGTCATGGAAGACATTTCCCATGACTACCTGCGAAAACTGGTAAGCATGGATATGGAAACCGCCGAGGAAGTCAACCGCCTGTTCACGGACATTGAGAAGTTCATGAAGGAATCCATCGCGAACTTCATCACCGGCGGCGTGACCGACGAAAACTGGAAGGCATTCCAGGACAACGCCAAGAACATCGGCGTGGACGAGTACATTCAGTACTATCAGACCGCCTATGACGCCTATCTTGCGGCCAACCAATAAGGACCAGTAACTCAACCCAATGCCGCAGCGCCCTTGGGCGCTGCGGCTTCATGATGTATAATGACAGTATTAATGCACACGCAGGAATGGGGAAAAGCAGGATGAAGAGAGAAGGGACTCGTACAGAAGACCTGACCGTCGCCTACATCGGCGGCGGATCGCGCGGCTGGGCATGGGGATTCATGAAGGACCTGGGGATGGATCCCCAGATGGAAGGCGTCGTGCGCCTGTATGACATCGATAAGGACGCGGCGGAAAAGAACAGGTCCATCGGGGACATGATCTCATCGCATCCGGAAGCCAAATCGCACTGGCGCTATGAGGTCTCGGGAACACTCAAGGAAGCGCTTGCCGGGGCTGACTTTATCGTGATCTCGATCTTGCCGGGACATTTCGGTCATATGCGCTCTGATGTGCACTGGCCGGAAAAATACGGCATCTGGCAGCCCGTCGGCGACACAGTCGGCCCGGGAGGCCTGATGCGCGCGCTGCGAACCGTGCCCATGTTCGTTCAGATCGCCCTTGCCATCCGCGATTTTGCCCCGCGCGCCTGGGTCATCAATTACACCAATCCCATGACTGTGTGCATGAACACGCTCTATGCAGTTTTTCCGGATATCCGCGCCTTTGGCTGCTGCCACGAGGTGTTCGGGACACAGAAGCTGTTGGCGCAGATGCTGGAAGACCTGGAAGGCATAAGGGATGTCAAACGCGAGGACATCCGAACCGGCGTCACGGGCATCAATCACTTCACCTTCCTTTACAGCGCCAGTTATGAAGGCCTTGACCTCTTCCCTCTGTACAGGCGTTTTGTGGACCGCTATTACCAGACCGGGTTCCTCAAGGGCAAGGACGACAACTGGATGAACAACAATTTTGAATGCTCCCACCGGGTGAAGTTTGATCTCTTCCGCCGCTACGGTCTCATCGCGGCCGCGGGGGACAGGCATCTGGCGGAGTTCATGCCGCCCTGGTACCTGAAAGACCCGAATACCGCGAAGGAATGGGGATTCAGCCTGACCAGTGTGGATTGGCGGGAAAAGGACCTTTCGGAGAGGCTTGCAAAACGCGCCGCACTGCTATCAGGGGCTGAGCCCATTGACATGAAGGAATCCGGCGAGGAGGGGCATCTGCTGCTCAAGGCGCTGCTTGGACTGGGGGACATGGTGTCCAATGTCAATATCCCCAACCGCGGGCAGATCCCCAATCTGCCGGAAGGCGCTGTCGTTGAGATCAACGCGTTCTTCTCCCGCGATGCGATTTCCCCGATGTATTCAGGGCCGCTCCCTCACGGGGTTGACGCGCTTGTTTCCCGCCATTGTTTCAATCAGCTGGGCATTGTGAAAGCCGCGATGACCTGTGACTGGAACCTTGCGCTGAACGTTCTTCTCAATGATCCCCAGACATGCCGGCTCAACCCGCTGGACACCCAAAAGATGTTTGCTGAAATGATCGGGAACACCATCGATATCCTGCCGGAAGCATGGAAAAGGGCAGGGCAGGCAGGAAAGGAGGCATAAATGGGCAATCTGTTGATTTATCCCCGTTCAAAGCATGGCAATGTTTATGTTGCCAGGGGCGGGGAAGGGGATGTGCTGGTCATTGACGGGAAAGCGCGTCCCAAAGACCATGAGGCGGCGGAGTACCTCAGGGAGAACTTCCCTTTCACAGCCCCTGTGCCCGTTTTGGGAAGGGAGCGCAGTTTCGGCGTGGGGGACAGGCTGGGCATCGCGACCCCGGGGCACATCCGGGTGTTCCGCAAGTATGACGCCGCCCCGGTGCTCGCCCAGCAATCCATGAGGGAATTGAAACTGACCGGAAGAACGTATGAAGACGTGCTGGATGCCGTCACCTTTGCGGTATTCAGGGAAGATTACCAGGACGGTTTTGGCGCTGACGGGGACCACCTCAAGACGATGGATGAGGTAAAAGGAGCGCTGGAACTTGGTTTCAGCATGATCACGCTGGACTGCTCCGAGCACATCAGAGGCGATGGCGGAAAAGCCGAGCTCAGCCAGGAAGTGCGCCAGCGTTACCTTGGCAGAACCTTCGTTTTGGAGGACGGCGCCGGCATCGTCTTCACAGAGGATGACCTGGCGCAGGCCCAGCATATTTATGGCGACGCCATTCGTTTCGCAAAACAAGTATGGGAAAAATTCTTCTTGGATGGCGGAGCGTCAACTGAGCTTGAAATCTCGATTGATGAGACCGCAACGCCAACCACTCCGCAGCAGCACTTTTTTGCCGCCAGCGAGCTGAAGGCCGCGGGCGTTCATATGGCGACCCTTGCGCCCCGCTTTTGCGGGGAGTTCCAGAAGGGCATCGATTATATCGGGGATGTCTCTCAGTTTGACGCGGAAATGCGTATCCATGCAGCCATCGCGCGTCATTTCGGCTATAAGATCAGCGTGCACTCAGGCTCAGACAAATTCAGCGTGTTCCCCTCGATTGGCAAACATACCCGTGGGGTATTCCATGTGAAGACCGCGGGAACAAACTGGCTGGAAGCGATGCGGGTCTGCGCAGAAAAGGACCCCGCGCTCTACCGCGAGGCGCATGCTTTCGCGCTGGAGCATTTCAATGAGGCTCGTGCGTATTATCATGTGTCCGCGGACCCGGCGAGGATCCCGGACCTGCGGGATTTGGCAGATGCAGAGCTTCCCGGGCTGATGGATGATAAAGACGCCCGGCAGCTCATCCATATCACCTACGGGCTGATCCTCAGTGATGCGCGGCTGCACAGTAAACTCTACAGGTTTTGGGACGCGAACGCCCAAAGCTACGCCGAAAAACTGGAGCGCCATATCGGCCGGCATATGCGCTTGCTGGGCGTGCCAGAAAAGGAAACAGACCGCTAATCCGCCAGCCCGAAATCAAAATAATCCCGCGCGTTGCGGTAGCACACGCCCTTGACGATTCTCTCAAGGGCGTCTTCGTTCTGCGGGTATTCGCCGCGGTCCACCCAGCCGCCCAGGATGGCGCAGAAAATCCTTCGGAAGTATTCATGCCGGGGATAGGACACAAAGCTCCTGGAGTCTGTCAGCATGCCCACGAACTGGCTGATCAGGCCGATGGAGGACAGCGCTTTCATTTGCTCTGTCATCCCGTCATACTGGTCGCAGAACCACCAGGCGCTGCCGAACTGGATTTTGCCGGGGGTCCCTCCCTGGAAACAGCCCGCGATGGTCGCCAGCGTATAATTGGCAGCGGGGTTCAGGCTGTAAAGGATGGTTTTGGGAAGCGTTCCTTTCGCTTCCTGCGCGTCAAGCAATCCTGCCAGGTTCGCCCCGACCGACGCGTCGGTATTCGCGTCAAAGCCGGTGTCCGGGCCAAACAATCTGAACAGCCTGGAATTGACGTTGCGCAAGGCGCCGATATGGTATTGCTGGACCCAGCCATGACGGCTGTAGCTTTCGCCCAGCGCGATCAGCAGCAGTGTCCTGTAATGCTCTGCCGCCTCATCATCCGGCTTGCGGCCGTCCATCGCGTCAAGGAAGGCCTCGTTGGCCTTGCGAATGTCCGGTCCGGAAAAGGGAACCGTGTCAAGCGCGTGGTCAGACAGCCTGCAGCCGCATTCATGGAAGTGGGCGATCCGCTTTTCCAGCGCTGCGATGACGTCCTCAGCGGAGGAAATCCGCACCCCGGACGCTTGCGACAGCCTGCCCAGATAGTCCCTGAAGCCTTCCTTGCCCACGTTAATGCCCTTGTCCGGTCTGAAGGCAGGCAGGACGCGGACGGGGAAACCGTCGTCCCTGGAAAGTGCCTGGTGATATTTCAACGCATCAACAGGGTCATCCGTGGTGCACAGGGCACGGACATTGAACTGTTTGATGAGCCCGCGGGCATGAAAGGACTTGTCCTTCAGCTTTTCGTTGGCCTCATCCCATATTTTCTGTGCGGTGTCCGGATTGAGCAGGTCCGTGATGCCAAATACCCGCCTGAGCTCCAGGTGGGTCCAGTGATACAGCGGATTGCCCGCCATCATCGGCATGGCCTTGGCGAAAGCGAAGAATCTCTCCTTGTCGTCCGAGGTGCGGATGAAGGCGTTGTCAAAGCCATAGGCAGCCATCGCGCGCCATTTGTAATGGTCCCCTCCCAGCATCAGGTGCCCGATATTGCGAAAACCGATATCCTCCGCAATCTCTTCGGGCGCCAGGTGGCAGTGGTAATCGATGATGGGCATGTCCTTCGCGTAATCATGATAAAGGTGTTTCGCAGCAAAAGAATTGAGCAGGAAGTCCTCCGACATGAAAGGCCTCATAACGATCCCTCTTTTCGTTTTTCTGTGTCCCAGTATATGTCAGTTTGATCCATGAGGCAATGACCTTGAAAGTTGAAAAAGGAACGCCCCGGCTTGCGCCAGGGCGAAGAGGAAGTGGATTGAAGGTTTTTACCGGAACTAAAACTCCGTGCTTTGCTCCAGCGACATGCTGCCCGCTTCCTTCAGCAGGACTTGAATCAGCCGGTCATGGCCCACGCCATTGATGGCTTCACCTTTTCGGTTGCGGACCGAGACGGTACCCTCTTCCGCTTCCCTGTCACCGATGACCAGCATATAGGGGGTTTTCATCATCTGCGCCTCACGGACCTTGAAACCGATCTTCTCGTTCCGCAGGTCCATTTCCAACCGCAGACCCTCTGATTCCATCTTCTTTTTCAGCTCTTTCGCGGCCACATCGGCGCGGTCCGTGATGGTCAGGATGCGCGCCTGCACGGGGGACAGCCACAGCGGGAACGCGCCGCCGAAATGTTCTGTGAGAATGCCCATGAACCGCTCCATCGAGCCGTAAATGGTTCTGTGGACCATCACCGGCCGGTGCTTTTCCCCGTCAGGGCCTGTGTAGGTCAGGTCAAACCGCTCCGGCAGGTTCATGTCCAGCTGGATGGTGCCGCATTGCCAGGTGCGCCCGATGCTGTCGCGCAGATGGAAGTCGATCTTCGGGCCGTAAAAGGCGCCGTCGCCTTCGTTGATCTGATAAGGCACCTTGATTTCATCCAGGGCGCTTTTCAGAACGTCTGTCGCTTTCTCCCACATGTCGATGGTGCCGATATGGTCTTCAGGCATCGTGGACAGCTCCACCTTGTACTTGAAGCCAAAAGCGCTGTAAATCAGGTCAGAGAGTTGATAGACCCCGATGATTTCATCCTTGATTTGCTCCGGGGTCATGTAAAGGTGCGCGTCGTCCTGCGTAAAGCATCGCACGCGCATCAGCCCGTGAAGCGCGCCGGATTTCTCATGCCGGTGGACAACGCCAAGCTCCCCGTTGCGCATCGGGAAATCACGGTAGCTCCACATCCTGCGCTTGTAGGCAAGAATGCTGCCCGGGCAGTTCATGGGTTTGATCGCGAAGTCCATGTCATCTATCCGGGTCGTATACATATTTTCCCTGTAATGGTCCCAGTGGCCGCTGCGTTCCCATAACTCACGGCTCAAAATCATGGGGGTCCTGATTTCCTCGTACCCGTGCTCACGATGGATCCTGCGCCAGAAATCCTCCAGGAGATTGCGCAGCACCATGCCCTTGGGATAGAAGAAGGGAAAGCCGGGGCCTTCTTCAAGGATGTCAAACAGGTCCAGCTCACGTCCCAGTTTCCTGTGATCGCGCTTCTTCGCTTCCTCAACCTGGGCCAGGTAGGCATCCATCTCTTCCCTGTCAAAGAACGCTGTCCCGTAAATGCGCTGCAGCATCTTGTTCTTTTCGCTTCCGCGCCAGTATGCGCCCGCCAGGCTGGTGAGCTTGAAGGCTTTCACCTTCCCTGTGCCGGGCAGGTGAGGCCCGGCGCAAAGGTCAACGAACTCGCCTTGCCGGTAGAAAGACAATTCCG